>NZ_JAPJDM010000001.1:239356-426390 GCF_026242095.1 Streptomyces sp. NEAU-W12
CCCGGCTTGGCCCCCCCTGGGCCGGGGGCGGGTACGGGGGCGGGGCCGGCCCTGGGGGCCGGCCCCTCCGCGTTTCACGTGAAACATGCGCCGCCGGTGAGGCGGTCGGCGATCATTCGGTGATGAAGTCCTCGAGATCGCGGACGATCGCGGCCTTCGGCTTGGCACCGACGATGGTCTTGGCGACCTCGCCACCCTGGTAGACGTTCAGGGTCGGGATGGACATGACGCCGTACTTGGCGGCCGTACCCGGGTTCTCGTCGATGTTCAGCTTGACGACCTCGATCTTGTCCCCGTACTCCGCGGCAATGGCCTCGAGAGAAGGAGCGATCTGGCGGCAAGGACCGCACCAGGCGGCCCAGAAGTCCACCAGGACAGGCTTGTCGTTCTTGAGGACGTCCTCATCGAAGGAATCGTCCGTCACGTTCTTCAGGGTGCCGGCCACGGCGGGCTCCTTAACTGGTTGATACGTGGGGCGGGTGGGGGTCAGACAGCGGTCTTCTCGGGCTCGGCCTGCTTCTCGTCGGAGAGAGCTGCCAGGAACCTCTCGGCGTCGAGGGCGGCGGCACAGCCCGTACCAGCGGCGGTGATCGCCTGGCGGTAGGTGTGGTCGACCACATCACCGGCGCCGAACACGCCGGTGAGGTTTGTACGCGTCGACGGTGCCTCGACCTTCAGGTAACCCTCGTCGTCCAGTTCCAGCTGGCTCTTGAAGAGCTCCGTGCGAGGGTCGTGCCCGATGGCGATGAACAGACCGGTCACCGCCAGATCCGAAAGTTCACCGGTCTTGACGTTCCTCAGCTTCAGACCCGAGAGCTTCTGGTCGCCCTGGACCTCAGCGACCTCGCTGTCCCAGACGAACGAGATCTTCGGGTCGGCGATGGCGCGCTCCTGCATCGCCTTCGAGGCCCGCAGGGTGTCGCGGCGGTGGATGACCGTGACGGACTTGGCGAACCGGGAGAGGAAGGTGGCCTCCTCCATCGCGGTGTCACCGCCACCGATGACGGCGATGTCCTGGTCCTTGAAGAAGAAGCCGTCACATGTGGCACACCAGGAGACACCGCGGCCGGATAGGGCATCCTCGTTGGGCAGGCCGAGCTTGCGGTGCTGCGAGCCGGTGGTGACGATGACGGCCTTCGCCCTGTGGACGGTGCCCGCGGTGTCCGTGACAGTCTTGATCTCGCCGTTCAGGTCGACGGAGACCACGTCGTCCGGAATGAGCTCGGCACCAAAGCGCTCTGCCTGGGCGCGCATGTTGTCCATGAGCTCGGGGCCCATGATGCCGTCCTGGAAGCCTGGGAAGTTTTCGACATCGGTCGTGTTCATCAGCGCGCCACCGGCGGTGACGGCGCCCTCGAACACCAGAGGCTTCAGCGACGCACGGGCGGTGTAGAGCGCCGCGGTATAGCCGGCAGGCCCCGAACCGATGATGATCACGTTACGGACGTCGCTCACGGCTTGATTCCTCGTCTCTGGTCTGTGTCATCCGACCGGTGGGAGTTTCTGTCTGAACTCTCACCTCACCCAACGGATCCTATGGGGCGCGCATTCCCGCTGGGTCCGGGTACGCGGACGCGGTCCGCGGGCGGGCTCGGGAGGCGTACAGGGTAGGAGATACCACACAGGGTGTGGGTGAAGCGTCGTCCGTCAGGCGCGTGTGTAGGAGTGCTTCAGCAGAACCTTCGCCGCAGAGGCGGAGGAGGGATGGGAGACACAGGAAGCATCGACGATGTACGCGGTCACCCGGGTGTCGTCGGAGGGATCGGGAAGTACCACCAGCAGGACCTCTCGCCCCTCGTAGGTGCCTTCCTCCGTGGCGAGGGCGGCGTCCTCGCGGCCGATCCCTTTGCGGACGCATTCCGGAACCGCGGACTTGAGCACCCTGGGGCTGGTGGCCGAACCGGGCGCCGACTCGAGGCCGAAGGTCTGCGGGCTGTTGGGGGAGCCGGTCTTCATCTGGCCCTGTGCGAGGAGGTCGGAGACCCGCTTCTCCAGCTTTCCCTCGGAGAGGGTGTCCGTGGCGGTCGTCTGCTGACCGCCCCCCGGGTCCTCGTTCTGGGAGGACAGGAATACCGTGCCGAGCCCCAGGACCGCCACGGTGAACACTGTTCCCAGCACAGCGGCCCGACGACGTCCACGGTGCATGCGGCCCTTGCGGCCCGGACCGGTGGTGGACGGCCGAGGGCGCCCAGCGGGGCGGTCCGCCGATGCCGCTGTTTCACGTGAAACATGCGCGCGATCCGCATCGGACAGGGCAGGGGAAGTGTCGGCCGGCTCGGTGATGTCCTGGGGCTCCGGCACTGTGGCGTGGAGCAGAGCCTCCGCGGCGAGCGCGGCATCGATACGGCTCGTCGTCTCGGCCGGCATACGCGGTGGACCCGGCATAGTGCCGAGCAGCCCTCGGATTTCCTCCAGTGAGGCGCGGACGTCCGCGCAGAGCTCGCACTCGTCCAGGTGACGGCGCACAGTGGTGTCCCGGGCGGGCGACAGAAGCCCCTCGGTGAGGTCGGAGATCTCCTCGACGCCTGGGTGCTCCGTCATGTCTGTCGTCGAGGTCACGCTCGCCCACCTCCGCCCTTCACTGCCGCTGGGTCACTCGGTCCTGTATCCGGCGGATCCGCTCGACGCGGTTCCGCTGCGGGTGGGACGGATGCCCCCTGCGTCCGGTTCCGCTCCTCACCCCGTCTCCTGCCGTCACCGCTGCCGTCCGGTCGCAGATGGCGCAGAAGAGGCAGGAGTCTGGCTCTGCCCCGGGCACAGCGGCTCTTCACCGTGCCGGTGGGCACGTCGAGGATGCGGGCGGCCTCGGCCACCGGGTAGCCCTGCATGTCCACGAGGACGAGCGCCGCCCGCTGATCGGGCGGAAGCGTCCCCATCGCTTCGATGAGCTGGCGGTGCAGATCGTTCCGTTCCGCGGGAGCCGAAGCGGACTCATGGGGCTCCAGCAGCTGCTCCAGGCGCTCCGTGTCGTCGACGGGGGAGGTCTTCCGGGATGCCGCCTTGCGCGCACGGTCCAGACAGGCGTTCACCGTGATCCGGTGCAGCCACGTCGTGACGGCCGACTGGCCCCGGAAGGTGTGGGCGGCCCGGTAGGCGGAGACGAGGGCGTCCTGAACCGCGTCAGCGGCCTCCTCACGGTCCCCCAGGGTCCGCAGGGCGACCGCCCAGAGACGGTCCCGGTGCCGGCGGACGAGCTCCCCGAAGGCCTCGGGATCGCCTTCCACGTGACGGGTGAGGAGGTCCTGATCGTTCGTGTCGTGGTGCGCGGTGCCATCCGGCATCGGGGCCCCCTCCCCTCGCTCGGCGAGACGTCAGCCGGTGAACTTCAGGTCGGTGATGGCCTGCTTGTAGCCGGCGCTGCTGTAGCCGTCGGCGGGTGCGTTCGGCACCGCCGTCATCCACAACAACACGTACCGTGACGTCACGGCTTCCGATGCCTTCACGTCCAGGGACCCGCTCCTGGTCGTGCCGGTCGCGATCTCCTTCATGCCGTCGACTCCGGTTGACGGTGTCAGCGAATCCGTCGCATAGAGATGCACCGTTGTGTGGTCACCGGTGTAGCGGAGGCCTATCGAAGCCGACGAGATCTTCCTGGCCGAGCCGAGGTCGTAGACGATGCCCACGCCGGGTTTGTACGGTGCGAGTGTCGGGCCCTCGTTGTACTTCTTGGTCCGCCAGTAGGTCTCGCTGTCGTTGTCGTACGTCTTGGCCACATCCCCCGGGGCCTGGGCGCCGCCCGTCGCAACGTACTCCTGAGCGCCCTGGATCGTGAGCGGCTCGGCCGGCTTGGGCTTGTCGCCGCTCTTGTCGTCCCCGTCCGTCGTCTGGGTCTTGTTGGTGTCGCCCGCGTTGCCGCTCTGGTCGATGAGGGCGTCGGCGAGCTGCCAACTGCCCAGTCCGAGCGCGGCGATCAGCAGTGCCGACACAGCCCACTTCAGGGCCTTGCCGGTACGGCTCTGCAGCGGAGGCGGCGGGACAGGCACCGGCTGTGTGACACGCGCACCCGGACGGGATGCCGGACGACCGTAGGAGCCCTGTTGGTAGGTCGTGCGCTGGTAGTCCGGTGGAGTGGTGAACGCGGGCTCCGGCGGGCGGATGCGGGGCATCTCGCCGATCGCCTTCACCAGTTCCTCCGGTGAGGTGCAGGGGGACTCGTGGCGGGACGCGGTGGCCCCGTCGTTGGCCAGGGCGCGCATGGCGAGCTCGGACAGGCCCCGGTGGACGCCGGCCCGTACCTGGTCGGGAGGGATCAGGCCGATGTCCTTCGGCAGCCCGGACAGACCATAGGCGTCACTCTCGTACGGCCAGCGCTGAGTGAGCGCCGCGTACAGCAGGGCGCCGATGGACTCGGTGTCCGTGCGCTGCGGGGTGTCGGAGTCGATGCCGCGCAGCGCCGCGTTCACCGCGAGGCCCCGGATACGCCATTGGCCGGTCGAGGTGCGCAGTACCGCGTTGGGGTTCAGGCGCAGATGGGAGAGTCCCTCGCGGTGGGCCGCGGCCATGGCGGAGGAGATCTGACTGGCCATCTGGTAGGCGTCGTACGCCTCCAGCGGTCCGGCCGCCAGGAGGGCGGTCAACTCGGTGGCGTCGGGAAGCCACTCGTGGACGACGTAGACGACGTCGTCCTCCTCCACGGCGTCCAGGACCTGAACGAAGCGCGGGTCGCCCAGCAGGGCGGAGGAACGGGCCGCGGCCAGGACGGAGCGGGCACGCGAGTGGTGTGCGGGCAGGATGTGCACGCCGACGGCGCGGCGGAGCTTCTCGTCCACGGCACGCCAACTGCTGAACCCGTCCAGACGGGTGACGCACTCTTCGAGGCGGTAGCGTCTGGCGAGCTTGTGACCGCTGTGCAGTTCGAGCGGCGGTGTCTTCCCGGAACCGTCGGTCCCGATGTTCTCCTGTGCCGCGTCGCTGTCCGTGTCCTGCTCCCGGTTCTTGGCCACCCCGTCGGCCGTGGACTGGTCCGCCTGCGCGGTCAGCGACTGGTCGCCGCTGTTGTCTGCCACGTCGACGGCAGCTGTGCTCCGTTCCGCCACCGTCGTTCCCTGCCTCCCCATCCATGTGCGCGTCGGGCAACGGCCCGTGCGCGCCGTCCGACGCCGAAACCAATTGTGCCCACAGTCCGCCGCTATGCACGACACACAAGGGCCGACGATGGTTGTGCGCCTACCCGCGCCTCAGCGTCCCAGGCGTCCGCGGACCATACCGACCAGCGAGTTGACCTCCACGATGCGCATCCGGCGCGCGGCGACGAAGAAGACGCCGAGCAGCACGGCTCCACCGGCCACCAGCGCGGCGAAGGAACCGACGACGCCCTGACCGAGGGTGTGTCCGATTCCGTAGCAGATCGCGCCGGCGAGCAGCGCGGCCGGAACCGAGGCGATGCACAGCCGGGCGTACGTCCGCAGGACCCGGGCGCCGTCCAGGTCTCCGCCCAGCTTCGTGCGCAGTCGTCGCCAGGCGATACCGACGCCGGTCGCGTAGGCCACGCCGTACGAGGCGGCCATGCCGACCACAGCCCAACGGGCCGGGAGGACGAAGAAGCAGACCGCCGAGGCGACCGCGTTGACCGCGGCAACGATGACCGTGTTGTAGAAGGGGGTTCGGGTGTCCTCGTAGGCGTAGAAGGCACGCAGGACGACGTACTGCACGGAGTAGGGAATCAGGCCGAGGCCGAAGGCCATCAGCATGTACCCCATGTTGGTCGCTTCGCTGATGCCCGAGGAGCCGAAAATCAGGGTGCACATCGGGATGCCGAGCGCGATGAAGCCGAAGGCGATCGGCACGATCGCGACGGCCGTGGTGCGCAGGCCCTGGGAGATGTCGTCCCGGACGGCGCCGCCGTCGTCCTCTGCCGCCGAGCGGGAGATACGGGGCAGCAGGGCGGCCATCAGGGAGACGGTGATGATGGCCTGCGGCAGGCCCCAGATCAGCTGGGCGTTGGCATAGGCGGCGAAACCGGTGCCCTGGACGTCGGAGTCCAGACCGGCAGCGGTGGACAGCTGGGTCACGACCAGCGCGCCCGCCTGGTTGGCGAGCACGAACAGGATGGTCCACTTGGCGAGCATCGCCGCCTTGCCCAGCCCGTGGCCCTTCCAGTCGAAGCGCAGACGGATGCGGAATCCCGTCTCGCGCAGGTACGGGATCATGGCCAGAGCCTGGACGACGAGGCCGAGCAGGATACCGATGCCGAGGAGACGCTGGCCCTCCGGCGGGATGCTCGTGACGGTCATCCGTGAGTCGGCTGCGGTGCCGTAGACGTAGATGAACGTACCGAGGGTCACGATGATGACGATGTTGTTGAGGACCGGGGTCCACATCATCGCGCCGAACCGGCCGCGCGCGTTGAGGATCTGCCCCATCACCACGTGCACGCCCATGAAGAAGATCGAGGGCAGGAAGTAGCGGGTGAAGGTGACGGCGACCTCGTTGGCCGAGGAATCGGAGGCGACCGGGTTCGACAGCGCCCTTACGAGGAGCGGTGCGGCGAGCCACGCGACGGCGGTCAGTGCGGCCAGGGCCGCCATCACGAGGGTGAGCAGCCGGTTGGCGTACGCGACGCCACCGTCGGCGTCGTCCTTCATGGCACGGACGAGCTGCGGCACGAAGACGGAGTTGAGGCCACCGCCGACGGTGAGGATGTAGATCATGGTCGGCAACTGGTACGCGACCTGGAACGAGTCGCCGAGCAGGCCCAGGCCGAGAGCCGAGACGATCAGTGCGGACCGGATGAAGCCCGTGAGGCGGGACACCATGGTGCCCGCCGCCATCACGGCGCTGGACTTCAGCAGCCCTCCGGCCCGGCCGCCCCTCTTCGGGGGAGCCGCGGGAGCCGGCTCCGGCACGGGAGCCTCGGCGACCGAAGGAGGCGTGGCTCCCGCGTAGTGACCGGGGGCCGCAGAGGCCGGGCCGGGCACGGAAGCGGACTCGTAGGACTGCCCGCCGGTCACCGGCTGGTGGCCGGGGTGCCCGCTGCCCTGCTGCCCGGAATATCCCCCGTCGTACGGTCCGGCGTGCCCGCCGCCCTGCTGCTGATCGCGGAAGAGGTGGGCGAAGGCGTCCGGCTCGTGGCGCTGGTCCCCGGCTTGACCGACCAGGTCGTCCACGCCCACGAACTGCGTCGTGCGCGGGTCGTCCCCGTACGGGAGGTGCTGAGTCGGACCGCCCGGCTCCGGAGCGGGCGCCTGGGCCCAGATCCGTGGGTCGGGCGCGTACGGCGACCGGGGCGGCTGCCCGTACAACGGTTGCTGAGGGGGGTATGTGCCCGGGGGTGGCGGAGGGTGTGCCGCGCGGTCGTACAGGGCCTCGGAGACCGGGTCCTGGGCGGCGATGTCCTGAGCCCGGTAGGGGTCCTGGTCGTAGGCGTCCTGGAGGTATGTGTCGGCGGGCGGCTGCGGCGCCGGGTCGTGACCGGGCGGCGGACCCCCATGGGGGTCCGACTCGGGATGGCCCGAGTTGCCCGCGGCATGGCCGCGGTCACCGTCGTACGGCGCGTTCATGGTTACCCCACCTCATCGTCCCGGGCCCACCGGCCACGACATCCTCAACGGTCCACTCTCTCACCCGTGCCGGACGGGTCTGCGGTTTCCGGTTCGGTGTCCGGTACCGGGTCACTCGGCTGCTTTGGGCCGTCCGTCCCGGAGCCGGCCTCCGGCTTCTTCGTCTCCGGGCCGTTCTCCGGCTTCTCGGCAGGACGTTCCGCGGGGGCGTCCGGGTTCTGCGGGTCGTCGTTGCCCTCGTCCTCCGCGCGGTTCTGCTCCCGGACCTCGCGGACCGCGGCACGCTTGCGCTGCGTGTACATCCGGAAACCGGCGAGGACGAGCAGCAGCACACCGCCGCCGATGACCAGCATCACCGTGGCGGTGATCTCGGTGACCTTGACGTCGAAGGTGACCGGCTCGCCGTACTTCTGGCCGTCCTGCGTGTACAGCTGGGCGATCACCGTCGCGCGGCCGTTGGCATTGGCGGACGTGGTGAACTTCACTGACTGGCTGTGTCCGCCGGAGACGGCGACCGGCTGTTCCTGGTAGGCGTCCCCGCCGATCTCGAGGCGGGTCGGGTTGGTCGAGGTGAGTCGCAGCGTCAGGTTCTCGACACCTTGCACCAGGTTGTTCTGGACGGTCACGGGGATCGTGGCGCTGCGGCCGGAGAGCTTCGTCTCCGATTTTTCGATCAGCTTCACCTGGTCGAGGAGCCCGTCGAGGTACGCCTCGACACCGCTGCGGTAGGTGGCTGCCTCGGAGATCCGGCCGCGCCAGGAGACGGACATCCCGCGGTTCAGGGCCCGGCCGAACGGGGTCACGACCCGGGACGGGTCCGAGAGGATCACCTTGAACTTGTCGAGCTTGTCCTGCGTCCTCGCGATCTGCTCGAACGCGGACCGAGGCAGTTCCTGCCTGCGCAGCGAGGAGGGGTACGAGGAGGCCGCGGGGACCTCGGTGGTGGCGGCAGGGTCCGGCTCGGCCTTCGCGACAGCGGTGAGGTCCTCGGGCTCCGACCAGTTCCCGTCCTGGACGGCCTTCAGGGCTTCGGCCATCGTCTGGGCCTGGCTGGCTGTGGGGGTGCGCTGGGGAGCGACGACGACGCCGCGCTGCCGGCTGGTCTGGAGGCTCAGCGTCAGGCTCTGGGCCAGGAACCGCTGGACGGCGAGCGTGGACGTGGAGGCCTTGGTCATGTCGCCCTGGAACACGGTGGACAGCCGGGAGTCCGCTACGACCGCCGTGGTGCCGCCGCCGATGGGGCGGGCGGCCGAGGGCGTGTACGACAGGTCCCCGGTCTCCCGGAAGCTGTCGCTGCGGGCGATCACCTTGTCGGCGCCGGCGGAGGTGGCGACCTTGATGACGGAGGGGTCCACCGCGCCGTTGACGGGCCAGGCGAAGTCCGTAGCCGGTTTCACGTGGAGGATCGGCTCCACCGTGTTGACGACGACGTCCGTGGCCTCCTTGAGATGACTCAGGGAGCCGGTGACCGAGGTGCCGTTGTGGGCGAGGGAGGCCAGATCCGGATCGCCGAAGGGCAGTGCGACGACCTCTTTGCCCTTCACCGCGCTCTGTACGTCGGCGAGCCACCGCTTGGCGGTTTCCTGATGACCGCCGGGCGTGGTGGTGTCACCCTCGCCCTGGACCTCGTAGCTCTCGGTCATGGCGTCGACGGATGCCAGCAGATCCGGATCGATCACCCAGGTGACGTCGAGGTTCTTGCCCAGCGTCACCATCCGGTCCAGACGGCCGCCCGGGGAGATCTCCTTGGCCAGGTCGTCGTCACGGAGGACCGGGGTCTGCTGCTCGTTGGAGCCTGTCTCCGCCGTCGTGTGGACCGTGGAGACCAGCGGCCACAGGAACGTCGTGCTCGTCTTCGTGTCGGCTTCGTCGGGCTGCCATGGCAGGAGCGTCCGCCGGACGCCGAGGGTCTGTTCCCAGGGCTGCGCGGCGGTCTGCCCGGAGAGGGCCACGGCCACCTGGTAGACGCCGTTCTTCCCGAGGTTCAGCTCGTCCACGGGAACAGAGAGGCTGAAGCGTTGCGAGACACCGGGAGTGAGCTCGGTGTACTTCTGGGCGTACTTGTCGTCGATCTCCGGTCCGATGGCGCCCTGAATGTCGTCGCCGTCCCGGGTGACGCTGTCGATCCCGGAACGTGTGTTCAGCAGAGGGCCCACCCGCAGACCGACGTGGGCGTCGGTGACCGCTTGCTTGCCCGTGTTGGTCACCGTGCCGGACACCGTGACGGTGTCGCCCTCGCCGGGGAGGCTGGGCGTGAGCGAGTTCACGGAGACGGAGACCGGGCCCGCGTCGGTGGCGGACCGCGCGGCACTCCCTGTGGAGGCGGCCGCGGGCGCCACGGCGGGCATTTGAAGCAGACCCGCCAGCAGGGGCACTCCGGCGAACAGGGTGCCGGTGCGCCGCAGCCAGCGGCGGGCAGGTGAGGGACTCATCCCCTGGAAGTCTGCCGCCTCGGCCACGCGCTCGCCCGTCCCTATCGTCGTCAGTGGTCGTCGGATGTGCGTCCACGCATGGTAACGATGCCTCGTGTGGCTGAGTGCCGCGGACCGGTCCGCACGATCGGGTCGGCCGTCGCGCTGTCCCGTATGTGGCCGTATAGGGGGAGCGCCTGCCGCGAGCGGACGTCGGCCCTGTGCGAGCACTGTGGGAGTCGGTGGGGCAGATCAATGGAGGAGCCTTCGGCCGCCCGGGCCACGTACCCTTTTCTGTTGTGCCGAATGCCAACGAACAAACCAGTGCCCTGAGCCAGGTGCAGGACCGAGCGGTGAACGAGCTGCTGCGAGTCGCCCCGGTCGCCGACGACCTCGCCCGCCGCTTCCAGGAGGCCGGGTTCTCACTCGCTCTGGTCGGCGGCTCGGTCCGGGACGCGCTGCTCGGCCGGCTCGGGAACGACCTGGACTTCACCACCGATGCCCGCCCGCAGGACGTTCTGAAGATCATCCGTCCGTGGGCGGACGCGGTCTGGGAGGTGGGCATCGCCTTCGGCACTGTCGGAGCCCAGAAGGAGGCCCGTGTCGGAGACGCTGACCGAAGCTTCCAGATCGAGGTGACGACCTACCGTTCGGAGGCGTACGACCGCACGTCGCGCAAGCCCGAGGTGGCGTACGGCGACTCCATCGAGGAGGACCTCGTCCGACGTGACTTCACCGTGAACGCGATGGCCGTCGGCCTGCCCGAGAAGGAGTTCATCGATCCGTACGGCGGTCTGGACGATCTCGCGGCAGGAGTGCTGCGTACACCGGGCACTCCCGAGGCGTCCTTCTCGGACGATCCACTGCGGATGATGCGAGCCGCACGTTTTGCCGCTCAGCTCGATTTCGAGGTGGCTCCCGAGGTGGTCGCGGCTTTGCGGGAGATGGCCGGACGCATCGAGATCGTCTCCGCCGAACGGGTACGGGACGAGCTGAACAAGCTGGTTCTGTCCGCTTACCCCCGCAAGGGACTGACCCTGCTCGTCGACACAGGGCTTGCCGACCATGTGCTGCCCGAGCTGCCGGCCCTGCGCCTGGAGAGCGATGAGCACCACCGGCACAAGGACGTCTACGAGCACACGCTGATCGTTCTGGAACAGGCGATGGCCCTGGAGGAGGAAGGCCCCGACCTGACCCTCCGCCTGGCGGCGCTGCTGCACGACATCGGGAAGCCGCGTACGCGCCGTTTCGAGAACGACGGCCGGGTCTCGTTCCACCACCACGAGGTGGTGGGGGCGAAGATGACGAAGAAGCGTCTGACAGCCCTCAAGTACTCCAACGAGCTGGTCAAGGACATCTCGCGCCTGGTGGAACTCCACCTGCGGTTCCACGGTTACGGAATGGGAGAGTGGACGGACTCCGCCGTCCGCCGTTATGTCCGCGACGCGGGGCCGCTCCTGAGCCGGCTCCACAAGCTGACCCGCTCGGACTGCACGACGCGCAACCGTCGCCGGGCAGCGGCCCTCTCGCGCGCGTACGACGGTCTGGAGGAGCGGATCGCCCAGCTTCAGGAGCAGGAGGAGCTCGACGCCATCCGTCCGGACCTCGACGGAAATCAGATCATGGAGATCCTCGGAGTCAAGCCTGGTCCGGCTGTCGGTCAGGCGTACAAGCACCTGCTGGAACTACGGCTGGAGAACGGTCCGATGGAACACGAGGCGGCGGTGGCGGCCCTCAAGGAGTGGTGGGCCGGACAGCAAGGCTGAGAGTGCGGAACGGGGTCATGTTTCACGTGAAACATGACCCCGTCCGAGGTGCACGGAGGGGCGGTGTTTCACGTGAAACACCGCCCCTCCGTGTGCCGCCTTTCTTCTTGTAGTCCTTCAGGCAGAGCAGGAAGTCCTTGCCGTCACCGCTCTGGGTGTACACGTACTGGAAATCCTTGGCCTCGGCTTCGCACTTGCTGGAAGCCAGGGTGTCGGAGAGGAACGAACCGTCGATCTTGGCGAGCACCTCGTACTGGGCGTCCGAGGAACCGCAGTCGACGACCTCGAGGTCGGGATTGTTGTCACTGGTGCTGCCGCGGTGCATGCAGTCGCCGACTGTCGCGGTGTTGGCGTCGTCCCGGCTGGCGATGAAGCCGCCGATGGCCACAGCGGCGACCACCGCGACGATGACGATGTTCTTGATCGTCTTGAAGCCGGTCTTGCGGCGAGGCTGCTCCGGCGGAACGGGGGCGCCCTGCGGGGGGAATCCAGGCTGGCCGGCCTGCTGGGGAAAGCCCGGCTGTCCCTGGGCATAGGGGTTCTGGCTCTGAGGCTGCTGCTGGTCCTGAGCGAACGGGTTGCCCTGAGGCGGAGTGGTCACTTGGAGGTCCCCCTGGAACACAAGAACATGGCGCGAATGGCGCGTTGATAAGACGCAGGCAAGTTACCGGGCACCACTGACATCGCCACACGGTCAGGAAGCTCTGTGGCATTGATGTGACACTTACTGACGCTCAAAACGGCTGATAGCTACAGCTACTCCCCCGTAGATAACAGCGACTGTTACCACCAGGAGGGCTGATCGGCCGTCCGGCGGCAGCATCAGAGCGGCCACCGCGGCGGCACCGACGAAGGCCACGTTGAACAGGACGTCGTAGAGGGAGAAGATCCGGCCACGGAAGGCGTCGTCGACGGAGGACTGGACGATGGTGTCGGTGGCGATCTTCGCGCCCTGGGTGGTCAGGCCCAGAACGAATGCCCCGAGCAGCAGGGGGCCACTGGCGAAGGGCAGACCGAGCGCGGGCTCCAGGACTGCGGCGGCCGCCGAGCACAGCATGATCCAGCGGCCCGGCCCGAACCGCCCCGCGGCCCAGGGGGTCGCGACGGCCGCGACGAAGAAACCGGCGCCGGACACACCCAACGCCAGGCCCAGCAGGGCGAGTCCCTCCTCCGTGGTGTCGGTCAGGGCATACCGGCACAGCATCAGCAGCATGACGAGCATGGCGCCGTAGCAGAACCTCATCAGAGACATCGCGGCGAGTGCCCAGGCTGCCTCCCTGCGCGAGGGCGCCGCCAGATGGCGCAGACCTGCCAGCAGATCGCGAGCGGTGCCGGTGAGCGCCGCGGCCAGCCGCGGCTGCACCAGCGCCCGGTCGGGGCCCAGCAGTTCCTTCGCCATGCGCAGCGATGCCAGAGCCGCGCACAGGTACAGCGCCGCGCCCACGAGCACCACGGCCGCGTCCGAGTCGGAGACGACCAGGCGTACGAGGAAGGCGAGTCCACCGCCCGCGGTCGCGGCGAGCGTTCCGGCGGTCGGGGAGAGGGAATTGGCGATGACCAGCCGCTCGGAGTCCACCACGCGTGGCAGCGCGGCGGAGAGGCCGGCGAGGACGAAGCGGTTGACGGCGGTTACGCACAGGGCGGAGGTGAAGAGCAGCCAGTCCGGGGCCTGGCCGAGAATCAGGGCAGCGGTCACCGAGGCCATCAGTGCGCGCAGCAGATTGCCGTACAGGAAGACCTGGCGGCGGCGCCAGCGGTCGAGCAGTGCACCGGCGAAGGGGCCGACCAGGGAGTAGGGAAGCAGCAGGACCGCCATCGCGGAGGCGATCGCCGCGGCCGACGTCTGCTTCTCCGGTGAGAAGACCACGTAGGAGGCTAGTGCGACCTGGAAGACGCCGTCGGCGCCCTGGGAGAGCAGCCGGACGGTGAGCAGGCGTCTGAAGCCCTGGAAACGCAGCAGGACGCGCAGGTCACGGACGACGGCCATGGGGCACAGCCTCACATACGGGGAGGGTCCCCGGGACATGTGCCCCAGGGACCCTCGATCACCCGCAGGGGAGGCAAGGTCCTCACCCGAGGAGGTGGGTCCTAGCGTTCGGCCTCGCCCTGGATGAACTTCTCGACGTTCAGGCGGGCCTCGTCGTCGAAGTACTGCACCGGAGGGGACTTCATGAAGTACGAGGAGGCCGACAGGATCGGGCCGCCGATACCGCGATCCTTGGCGATCTTCGCGGCACGCAGGGCATCGATGATGACACCGGCGGAGTTCGGGGAGTCCCAGACCTCGAGCTTGTACTCCAGGCTCAGCGGAACGTCACCGAATGCGCGGCCCTCGAGGCGCACGTAGGCCCACTTGCGGTCGTCCAGCCACGGGACGTAGTCGGACGGGCCGATGTGGACGTTCCTCTCGCCGAGGTCCCGGTCGGGGATCTGGGAGGTGACGGCCTGCGTCTTGGAGATCTTCTTGGACTCCAGGCGCTCCCGCTCGAGCATGTTCTTGAAGTCCATGTTGCCGCCGACGTTCAGCTGCATGGTGCGGTCCAGGACGACACCGCGGTCCTCGAACAGCTTCGCCATGACACGGTGCGTGATGGTGGCACCGACCTGGGACTTGATGTCGTCACCGACGATCGGCACACCGGCCTCGGTGAACTTGTCCGCCCACTCCTTGGTGCCGGCGATGAACACCGGGAGGGCGTTGACGAAGGCCACCTTGGCGTCGATGGCGCACTGGGCGTAGAACTTCGCCGCGTCCTCGGAACCGACGGGCAGGTAGCAGACGAGGACGTCGACCTGCTTGTCCTTGAGGACCTGGACGACGTCGACCGGCTCCTCGGCCGACTCCTCGATGGTGGCCTGGTAGTACTTCCCGAGGCCGTCGAGGGTGTGGCCGCGCTGGACCGTCACCCCGGTGCTGGGGACGTCGCAGATCTTGATGGTGTTGTTCTCGGAGGCGCCGATGGCGTCAGCGAGGTCGAGGCCGACCTTCTTGGCGTCCACGTCGAAAGCGGCGACGAACTCGACGTCGCGGACGTGGTAGTCGCCGAACTGGACGTGCATCAGGCCCGGCACCTTGGACGCCGCGTCGGCATCCTTGTAGTACTCGACGCCCTGCACCAGCGACGCGGCGCAGTTGCCCACACCGACGACGGCTACGCGAACCGAACCCATTCCGGTTGCTCCCTGTGTGTATGAGTGAGGCCCCGAACGGGCCTCACGTGACGGTGTCGTCGGGCGAACCGGTCCGGGGGGTGTCCCCGGTCCGGGGCAGGTCGCCCGACGCTCCAGATGTGGTCTCCTGTCGAGGAGGCGCCCCTGAGGCAGGGCCCTTCAGGCCCCGCCCACCCCGCTCGCTCTCGATGAGCTCGTTCAGCCAGCGCACTTCCCGTTCCACGGACTCCATTCCGTGGCGCTGGAGCTCGAGCGTGTAGTCGTCCAGGCGCTCCCGGGTCCGGGCCAGCGAGGCGCGCATTTTCTCCAGGCGCTCCTCCAGCCGGCTGCGGCGGCCTTCCAGTACGCGCATGCGTACGTCGCGTGACGTCTGTCCGAAGAAGGCGAACCGCGCGGCGAAGGTCTCGTCCTCGTACGCGTCGGGGCCCGTCTGGGAGAGCAGCTGTTCGAAGTGCTCCTTGCCATCGGCCGTCAACCTGTAGACGATCTTGGCGCGGCGGCCCGTGAGCGGAGCGGCGAGGGCGTCCTCGGTGGTGTTCCCCGGCTCCTCGATCAACCAGCCGTTGGCGACCAGCGTCTTGAGGCAGGGGTAGAGCGTCCCGTAGCTGAAGGCACGGAACACACCCAGTGACGTGTTGAGTCGTTTGCGCAGCTCGTAGCCGTGCATCGGGGACTCGCGGAGCAGGCCGAGTACGGCGAACTCGAGGATCCCGGAACGCCGGCTCATCGTCGCCTCCTCTCTGCCGCGGTCGTGCGATGACGGTCGTGTGTGGCGCATCGCCACCTTTATGCCGAGCTGATGTATCGACTCGATACATCATGACGATAGAACGGCGTTCCGACTGGGACAAGGGGGGGTGTGGTGAACGGGATCACATCATCGATTCAATGCGAGCAAGTTGCCTGATTTGAGCTGAACTTCTGTGCTCGGCGGGTTTTGGCGGTGCGTAGTCTGTGCGCCATGCGCAACACCGGGAACCAAGTGGCGCCCGGGGGCGTCCCTGTCCCTGGTGCAGTACGGGATGAATGCGGAACTCACCGCATCCGTACTTCGGGGGGACCGGAAACCAGCTGCCGTTTCCAGGCGCGCGAGATGCGCCTGCCCGAGGAGTAGTCGTTCGATGAGCGAGCACCGTCGCAAACCGCCGCAGCCGCAGGGAGGCGGACGTGCCGCGGCCCGACGCGGCCAGTCCGGCTCGTCCTCCGGCCGCCGTGCGGCACCGCGAGGCGCCACCGGGTCTCCGTCCGATTCCTATGGGTCGGACTCGGGTGGTGAGGGCCACACCTATGGAAGCCGCGCCGAAGCACGACGCGCGGCACAGAGAGGCGGGGGCCGCCGGGCAGGTTCCGCCGGCCCCGGCCGGGGCCGTGCTGCGCCTCCCGGCAGGAAGCGGATCGTCGACTATCCACGCCACGACAAGTACGGCTGGCGTCGCTGGATGCCGTCCTGGAAGCTCGTCACCGGGCTGTGCATCGCGTTCTTCGGCAGCATGGTGGCCGCCGCGGGGATCGGGTACGCGCTGGTGAGCGTGCCCGTCGTCGCCGAGACCGCCACGGCGCAGAACAACGTCTACTACTGGTCCGACGGCAAGCAGATGGTCGCCACGGGGGGTGAGCGCAACCGTCAGATCGTCAATCTCGAGCAGATCCCCAAGGCGATGCAGGACGCGGTCATCTCCCAGGAGAACAAGACCTTCTACGAGGACAGCGGCATCGACCCCCGGGGTATCGCCCGCGCCGTGTTCAACATGGCCAAGGGCGGCGACACGCAGGGCGGATCCACGATCACCCAGCAGTACGTCAAGAACGCCATGCTGGACGACCAGTCGCAGACGGTCTCCCGCAAGTTCAAGGAGATCTTCGTCTCGATCAAGGTGGGCGCCACCGAGGACAAGGACGACATCCTCGAGGGCTACCTGAACTCGGCGTACTACGGACGAGGGGCCTACGGGATCCAGGCTGCCGCACGCGCGTACTTCGACAAGGACGCACTCGAGCTCAGCGAGGGCGAGTGCGCCTTCCTGTCGGCGGTCCTCAAGGGCGCCACCTACTACGACCCGGCCGGCTCGACCTCCATCGACCCGGTCGGCGCCACTCCCGAGGCGAACAAGAAGCGTGCCCTGACCCAGATGCAGGACACGCTGGACAAGATGGTCGAGTACGAGCGTCTGGATCCCGCGACCAGGGCCAAGTACACCAAGCTGCCCAAGGTGCAGAACCCCCGGTCGAACACCGCGCTGAGCGGGCAGATCGGTTACCTCGTGGACCTCGCCAAGGCGTACATCGTCAACAACAGCGAGGAAACCGGGGTCACCGCCAACCAACTGGAACAGGGCGGCTACTCGATCCACACGACCTTCGACAGGAAGAAGGTCAAGGAACTCGAGAAGGCGGTCCAGAAGGTCTACAAGAAGAACATCAAGCCCGAGGAGCGCCCGGAGGACACCCACGTCCAGTTCGGCGGGGCTTCGGTGAACCCGGCGACCGGTGCGATCGAGGCCATCTACGGCGGTACCGACGCGACCAAGCACTTCACCAACAACGCCGACTCGACCGGTGCACAGGTGGGATCGACGTTCAAGCCGTACGTGCTGGCGGCCGCCATGAAATGGGGCGTCCGGGACCCCGACGGGGATCCCGTGCAGGCCCAGGACGAGCGTACGCAGGTGTCCGAGAAGAGCCTGTACAGCGGCAAGAACAAGCTCAAGATCAAGGAATACGACGGTTCGGTCTGGCAGAACGAGAAGGGCGAGCAGTGGGAGCAGGTCAACGACGGCGACAAGTCGTACGGAGAGGCGCCCGACTACAAGATCGATCTTCGTGAGGCGATGCGGGAGTCGGTGAACTCCTCCTTCGTCCAGCTCGGTGTGGATGTCGGCCTGGACAAGGTGAAGAACTCCGCGGTGGACTCCGGGCTTCTGGAGAGCAGCCTCGCCGGAACGAACTACCCGTCCTTCTCGCTCGGTACCTCCACCCCCAGCGCGATCCGCATGGCGGGTTCGTACGCCACCTTCGCGGCCAGCGGCGAGCAGCGCGACCCGTTCTCCGTCAAGAAGGTGACGAGCAAGGACGGCACGGTCTACACGCACAAGACCCAGACCGAACAGGCGTTCACCGCTCTGGTCGCCGACAACGTCACGGACGTCCTGAAGACCGTCGTCGAGGAAGGAACCGGCACCAACGCCCAGCTCGAGGGCCGCGAGGTGGCCGGCAAGACCGGTACCACGGACGGCAACAAGTCCGCCTGGTTCGTCGGCTACACCCCGCAGCTGTCCACCGCGATCAGCATGTTCCGGTACCCCGATGACGAGACCATCAAGAACCGCGAGTTCCTGGAGATGTACGGAACAGGTGCCCAGGACTCGATCCACGGTGCCTCGTTCCCGTCCCATATCTGGGCGGACTACATGGAGGACGCGCTGAAGGGCCAGAAGCCGGAGCCCTTCCCGACGCCGGAGCCCATCGGCGAGATCGTCAACGACACTCCGTCGCCGACCGCCACTCCCTCGCCCACCGAGACCGAGGAGGAGACTCCGTCGGCCTCTCCGACCCCTTCGGAGCCGGAGCCTGAGACCAGCAGCCCCAGTCCGACCGAGACCGATACCTGTGGGCCCTTCGACTTCAACTGTGAGGAAGAGGGAGACGACACAGGGGGCACCGGGCCGGGTGGCGCGGACGCCGGTGGGACGGACGGTGGGGTGACCAGCTCGCCGTCGGCCTCGGAATCGGAGGAGGAAGACGACAGCCGGGGTAACGGCAACGGTAACGGTGGCTTCTTGGAAGGGCCGACCGGTTAGTCGCTCTTTCGTCCTACTTGGGTGTTCCACGTGAAACATGGGCCGCCGTACCCCTCGGGTGCGGCGGCCCTCGGCGTGGGCCCCGGCGCGTACGGCAGGATGTGCGGCATGCCGAGTGGAGAATCGATGCGAGCGAGCGCCCACGAGCCGGAGCTGGTGGAACCGACCCGGGAGGACGCGGTTGCCAAGGCCGGCAGCGAGCTGATCGGCGGTCCGCTCGGGCGGCGTGCCCTGCTGGGGGTGTCCTGGTGGACTCCGGTCCGGGTGATCGCGCTCGTGGCGATCGGTATGTTCACCCTCGGCCTGGTCCAGAAGGCGCCCTGCTACAACGGCGCGTGGTTCTTCGGCGCCGGCTCCCAGTACACCCACGCGTGCTACTCGGACATCCCGCACCTCTACCAGGGGCGGGGTTTCGCCGACGGTCTCGTACCGTACTTCGACCAGATCCCCGGCGACATGCAGTACCTCGAGTACCCGGTGCTGACCGGTGTGTTCATGGAGGTCGCGTCCTGGCTCACACCCGGCAGCGGGAGCATCCAGGACCAGGAGCAGTGGTACTGGATGGTCAACGCCGGGATGCTCATGGTGTGCGCGGCGATCATCGCCGTCTGTGTGACCCGCACGCATGCCCGGCGGCCCTGGGACGGTCTGCTGGTTGCTCTGGCGCCTGCCTTCGCCCTGACCGCGACGATCAACTGGGACCTGCTGGCGGTTGCGCTGACGGCCGCCGCGATGCTCATGTGGTCGCGTAGCCGGCCTCTCGCCTTCGGAGTCCTCCTGGGACTGGCCACGGCCGCCAAGCTCTATCCGGCGCTCCTCCTGGGGCCCCTGCTGGTCCTGTGCTGGCGTGCGGGACGCTGGCGGGAGTTCGCGAGGGCCCTGGGCGGTGCCGTCGTCGCCTGGGCCGTGGTGAACGGGCCGGTGATGTTCTTCGCCTTTGACGGCTGGTCGAAGTTCTACACCTTCAGCCAGGAGCGGGGCGTCGACTTCGGGTCCTTCTGGCTGATCATCGCCCAGAACTCGTCCGACCCGCTCAGCACCGAGACCGTCAACACCCTTGCCACACTGCTGATGCTGCTGTGCTGCGTGGGTGTCGCGGCGCTGACTCTGACGGGCCCCCGCCGACCGCGCTTCGCACAGCTCGCCTTCCTGATCGTCGCGGCGTTCATCCTCACCAACAAGGTCTACTCGCCCCAGTACGTCCTGTGGCTGGTGCCCCTGGCCGTCCTGGCCCGGCCGAAGTGGCGGGACTTCCTGATCTGGCAGGCCTGTGAGGTGGCCTACTTCCTCGGCATCTGGATGTATCTCGCCTACACGACCAGTGGAGACGCCCACAAGGGACTGCCCGCCGACGGCTACCACTGGGCCATCGGCCTGCATCTGCTCGGGACGCTCTATCTGTGCGTCATGATCGTGCGCGACGTCCTGACGCCGGAGCGGGACCCGGTGCGCCGGTCCGGTGACGACGATCCCTCGGGCGGGGTGCTGGACGGAGCGGAGGACGTTTTCGTACTCGGTCCCGCCGCTCGGCCCGCTCGGGACACCGCGCACTTCGACGGCCCGCAGGCCGAGTGGGGCAAGGCCGACGCCACAAGTGGTTCACTCTGAGCGAACGACCGGCGGGCAGCCGTCCCGGCGACCGGTCCGGTGGCAGGCCCCCCGGATGCTGGTGAGCAACAAGGGGAAGGGCCGTGCACGGGGGCACCGTGCACGGCCCTTCCCCTTGTCCTGGCGGCTGTTCAGGCGCTGCCTCTGTCTTCCCTGCCTGCCACGTCTTTGGCGTGCCTCGTGCCGCTCAGCGGTCGAGGGCCCGGTCGAACTGCGTGGTGGTGTGCCGCAGGTGGGCCACCAGCTCCTCGCCGACCTGCGGCTCCGGTGCCTCCGCGGGCACGAACAGGATCGACACCTGCATGTGCGGCGGTTCGGCGAACCAGCGCTGCTTCCCGGCCCAGACGAAGGGAGAGAGGTTCCTGTTCACCGTGGCCAGCCCGGCACGGGCAACACCCTTGGCACGCGGCATGACGCCGTGCAGAGCCTTGGGGGCCTCCAGGCCCACCCCGTGCGACGTACCGCCCGCCACGACCACCAGGAAACCGTCGGAGGCGGCCTTCTGCTGCCGGTAGCCGAACCTCTCGCCCTTGGCTATGCGCGTGACGTCCAGGACGGCACCGCGGTACTCGGTGGCCTCGTGGTCCCCCAGCCACAACCGCGTGCCGATCCGGGCGCGGAACCGTGTCTGCGGGAACTGCTGCTGCAGCCGGGCGAGTTCCTCGGCCTTGAGGTGGCTGACGAACATGGTGTGCAGCGGGAGACGGGCTGCCCGCAGTCGGTCCATCCAGCCGATGACCTCCTCGACGGCGTCCGAGCCGTCGGTGCGGTCCAGGGGCAGGTGGATCGCGAAACCCTCGAGCCGGACGTTCTCTATGGCGGAGTGCAGCTGCGGAAGATCCTGCTCGCTGACGCCGTGCCGCTTCATCGAGGACATCACCTCGATGACCACCCGGGCGCCGACCAGGCCGTACACGCCGTCGATCGACGAAACCGAGCGGATGACCCGGTCGGGCAGGGGGACGGGCTCCTCGCCGCGCCGGTACGGCGTCAGCACGAGCAGATCGCCGCCGAACCAGTCCTTGATCCGGGCGGCCTCGTACGTGGTACCGACGGCGAGGACGTCCGAGCCCAGCCGGGTGGCCTCCTCGGCCAGCCGCTCGTGTCCGAAGCCGTAGCCGTTGCCCTTGCAGACCGGGACGAGTCCCGGGAACTGCTGCTGCACGTGCTTGTGATGCGCCCGCCAGCGCGCGGTGTCGACGTAGAGCGTGAGCGCCATGGCCGGACCTGGAACCTTTCTCGTGGCTGTGGTGTGTCGGAGGAATGAGAGCTGTGAGGCCTGTGGGAGCCGGTGGAGCGAGCTGTGCGGCGGAGCCGGGATCAGCGGCGCGACATGTAGATGTCGAGTGCCTTGTGGAGCAGCTTGTTCAGCGGGAAGTCCCACTCGCCGAGATACTCGGCGGCCTGGCCGCCCGTGCCCACCTTGAACTGGATCAGACCGAAGAGGTGGTCGGTCTCGTCCAGTGAGTCGGAGATGCCACGCAGGTCGTAGACCGTTGCGCCGAGCGCGTAGGCGTCGCGCAGCATCCGCCACTGCATCGCGTTCGAGGGACGGACCTCACGGCCGATGTTGTCGGAGGCGCCGTAGGAGTACCAGACGTGACCTCCGACGATCAGCATCGTCGCCGCCGACAGATTGACGCCGTTGTGCCGGGCGAAGTACAGCCGCATGCGGTTGGGGTCCTCGGTGTTGAGGGCGGTCCACATGCGCTGGAAGTACGACAGCGGGCGCGGCCGGAAGTGGTCGCGCACGGCGGTGATCTCGTACAGCCGCTGCCACTCGGCCAAGTCGTCGTAACCGCCCTGGACGACCTCGACACCGGCCTTCTCGGCCTTCTTGATGTTGCGGCGCCACAGCTGGTTGAAGTTCTTGTGGACCTCTTCCAGGGACCGGTTCGCCAGCGGCACCTGGTAGACGTAGCGGGGCTGTACGTCGCCGAATCCGGCCCCGCCGTCCTCGCCCTGCTGCCATCCCATGCGGCGCAGCTTGTCGGAGACCTCGAAGGCACGGGGCTCGATGAAATCGGCCTCCAGGTCGCGCAGACGCTTCACGTCCGGGTCCTGGATCCCCTTCTTGATGGTCGTCGCCTCCCAGCGTCGGATGATCACCGGCGGCCCCATCTTCACCGAGAAGGCGCCCTGCTGCTTCAGATGCGCGAGCATCGGCTCGATCCACTCCTGAAGGTTTGGCGCGAACCAGTTGATGACCGGGCCTTCGGGGAGGTAGGCCAGGTAGCGCTTGATCTTGGGAAGCTGCCGGTAGAGGACGAGGCCGGCGCCGACGATCTCACCGGTCCGGTCGTCGAACCAGCCGAGGTTCTCCGCACGCCACTCCGCCTTGACGTCCGACCAGGCAGGGACCTGCATGTGACTCGCCGACGGCAGGCTCTGGATGTACGCCAGATGCTGCTCTCGGCTGATGGTCCTCAGGGTCAGGCTCATTTCGGGGCGCTCCTCGGGCTGGTGTGTCCCCATGGGTTCAGGGGCTCCGGCTCTCGCGCGAAGCCTACTGCGCCGTGGGGGCGCCCCGGTTGGGCACACGGGACCTGCGCCCCGGCCCGTCACGGCCGGGGCGCTTCACGGTATGCGGGAGGAGGCGCCCGACGGGATGTTCCGCCGGGCGGGCCCTAGTCGAAGATCCCGCCGAACAGGCCGCCGTGCGCCATGCCGAGGAAGAAACCGATCGCCGCGGCGCCCAGTCCCAGGATCAGGCCGAAGCGCTCCCGCGTCGTCTCCGAGATCCACTGGCCGTACGCGCCGGTGAGGATTCCCACCAGGCCGGTCCAGGAGCTGAGCAGGTGCAGCTGGTGGAACATCGCGGTGACGAGGGACGTGACCCCCAGTACCAGGGTCACCGCGAGCAGGGCCTTCTGGACTGGGTGGGGTTTGCCGTCCGTGGCGAAAAGGCCTCCGGCGGTGTTGGGTCGCAATGCCTGTGCCATGGGGCACCTCCTGCGAAAGGCGGCGCATCGTAGCGCCATACACACCCGATGTGTACAGACTGACGGGCTTCCGAGACGGATTTCAACCGGAAGCCGCTGTGCGGGTACTCTGTACCGTCTGCACCGGTGTCTGTTCGGACAGATCCAGTCACGTTCAGGACAGGGCCACGGGTCCGCCCCGGCCGACCTGGAGAAACCGCCGCCCGACCGCGATTGTCAGTGGCGGCTGTTCTACTGACAGGCATCGTTGCGCAACGCATCACGACCCTCCTGCCACGGAACGACCGTGGCCGCTGAGTCCAAAGGAGGTGGGTTCCACATGCGTCACTACGAGGTGATGGTCATCCTCGACCCCGATCTCGAGGAGCGTGCTGTCTCCCCGCTGATCGAGAACTTCCTCTCTGTCGTCCGTGACGGCGGCGGAAAGGTCGAGAAGGTCGACACCTGGGGCCGTCGTCGTCTCTCGTACGAGATCAAGAAGAAGCCCGAGGGCATCTACTCGGTCATCGACCTGCAGGCCGAGCCTGCGGTCGTCAAGGAGCTCGACCGCCAGATGAACCTGAACGAGTCGGTCCTCCGGACCAAGGTCCTCCGCCCCGAGAACCACTGAGCCCTTTCGCTCAGCTGGTCTCGGGATCCGAGTAGCAGTACTAGCAGCCAGCAGCAAACCCGCCGAGAGGTTCCCCCATGGCAGGCGAGACCGTCATCACGGTCGTCGGCAACCTTGTCGATGACCCCGAGCTGCGCTTCACCCCGTCCGGTGCGGCCGTCGCGAAGTTCCGTGTCGCGTCGACTCCCCGCACCTTCGACCGCCAGACGAACGAGTGGAAGGACGGCGAGAGCCTGTTCCTGACCTGCTCGGTCTGGCGCCAGGCGGCGGAGAATGTCGCCGAGTCGCTCCAGCGAGGCATGCGCGTCGTCGTGCAGGGCCGGCTGAAGCAGCGGTCCTACGAGGACCGTGAGGGCGTCAAGCGCACGGTCTACGAACTGGATGTCGAGGAAGTCGGCGCCAGCCTGCGCAACGCCACGGCCAAGGTCACCAAGACCACCGGCCGCGGCGGCCAGGGTGGTTACGGCGGCGGTGGCGGCAACCAGGGTGGCGGCGGCTGGGGCGGAAGCCCCGGCGGCGGCCAGCAGGGTGGCGGCGCTCCGGCCGACGACCCCTGGGCCTCCGGCGCTCCTGCCGGTGGCCAGCAGGGTGGCGGCGGCCAGGGTGGCGGCGGCTGGGGCGGAGGCTCCGGCAGCGGCGGTGGCGGCGGCTACTCGGACGAGCCCCCCTTCTAGGCGGGGCCGCACCACACTTCTTGATCACACAGGAGATACATCATGGCGAAGCCGCCTGTGCGCAAGCCTAAGAAGAAGGTCTGCGCATTCTGCAAGGACAAGGTCACGTACGTGGACTACAAGGACACGAACATGCTGCGGAAGTTCATTTCCGACCGTGGCAAGATCCGTGCCCGTCGCGTGACCGGCAACTGCACTCAGCACCAGCGTGACGTCGCCACGGCCGTCAAGAACAGCCGTGAGATGGCGCTGCTGCCCTACACCTCCACCGCGCGATAAGGGAAGGGTGACCGACTCATGAAGATCATCCTCACCCACGAGGTCTCCGGCCTCGGTGCCGCGGGCGACGTCGTCGACGTCAAGGACGGTTACGCTCGCAACTACCTGGTTCCCCGGAAGCTCGCGATCCGCTGGACCAAGGGTGGCGAGAAGGACGTCGAGCAGATCCGTCGCGCTCGCAAGATCCACGAGATCCAGACCATCGAGCAGGCCAACCAGGTGAAGGCCCAGCTCGAGGGCGTCAAGGTTCGTCTCGCGGTCCGCTCCGGCGACGCCGGTCGTCTCTTCGGTTCCGTCACGCCGGCCGACATCGCTTCCGCGATCAAGGCCGCCGGCGGTCCTCAGGTCGACAAGCGTCGCATCGAGCTCGGCGCGCCGATCAAGACCCTCGGTGCCCACGAGACGTTCGTACGTCTGCACCCCGAGGTTGCCGCCAAGGTCGACCTCGAGGTTGTCTCGGAGTAGTTGCTGTTCGTTGTAGCAGTGGGATGGGGCCGCACCTTCAGGGTGCGGCCCCATCGTCGTTTCACGTGAAATGTGGGGTTCCACGTGAAACGGTCAGCGTGCGGCGCCGGTGACGACCCAGCGGCCCGAGCGGGTACGGAACCACAGGGTCAGCAGCCGAACGGCCATCATGAGCGCCATCGTGCCCCACAGTGCGGTGAGCCCGCCTCCGAACACCGGGACCAGCAGGGCGAACGGAGTGAAGACCGCCAGGGTGATCAGCATCGCCCATGCCAGATACGGCCCGTCGCCCGCGCCCATCAGTACCCCGTCCAGAACGAAGACGATGCCGGAGATGGGTTGGGACAGCGCGACGATCACCAGAGCCGGCAGTGCTGTGTCCGTGACCGTGGAATCGCCGGTGAACAGAGGCAGGAAGACCGGCCGGGCGAGCACCACGAGTACCCCGAGGGCGGCCCCGACCGCGAAGCCCCACTCCACCATGCGACGGCACACCTGGCGGGCACCCTGGGCGTCCCCGGCTCCCAGGTAGCGGCCGATGATGGCCTGCCCGGCGATCGCGATGGCGTCCAGCGCGAAGGCCAGCAGGCTCCACAGGGAGAGGATGATCTGGTGAGCCGCGATGTCGGAGTCACCCATTCGGGCGGCGACTGCGGTGGTGATCATCAGGATGGCCCTGAGCGAGAGGGTCCGTACCAGCAAGGGTGCGCCGGCCTGGGCGGAGGCTCTGATCCCTGCGAGGTCCGGGCGTAGCGAGGCACCGTGTTTGCGCACTCCCCTCAGCACCACGATCAGGTAGGCAACGGCCATACCCCACTGGGCGACGAACGTGCCCCAGGCGGAGCCCGCGATACCGAAACCGGCGCCGTAGACGAGGGCGACATTGAGAACGCCGTTGGCGGCGAAGCCGCCGACGGCGACGTAGAGAGGGGTCCTGGTGTCCTGCAGTCCGCGGAGGACACCGGTCGCGGCGAGCACGATCAACATGGCCGGTATGCCGAGTGAGGAAATACGCAGGTAGGTGATCGCGTAGGGAGACGCGGTGTCCGAGGTGCCGAACAGATCCACGAGGGTGGGTGCCAGGGGCAGGATTACGGCGACGACACCGACACCGAGGAACAGGGCAAGCCAGATTCCGTCCATGCCCTGGCGGATGGCTGAGGGGAGGTCGCCGGCGCCGACCCGCCGGGCGACGGCGGCCGTGGTGGCGTAGGCGAGGAAGACGAAGACACTGACGGCGGTCATCAGGAGGGCCGAGGCGACACCGAGTCCGGCGAGCTGTGCTGTGCCGAGATGGCCGACGATGGCGCTGTCTGCCATGACGAAGAGGGGTTCGGCGACGAGGGCGCCGAATGCCGGTACGGCCAGCATGACGATCTCGCGGTCGTGCTGCCGTCGGACGGCTCGGGGGCGCGCGGGGGCCTGTGTCATGTGCACCAATCTAATCATCCACAGGTAAGAGACGCAATGCTCAAGGGACCCTTACGTGATGGCTCAGGGTGTGTGCGTGCATACAGCACTCGGGGAGATCTTGGGCCGATGGGGAAAGTTTTTGTTCTGCACAGGCAGTGGACGATGAAACACCAGGTGAGGGACTCCGTTGCGGATCGATGCGGGTCTTGTTCACAGGGCTGTCCACCGGGTCGTGCACAGGTTTGGCGGACTTCTCCACAACATTGGGCCGGTCGTCCACATGCCCTGTGGATAACCAGATTGGCTGACGGTGCGGAGGGGCCTACGGTGGTCCGGCGCCTGCTCCGTCCGCCGGTTTCCAGAAGGTCGCAAAACCGGCGCGCGACAACCGGAGTCGGGCGTCCTATTTGTCAGTGCCGTGCCGTAGAAAAAGAGGGGCATGGCGAGGTCCGCTCGGCGGACGGGAGGAGGTGGCTCGGTGAGCATTTCCGAGCCCTTGGACGACCCGTGGGCCGACAGCGGACCCAGTGATCGTCTGCCCGCCTCCCGGCGCCGCGAGGACGGGGGCCGGAGCCGCGACGAGCAGCACGACCGTGGCCGTGACTCCGGCGGATGGGACGGCGCGGGCTCCGCCTTCGAGCGGGTGCCGCCGCAGGACCTCGAGGCCGAGCAGTCCGTTCTGGGCGGCATGCTGTTGTCCAAGGACGCCATCGCCGATGTCGTCGAGATCCTCAAGGGCCACGACTTCTACAAGCCGGCTCACGAAACCGTCTACACGGCCATTCTTGACATCTACGCGAAGGGCGAGCCGGCCGACCCCATCACGATCGCCGCGGAGCTGACCAAGCGCGGCGAGATCAACAAGGTGGGCGGGGCCTCGTATCTGCACACCCTCGTCCAGATGGTGCCCACGGCGGCCAACGCGGCGTACTACGCGGAGATCGTGCACGAGCGCGCCGTGCTGCGCCGCCTGGTCGAAGCCGGTACGCGCATCACCCAGATGGGATACGCGGCCGACGACGACGTCGACGAGATCGTCAATCGTGCGCAGGCCGAGATCTACGCCGTCACCGAACAGCGCACCAGCGAGGACTACCTCCCGCTCGGCGACATCATGGAAGGCGCGCTGGACGAGATCGAGGCGATCGGCTCGCGCAGCGGTGAGATGACCGGTGTGCCCACGGGGTTCACAGACTTCGACTCGCTCACCAATGGGCTGCATCCCGGGCAGATGATCGTCATTGCCGCGCGTCCCGCGATGGGCAAGTCGACGCTCGCGCTGGACTTCGCCCGTGCCGCGTCCATCAAGCACAACCTGCCGAGTGTGGTCTTCTCGCTCGAGATGGGGCGCAACGAGATCGCGATGCGTCTGCTGTCCGCCGAGGCCAGGGTCGCCCTGCACCACATGCGGTCCGGCACGATGACCGACGAGGACTGGACCCGCCTTGCACGCCGGATGCCGGACGTGTCGGCGGCGCCGCTCTACATCGACGACTCCCCGAACCTGTCGATGATGGAGATCCGCGCCAAGTGCCGTCGGCTGAAGCAGCGCAACGACCTGCGGCTGGTCGTCATCGACTACCTCCAGCTGATGCAGTCCGGCGGTTCCAAACGGGCGGAGAGCCGTCAGCAGGAGGTCTCGGACATGTCCCGTAGCCTCAAGCTGCTCGCCAAGGAACTGGAACTCCCGGTCATCGCGCTCTCCCAGCTCAACCGCGGCCCCGAGCAGCGAACCGACAAGAAGCCGATGGTTTCCGACCTGCGTGAGTCGGGTTCCATCGAGCAGGACGCAGACATGGTCATCCTGTTGCACCGCGAGGACGCGTACGAGAAGGAGTCCCCGCGCGCGGGCGAGGCCGACCTGATCGTGGCCAAGCACCGAAACGGCCCGACGGCCACCATCACGGTCGCCTTCCAGGGCCATTACTCCCGCTTCGTGGACATGGCGCAGACCTGACCGGTTCTTTTCCTGTCGGACGCCAGGGAACAGCACGGATGACGGCCGCAGTGCTTGACTCTTCCGTATGTCGACGACTCTCGGTGTGCCCCGACCTGATCAGGCTGACTACATGCTGCGAGCGGCAGTCGGCGCCGGCCGCGGCTACAAGCGGGAGCTGATGGACCGGCTGGACGTACAGGCGGGACAGACGGCACTCGACGTGGGCTGCGGTCCGGGTGCCGACCTGCCGGCACTGGCCGGACGTGTGGGTGTCAGCGGCACGGTGATCGGAGTCGACCGTGACCCGGCCATGCTCACCGAGGCGCGCCGGCGCACGAGTGACCTGTTGGCAGTGGAGATCCGGGAGGGGGACGCCCACTCCCTGCCCGTCACACCGGGGACAGTGGACCGGGCCAAGACAGACCGGGTTCTCATGCATGTCGCCGAGCCCACCGATGTTCTGGCACAGCTCCACCTGGTCACCCGGCCAGGTGCGCGGATCGGTCTCGCCGAACCCGATTGGGACACATTGATCGTCGACGCGGAGGATCTCGACACAAGCCGCGCCTTCACGCGCTACACCACCTCGGAAGTGGTCCGGCACGCCACCATCGGCCGCAGCCTCGCCCGCCACGCCGAGCAAGCCGGCTTCACCGTTGAGGCGGTGACCGTCACGACACCGGTCTTCCTCGACTTCCGGGACGCGGACCATACTCTGGGCCTGGGCCGCAACATGCAACAGGCCATTCAGGAAGGTCACATCGGTGAGGAACGTGGCCGTCGATGGTTCGCCTCTCTTTCCGAGGGGTCCTTCTTCGCTTCCTTCACGCTCGTCAGTGTGATTTGCTCCCGCTGACGAGCGCCCGGGACGGACGCGGCGACAAACGCTCCGGCACCCAGGCCGTCGGCTTCGTTCGGGTGGAACCCGCACCTGGTGAACTGAGGGCATGACGACACATCAGGAAGAACTGCTGGCCGGCACGCGTCGGGCGTTGCTGCACCGGATCGCCGTCGCCCAGGCGGAGGGGCGTGCTCCGTCGCTCGTCGCGACCGTGGTACGGAGCGGCCAGGCCGTGTGGACGGGGACGCGGTCATCGGTGGAGGGACATGCGCCGGACGAGGACGTGCAGTACCGGATCGGCTCCATCACCAAGACGTTCACCGCCGTTCTCGTTCTCCAGCTGCGTGACGAGGGAGTGATCGACCTCGGGGACCCGCTGGAGAAGTATCTGCCGGGTACGGGCGTGGGGGAGGCGACCCTTGCCGAACTGCTCTCGCACTCGGGCGGTCTGGCGGCCGAGACGCCGGGGCCATGGTGGGAGCGCACCCCCGGTGCACTGCGGCCCGACCTGGCCGATGTCCTGGGCGAGCGGCCCCTGGTGCATCCGGTCGGCCGACGGTTTCACTACTCGAACCCCGGATACGCGCTGCTCGGCGCGCTGGTGGAGAAGCTGCGCGGTGCCTCGTGGGAGGAGGTACTCCGGCGTGACGTGCTCGAGCCCCTGAGCCTGTGTCGGACAGGTGTGCGTCCACAGGCGCCGCATGCGGATGGCTGGGCCGTGCATCCGTGGGCCGACGTGATGCTGCGTGAGCCGGCCGAGGACCTCGGGCGGATGGCGCCGGCGGGACAGCTCTGGTCCACCACGGGTGACTTGGCGCGCTTCGCGGCCTTCCTGGTCAACGGGGACGAACGCGTGCTGAGTGCCGAGTCCTTGCGGGAGATGAGGAGGCCCGCGGCGCCGGTGGAGGCGACGGACGTGGCGAGCGGCTATGCCTACGGCCTGGGTCTGGAGTTGCGTCACCGGGACGGGCGGGCTCTCGTCGGGCACACCGGATCCCTGCCGGGCTTCCTCGCCTGTCTGGCGATCGGAGTGGAGGACGACGTGGCCGCGGTGGTCCTGGCCAACTGCACGTCGGGGCCGCTGCTGTTTCCGGTCGCCGCCGATCTCGTTCGGATCGTCGCCGAGGCGGAGCCGCGTATCCCAGCTCCCTGGCGGCCGTTGCGGGAGGCTGATTCCAGGGTGCTGGCGCTGGTGGGGCAGTGGTACTGGGGGACGCAGGGCTTCGCCCTGCGTCTGTCGGCCGACGGACTGCTGTCGTTGGAGCCGCTGTCCGGTACGGGCCGTCGTACCCGCTTCCGCTCGAATGGTGACGGAACCTGGACCGGGCTGGAGGGTTACTACGCCGGAGAGCTTCTGACGCCTGTACGGCGGCCGGACGGATCGGTGGGCCATCTGGACCTCGGGTCCTTCGTGTTCGGCCGTCAGCCGTACGGGGAGGAGGCTTCCGTGCCTGGTGGGGTGGACTCCGAGGGATGGCGAGGGATCGGCTAGGGCCCGGTTGCCCACCCGGCCTGCTCAGAGGGTCAGAGGGCTTGGAACCTCTGGGGCCTGTGGCTGTTTCACGTGAAACAGCCACTGAGAATTGTTCTTACAGCGCCAGCTTGAAACCCACGTGGGAAGCCGAGCCGTTCGTAGAAGCGGTGGGCATCGGTACGGGTGTTGCCGGAGGTCAGCTGTACCGATCGGTATCTTTGGCGGCGGGATTCGGCGATGGCCCACTTGATGAGCCGGGCTCCCAGACCGCTGCCGCGCTCGTCGGCGTGAATACGGACGCCCTCGATGATCGATCTTGTGGAGCCGCGCCGGGACAGCCCGGGAACGATCGTGAGCTGGAGTGTGCCGACCACGCGGTTCTTGCGGACTGCGACGACCAGGTGCTGGTCGGATCGGCGCTGAGTCGCTTCAGCGCGGCCAGATACGGAGCGAGGTCGTCCGGAGACTCGCGCCGCGCCCCCAGGGCGTCGTCCGCGAGCATACCGACGAGTGCGGGGAGGGCGTGGGCGACCGCGGCGCGTATCTCCAGATCTTCCATGGCGGTACCTTACGCAGGCAGCCGGTACGCTCCGGTGCGGCCGGCTCATGCCGGCACGGACGCCTTCAGTGTCTCCACCGTGCGGGCCAGTGGGACCAGGGCGGAGTTCTCCGCCGCCACGTCGAGTGCCTCGCGCAAGGCGGAGACGTTGGTCGGCCGCGCCTCCTCGAGGAGAGTGAGGCCGGCGGGTGTGACGTTGGCGTAGATGCCACGCCGGTCCGTAGGGCAGAGGTAGCGCTCCAGCAGGCCGCGGTCCTCAAGCCGGGTGACCGGGCGAGTGGTCGCGCTCTGACTGAGTACGGCCGCGTCTGCCACCTGTTTCATCTGCAGATGTCCTCCGTCGCCGTCGTACTGTCGGCTCAACACGTCGAGCAGGGAGTATTCCCGCACGCCCAGATCGTGCCGAGGGCCTGGAGGGCCCGCCCGATGACCGGGTCGGTGCCGTTCTTGCCGCGAGCGCCCTGGTGCTGGCCTTCGTCCCCGCCACCCTCGACCGTCGCGGCAAGGCCTTGGGCGCCGTGACAGTCATCCAGGCGCCTACCGAGTGGCGGACCGCGGTTCCTCACTGACCGGGACACCTGTGGGCGCAGAGGTCGGGGCCGCCTCCGCACCCTCCGGCGGGTCCCTTTGCCGCCACAGTCGGTACCGCCTGCACCCCCGGTACCACTTCCCTCACGGACCTCACCGCTTCAAGCGCCACCACTGCACACGAGAAGTACCTGTTCGCGAACACCAGCACCGCTGTCGCCCTGCTCACCACCGGCGATGCCGCAGCCCTCGTCATGGCCGCACAGCAGGCCGCCGGGGCCACGGTCAGCGTGACCGTCCTGGACGCGGGTGGGCATCTGCTCGCCTTCCGGCGGGACGACCGCGCCGTGCTGATCTCCGGCGAGACCAGCACCCGCAAGGCGTACACCGCTCTTCAACTGAACACGCCCACAGTCCACCTCGTCGACGTCGTACAGCCCGGGGAACTCTTCCACACCCTGCCCACCGCACTGGGCCAGCCGTTGCTGTTCATCGCGGGGGGCGTGCCCGTCCAGCGTGGCGGCCGTCCGGTCGGCGCGATCGGCGTCGGCGGCGGCACGCCGGAGCAGGATCACTCCTTAGCCACGGCCGCAGTGGACGCTCTTGCCTGAACAGCGGGCCCCAGACAGGTACGCCGGTTCTGCGCCGATCCCCGGCATCTGCGCGAACTGACGTCGTCGTGGCCGGACTGCCTCAGCCGGCCGCGACTGTCACAGGGGCGAACCGCCTGGTCCAGTCGCCGGGCAGGTCCGTGCTCCCGTACGTCATCACCGCGTTGAAGGTGATGGATGCCAGACCGCGTGCCTTCGCCCAGGCAAGCAACTCTTCGTGTCGCACGTCGATGTCGGTGCGCAGTGACCGGTCGGTATGGGCGGCGAGTGAAGCGATGAGCGCCTTGGCCACGAGGGTGTCACGGGCGATCAGGGGGCCCACGACATGAGTGTCCGTGTTGGGCCACGCAGCGGCGTAGCCGACGATCCGGCCGTCCTCCTCGGCCACACGCAGCTGGTCGGCGAATGCGGGCAGCCGGGCGACGATGTGTGTGCGGTCCGCTCCGAACACGCCCTCGTCGAGCCGGAGGAGGGCGGGCAGGTCCCTGGCGGTTGCGGTGCGCGTGAAGACCCCGGTCTCCGGTCCACCCGCGCCCGGGACGAAGTGCCCGTGGAGCATCTCCACCCGGCCGGTGACCTTGAAACCGAGCTCCTCGTAGAGGGGGAGGCCGTACGACGTCGCGTGCAGTGTCAGCGGCGTGGAGCCCATCGCCGAGACCACGTGGCGCATCAGCCGGCGTCCTACACCCTGCCGGGCATGCCGCTTGGCGACCAGGACCATGCCGATGGCACCGAGCGTGGGCTGTTCCTGGGGCCCGTACTCGGTGACGACGCAGGCGGATACCAGCCCGCCGTCGGGGTCGTCGATGCCGTACCCCTTCCCGGCGGAGAGGAGGAATCCCCACTTGTGTTCTTCGCGCGACCACCCCCGGTCCTCGGACAAGTCGGCGCAGGCCGAGAGATCGCGGAGTGTCAGGCGGCGGATGGGCAGAGAGACAGAGGGAGGTGTCGGCACGCAGGTCAGGCTGTCCGACGTCGGCTGTCGGCGTCCACTTGTTTCCGAAGATCGATGCGGCCTTTCGGTCACACCGAGGCCGATGCGGGGATGCGGTCGCCGGTAGAGGATGTTTCACGTGAAACGTCCGAAACGAACGAACTTGCCACAGGGTCAGCCCAGATCGGGAGCGTGCAGGGCACGCACACCCTCGATGTTGCCGTCCAGATAGTGCCGCAGCGACAGTGGGACGAGGTGGACGGAAGCGATGCCCACGCGAGTGAACGGCACACGGACGATCTGGTACTCACCGGCGGGCTCGTCGACCTCCGGGCCGTGCCGCAACGAGGGGTCCATGGAGTCGAGGTGGCAGACGAAGAAGTGCTGCACTTTCACGCCGGTGGCACCGCCGTCCGCGCCGATGTGCTCCACCGTGTCGACGAAGCAGGGCACCACATCACTGATCTTGGCGCCGAGTTCCTCGTACACCTCTCGGTGGAGAGCGTCGACGACGGTCGAGTCCTCCGGCTCTACACCACCGCCCGGAGTGACCCAGTAGGAATCCACGCCGGGCTTGGTGCGCTTGATCAGAATCAGGTGGCCGTCGTCCAGCAGAACGGCTCGAGCGGTGCGCTTGACCACGGGTCGGACGGTCATGGAGGAAATCTGGCCCAGCTCGTTCCACGTGAAACATCACGGGACATCACCGGTCGGATTTCCGGCCGTGGGCCGCACGGTCGGAGGGTCAGCACCAGTCGGTGGCCGCCTGCTGCAGTGCCTCATGGGCGCGTGCGACATGCGGCATGGCCAGGGTGCCGTTCCGGGCCGCCAGGAAGTACGTACGCAACGGCGGCACCGGGGGCTCGTGCAGGGCGGTCACTTCCCCCCGCTCGAGTGCGGCTGTGCACAGATACCGGGGCAGCACGGCCAGCCCGGCCCCCGCGACTGCGCAGGCCAGCACCGCGCGTAGATCCGGGACGACGACAGCGCCCGTGGTGGCAGGTCGGGAGTCGAAGACGGAGGCCCAGTAACGAGAGACGAGGGGGAGCGACTCATGCACCTCGATCACCGGGATCTGTTCCAGAGCGGATACCCCTGTGGGGTGAACCCTGTCGGAGTCGATCCGCTCGGCCCACCGGGGCGCGGCGACGAGGACGTGTTCCTCGTCGCAGAGCGGAGTCGCCGAGAGCAGTGCGCCGCGTGGCCGGACCGTACTGATAGCCAGATCGTGTCGTCCGGCGGCCAGCCCCTCCAGTGTCTCCTCGGCGGTTCCGAAGGATGCGCGCAGGGTGAGGCTCTGGCCGTCCCTGCGGGACAGCGCGGTGAGCACGGGCGCCGCCCGCTCGGACGTGAACTCCAAGGGTCCCGCCAGATGCAGCGTCCGCGAGGAGGAGTCCTCGTCGGGCCCGGTTTCGGTGATCTCCGCCAGGGCGTCGAGATGGGGTGCGGCCTTGTGGGCGAGCTCGTCCCCGATGGTCGTGGGGGTCACGCCACGGGCCTGTCGCAGGAATAACGGCCGTCCCAGCTGCCGCTCCAGGGTCCGGATCTGTGAGGTCACGGCCGGCTGGGAGAGGCCGAGCAGGGCGGCGGCACGGGTGAAGGACCCGGCTCGGTGCACGGTCACGAAGGTCCGCAGCAAGGCCAGATCCACAGCACGTCCTCCCGTTTGTCGACCCCGCTGCCGATTCGGCACAACTATAAATATGGCGATAGGTGACCGTCGCTACAGTGATTGGACACTGACACGGAGTCAACTAGCCTTGTTCGCGCGGTTCTTCGCACGCGCAGAACCGGGACGGTCCGAGCCACGAGGGGGGAGACTCGGACCGTCCGTCGTCCGAGCCGGGTTCTTGGCGCCCCACCCGGACGGGCCGGTCAGCCGGCCGACTCGTCGAGTGCGCGCAGCACGTCCGCCACCAGATCGGCGGGGTCCTCGGCACCGACGGACAAGCGGACGAAGCCCTCCGGCACCGCGTCCCCGCCCCAACGACCCCTTCGTTCGGCTGTGGACCGCACACCGCCGAAGCTCGTCGCGTCGTCCACGAGCCGCAGCCCGTCGAGGAACCGGTCCGCACGCGCGCGTGAGGGCAGCGTGAAGGACACCACGCATCCGTAGCGCCGCATCTGCTGCGAGGCGATCTTGTGCGAGGGATCGTCAGGCAGCCCCGGATAGCGCAGCCCTGTCACCTCGGGCCGTTCCCGCAGCGCTTGGGCCAGCATCAGTGCCGTGTCGTTCTGCCGGTCGACCCGCAACTGGAGCGTGGCGATCGAGCGGTGTGCGAGCCAGGCCTCCATGGGCCCGGCAATGGCACCGGCGATCTTGCGCCAGCGGCGTACCGAGGCCATCGCCTCGGCATCGCGGCCGGCGACGTATCCCAGCAGGATGTCGCCGTGCCCGGTGAGCTGCTTGGTACCGCTGGCCACGGTGAAGTCGGCACCGAGCTCCAGGGGGCGCTGGCCGAGCGGTGTCGCGAGGGTGTTGTCGACGGCGACCAGCGCACCGCGTGCGTGTGCCGCCTCGGCGAGTCGTCGCACGTCGCACACGTCGAGCCCGGGGTTGGACGGAGTCTCGATCCACAGCAGCCTCGCGCCGTCGAGGAGATCGAGTTGGGCGTCGCCGCCGGTCGGTGCGGTGCGCACCTCGATGCCGTACGCCTCCAGCTGGGCGCGTACCAGAGGCAGTGCCTGATAGCCGTCGTTCGGCAGGACGGCAACGTCCCCGGTGCGGAGCTGGGAGAAGAGCACCGAGGAGATCGCTGCCATGCCCGAGGGGAAGACCAGGGTTTCGACGCCGTCCTGTCCCGGTGCCTCCAGTTCCCCGATGGCCCGCTCCAGCAGCGTCCAGGTCGGGTTCTCGTCCCTGCCGTAGGTGTAGGGGCCGGTGGGGTCACCGGGCAGGTGGAAGTGGGCGGCGAAGACGGGGCCGGGCAGGGTCGGCTCGTGCTTGACCGGCTCGGGCAGCCCGGCCCGCACCGCGCGCGTGCCGTCACCGGGAGATGCCTCCCCCGCGCCCGCCCCGTGGCCGCTGTTCTTTGTCCGATCGCTCATGCCGCCCGTCCTTCCGCTTGCTCACGTATCGAGGAGAGCAGCCCGTCGCTCGCCGCCTCCACCATCTCAAGACACGTGGAGAAGTCGTCCGTCTCCCCGTAGTAAGGGTCGGGTACGTCTAGATCGTCGCCCGCTCCGGGGTCGTACGAGCGCAGCAGGCGCACCTTGTCCGCGTCCCGCTGGGTGGGGGCCAGGCGGCGCAGGGTCCTGAGATGGCTTGTGTCGAGGACGATGACCAGATCGAGGCGGCCGAACCAGGACGGGTCGAACCGCCGGGCGGTGTGGTCGCCGGCGTAGCCGTTCTCCTCAAGGACGGCCACCGCTCGGGGGTCGGCGCCGTCGCCCGCGTGCCAGCCGTCGGTGCCGGCGCTGTCGGTCTCGACCACGCCGTCGAGACCCGCCTCGACGATGCGCGAGCGGAAGACGGATTCGGCCATCGGGGACCGGCAGATGTTGCCGGTGCAGACGAAACAGACGCGGTAGGCCATGCTGCTCAGTCTCCGTCGGGCAGGACGACGTTCAGGGCCCAGGAGACGACCGAGATGACCAGTCCGCCCAGCACGGCCGTCCAGAAGCCCTCCACATGGAAGCTCAGGTCGACCACGTCGGCGAGCCAGGAGGTGAGCATCAGCATCAGAGCGTTCACCACCAGTGTGAACAGCCCGAGCGTCAGGATGAGCAGCGGGAGACTGAGGAGCTGCACGAGTGGTTTGACCAGGAAGTTCACCACGCCGAAGATCAACGCGACGAGTATGAGGGTACCGATCTCCTTGCCCGTGCTGTCGCCGGACAGGGTGATCTTGTCGATCAGCCACACCGCGACCGCGAGGGCCGCGGCGTTGGCGATCGTCTTGACTACGAAATTCTTCATGTGTCTGATCGTGGCAGACAGGACCGGACATGAGCAGTGAGGCAGGGGCGGACAAGGCTATGAAGGCATTTCGGCTGGACGAACTGGAGGCCGAACGCGCCGCCAACGAGGGCGCCTACCTCCAGTTCCTGCGGGAGCGGAACATGTCGGTCGGTCTGTACGCCCTGGACGCGGGCGGGCAGGATCCGCAGCAGCCGCACGGCCAGGACGAGGTGTACTTCGTCGTCAGCGGCAGGGCGGCCATCACCGTCGGCATGGAGACCACGCAGGTGGCCCGTGGCAGCGTCGTGTACGTGCCGGCCGGGGTCGCGCACAAGTTCCATCACATCAGTGAGGACCTGAGGGTCCTGGTGGTGTTCTCTCCGCCCGAGAGCTGAGCGGCGGTCCCGGGTTCCCTAGGGGACCGCTCAGGGGAGGACAAGGGATCCGAGGCCCCCGGCAGGGCTCCTGCCGCCCTAGCATCGAGTGCAGGACATCATTCACGTGACCCGGTACGAGACGGGCGAAGCAGGTAAGGACGAAGGCGATGCGAGAGATCTTCATGGGACTGCCGTGGTGGGTGAAGTGGATCGCGGTGCCCGTCATCGCCCTGGTCGTGTTCGGCGGCCTGATAGCCAGCGTGGTCGGCTTCGTGATCGGACTGCTCTTCAAGGTGCTGGTCTTCGTCGCCCTGGTCGGCGGACTCATCTATGTGGTGCGGAAGTTCACGTCGAGCTCGACGTCGCGCGGCGACTGGTGAGCTGCACGGGGAGCCGGTGAAGCGGTAACAGCCGACGCCGGTTCCCTCGGGCGGGGGAAGTTTCCCGGACGGAGCGTCTGTCTGCGGTGACAGACGGTTAGAGTCCGGAAAGCCATGCGGGGGCGGTCCCCGCGAGCGGCGTACACCCCCACCCGTGTTCCCCCGCACGGGCTGCCCCCTCGCTTCGGGAGTGACCCTTGGCCACGGCTGCCACCGTCCCCGCACACCTGTCCGCCGTTCCCTGCCAGCCCCGCGCGCGGGCGGCGTCCGAGCCGGCGCCCGCCGCGACCCTGATCGGTTCGGTGCAGCGCGCGATGCGTCTGCTGGAGTCCGTGGCGGGACACGAGTACGGGGCCCCGGCCAAACAGCTGGCCCGTGAGACGGGACTGGCGCTTCCCACGGCCTACCACCTGCTGCGCACCCTGGTGCATGAGGGCCATCTGCGCCGTGACAAGGGGCTGTTCTTCCTCGGCGACGCGGCCGAGCGACTGACCAGCACCGGAGCCCCGCAGAAACGTCGCCGCACGGTTGTCGACGCGCTCGCGCGCTGGCGTGACGCAATCGGGGCTCCCGTGTATTACGCGGTGTACCGCGAGGGTGAGATCGATTTGGTGTGCGTCTCCGACACCCCGGGGCATCCCGCGGTCCAGGAAGGGGCCGACTTCCGGGCGACCGGCCACGCGCACGCCATCGGACAGTGCCTGCTCTCCCAGCTCGACGTGGCAGCCCGCCGGGACCACCTCGACCGCTACCCCGTGCAGCCCGTCACGCCGTACACCGTGCGCGACGGGCACAGCCTGCTCCGACGCCTGGAGCGGACGCGTCGTATGGAGCCGGTGTTCGCGCGTCAGGAGTACGCGCTGGGCACGGTGTGCGCGGCCGTCCCCATCACAGCCGGTGCCACGGCCGCGACGGTCGCCGTCTCTCTGCCGGCGCACCAGGTTCACCGGCTGCACCCTGCCGCCCAGCAGTTGCAGACGGAAGTGGGCCGTCTGCTGGGGCCATTGGCACTCTCTATCAGTATCTGAAAACTCACTCCTTGTGATTCGCCGTGTACGTTGAGCAAGATTCACCTAGTGTCAGGAGTCCATTCCCGGCCGGTCCGTAGCGAATGACGGGGTAGGCGATGCGCGAGTCCGTGCAGGCAGAGGTCATGATGAGTTTTCTCGTGTCGGAGGAGCTGTCCTTCCGTATCCCGGTGGAACTCCGCTACGACACCTGTGATCCCTACGCCGTACGGCTGACCTTCCATCTTCCCGGTGATGCGCCGGTGACCTGGGCGTTCGGCCGGGAACTGCTGATCGACGGCGTGGGCAGACCATGTGGCGAGGGCGACGTACGCGTATCGCCGGTCGATCCCGACGCCCTGGGCGAGGTGCTGATCCGGCTTCAGGTCGGCGGCGACCACGCACTGTTCCGCTCGTCGACGGCGCCGCTCGTGGCCTTCCTCGACCGCACCGACAAGTTGGTGCCGCTGGGCCAGGAGGGGGCGCTCGCCGACTTCGACGCCCATCTCGACGACGCGCTGGACCGCATTCTGGCGGAGCAGAGCGCCGGGTGAAGCGTTCTGCCACCGGTCACCCGCTGCGGACTGGCCGGCCCGTAGCGGGTGACCGGTGGCCGACTGTCGGAAGGCGGGTCGCCGAGGGAAGGACCGGGGGCGGCCACGAGCGGACGGCGTGATCCGGCGCAGCGGATCAGCGCTTGCGGCGCCTGCCCCGCCCCCCGCCGCGTGCCGGAGCCGCCCGGACGCCCTCTTCGGCCGCCTGTGCCGTCGGACGATCGGCCGAGACCACCAGGGCGGCCAGCGCCGTGGTGACCGGCACCGAGGCGACCAGACCGATCGATCCGATCAGCGTACGCACGATCTCCTCCGCCACCAGCTCGCTGTTGGCGACGGTCCCCACACTGCTCTGTGCGATGGAGAACAGCAGCAGCAAGGGCAGCGCGGCGCCCGCGTAGGCGAGGACCAGGGTGTTGACGACGGACGCGATGTGGTCGCGGCCGATACGGATGCCCGCGCGGTACAGCCCGCGCCGGCCCATCGACGGGTTGGCCTCGTGCAGTTCCCAGACGGCCGACGTCTGTGTGACCGTCACGTCGTCCAGCACACCGAGCGATCCGATGATGACGCCGGCCAGCAGTAGACCGCTCATGTCGATGTCGGGGTAGAGACCGTGGATCAGCCCGGTGTTGTCGTCGGTGTCGCCGGTCAGCGCTGCCCAGCTGATGAAGACCGAGCCCAGAACGCCGATCAGCAGCAACGAGATCAGCGTTCCGAGCACTGCCACGGAGGTGCGTGCCGACAGTCCGTGGCAGAGGTACAGGGCTTGCAGCATGATGGCGCTCGCCCCCACCACCGCCACGACCAGGGGGTTCGATCCCTGCAGGATCGCGGGCAGGATGAAGAAGTTCAGCACCAGGAAGCTGACCGCCAGTGCGATCAGCGCCATCACACCGCGCAGCCGTCCGACGACCACTACGGCGACCGCGAAGATGCCGGCGAGCAGGGCCAGCGGCACGCGCCGGTTCACGTCGGCGACCGAGTACTGGAGGTCCTCGGGCGCGGAGGGTTCGTAGGCGACCACGACCTCCTGCCCCTCGCTCAGCTGCCGTGACTGGTCCGGCTGCACGATCTCGGTGAAGGTGCGGCCTGCATCGTCGCCGGTGTCGACCCGGATCGTCGCCTTCTTGCACGTGCCGTCCGCCTGCTGCTGTGCGGAGGACCCCTCGGCCGTCGAGGTGTCGCCGGTCGGGACGCCTCCGGACGCGTTGACGGACGAACAGCTCACCTCGTCCACCTCGGTGACCGTGGCCTGCTGCGTCTGCCGGTCGAAGCCGACGCCGGTGCGTTCGTGGCCGGGTGCGCCGCCCGGCCACAGCACCGCGAGACCGATCAGCACCGCAGCGCCGAACGGGATGAGGACTGCCGCGATGACCTTGCGCAGGTGCTTCGAAACAGGGGCAGCCGGTCCGTGGCTGTGACTGTGCCCATGGCCGTGCCCGCCATCGGAGCCCGGACTGTGCTGGCGTCCGCCGTCGCCCGGAGGTGGACCGCTGTACCCGCCGCCCGGGCGGGGGCCGCCCCCGGAGTTCGAGCCATGCCCGCGGCCCCCACCACCGGGGTCCGGGCTGTGCCCGTGGCCAGGACCGTGATCCTGGCCACGGGCACGACCCTGCCCTTGCCCTCCTTGCCCTTGCCCCGGCCCATGGCCCGGGTCCTCGCCGGGCAGGCGGTTCTGCGCCACCGGTGCCTCGCCGGAACCGTGTCCATGCCCGAACCAGTCTCCGGAGCCGGGGCCGTCTTTCTGACCGTCCCCATGGTTCAGGCCGTGGTCGGAGGCGGGCTCTCTGCCGCGGTCGCCGCCGATTCGGGCGCCGGAGCCGCGGGGTGGTTCGGGCGGCGGGTACGGGGGAGGTTGCGTCGAGGTCACCGCCCGATCATCGCAAGAACAACGAGGGCCCTCTGTTCACCGCGCCAGAATTCCCGCTAGCGTGGAGCCACCTTTTGTACGCGCGGGAGCTCGGAGCACCGGGCTGAGAGGACGCTGACCTTCGTTCCAGGGACGTTTCACATGAAACATCACCGTTGTCCGAGTGATGTTTCACACGGAACGCCGACGGACGGAAGCCGCTGCGTCGACCGCTGAACCTGTTACCGGGTAATGCCGGCGTAGGGAGTAGGTCTCATGACCAACAAGGACGCACGCACGCCTGTCTCCGCCCAGGACCCGACGGAAGCGTCGGTTCAGGAGGAGGCAGGGAAGTCCATCGGCTGGCACAAGGCGTACATCGAGGGCACACGCCCCGATCTGCGGGTGCCGGTCCGTCAGGTGCACCTCACCAACGGGCAGTCGGTCACGCTGTACGACACATCGGGCCCGTACACCGACCCCCTGGTCGACACCGATGTGCGCAGAGGGCTGGCCCCGCTGCGGGAGAACTGGATCATTGGGCGTGGCGACACCGAGGAGTACGCGGGGCGTCCGGTCCGCCCCGAGGACGACGGGATCAAGCACACCTCGCCGCGCGGTGGGCTGCGCAATCTCGACGCGGTGTTCCCCGGTCGGCCCCGTCAGCCACGCCGGGGTCGGCCGGGCGGGCCGGTCACACAGTTGGCGTACGCACGCCGCGGCGAGGTCACGCCCGAGATGGAGTACGTGGCCATCCGGGAAAACGTGTCGCCGGAGGTCGTGCGGGAGGAGATCGCGGCAGGCCGTGCGGTGCTGCCCGCCAATGTCAACCACCCGGAGATCGAGCCGATGATCATCGGCAAGCGGTTCCTGGTGAAGGTCAACGCCAACATCGGCAACTCCGCGGTGACCTCCTCCATCGAGGAAGAGGTGGAGAAGATGACCTGGGCGACCCGATGGGGTGCCGACACGGTCATGGACCTGTCCACCGGCCGCAACATCCACACCACCCGGGAGTGGGTGCTGCGCAACTCCCCCGTCCCCATCGGCACAGTGCCGCTTTACCAGGCGCTGGAGAAGGTCGACGGCAGGGCCGAGGAACTGACCTGGGAGATCTACAAGGACACGGTCGTCGAACAGGCTGAACAGGGCGTGGACTACATGACGGTCCACGCGGGCGTACGGCTGGCGTATGTCCCGCTCACCGCCCACCGCAAGACGGGCATCGTCTCGCGCGGCGGCTCGATCATGGCGGCATGGTGCCTGGCGCACCACAAGGAGTCTTTCCTGTACGAGAACTTCGAGGAACTCTGCGAGATCCTCGCGGCGTACGACGTCACCTACTCGCTCGGTGACGGTCTCCGGCCGGGCTCGATCGCCGACGCCAACGACGAGGCCCAGTTCGCGGAGTTGCGCACCCTCGGGGAACTCAACCGGGTCGCCAGGCGTTTGAACGTGCAGACCATGATCGAGGGCCCGGGGCATGTCCCGATGCACAAGATCAAGGAGAACATCGAACTTCAGCAGGAGATCTGCGATGAAGCCCCGTTCTATACGCTCGGCCCGCTGACCACGGACATCGCGCCCGCGTACGACCACATCACCTCCGGTATCGGTGCGGCGATGATCGCATGGTGGGGTACGGCGATGCTCTGCTACGTCACGCCCAAGGAGCACCTGGGCCTGCCCAACCGCGACGACGTCAAGACGGGTGTCATCACCTACAAGATCGCCGCCCATGCCGCCGACCTGGCCAAGGGGCATCCAGGGGCCCAGGAGTGGGACGACGCCCTGTCCGACGCGCGCTTCGAGTTCCGGTGGGAGGACCAGTTCAACCTGGCTCTCGACCCGGACACGGCACGCGAGTTCCACGACGAGACCCTTCCGGCGGAGCCCGCGAAGACGGCGCACTTCTGCTCGATGTGCGGGCCGAAGTTCTGCTCCATGAAGATCAGCCGGAGCATCACGGAGCGGTTCGGAGGGATCTCGGCGGAGGGTGCGTCGGCCGAGGGCGCGTCGGCCGAGGAGATCGCCGAGGGGATGCTGCGGAAGTCGAAGGAGTTCGCAGAGGCAGGAAACCGCGTGTATCTGCCGTTGACGGACTGAGACGTACTGAACGGACAAACGGACCGGAAGAACGAGGGGGCGGGCCGTTCGGGCCCGCCCCTCTCTTCCCGGAAGGACGGGTCGGCAGACTGGATGCCATGACAGCGAGATCAATGAGCAAAGGGTCCAACCTCTCCGTCGACGCCCGGGCGGTGCACGTCGAGATCGCTTGGACGGCCGGGGCCGGTGTGCCCGACATCGACGCGTCGGCTCTGCTGCTCACGGAGGCCGGGCGGGTGCGGGACGACGGCGACTTCGTCTTCTACAACCAGCCGCAGCACACCTCCGACGCCGTGACGCACCTGGGGAAGCGGAATGCCGCCGGCGCCGCGACCGACACGATCGAGGTGGACCTGAGCCTGCTGGAACCGGCCGTCGATCGGGTCGTGCTGTGCGCGTCGTCCGACGGCGGGACGTTCGGCCAGGTGCCGGGACTGGTACTCAGGCTGCTCGACGCCGGTGCGGGGGCCGAGATCGCCCGGTTCGACATGGCGGCCGCGACGGAGACCGCGTTCATCGGGGGCGAGCTGTACCGGCGCCAGGGAAAGTGGAAGTTCCGCGCGGTGGGGCAGGGGTACGCCTCGGGGCTCGCCGGGCTGGCCACCGACTTCGGTATCACCGTGGACGACGCTTCCCCGGCGTCAGCGGCCTCCACGACCGCTGACGGCTCCACCACGGTACCCGGCGCTACGACACCCTCTGCCGCGCCCGCGGTGCCGTCTGCGGCACCCACCACCCCGCTCCCACCCCGGCCCCCGGTCGCGCCCACCGCCTCCGCCCCGGGGCCCTCTGCCCCGCCCTCCGTGCCGTCGGCCGTTCCTTCGGCCGCTCCGCTCCTCACCAAGGGTGAGGAGCGGTTGCCGGTGGACATGCGCAAGCGGCTGTCACTGCGCAAGGAACAGGTGGCAGTCAGTCTGCGTAAGCACGGGGCCGCCGGAGTCACCGCGCGCGTCGTCCTCGTACTGGACGCCTCCGGTTCCATGTCCTTCCTGTACTCCAAGGGAGTGGTGGCGGACGTCGTCGAACGTATGGCCGCGGTCGCCGCGCAACTGGACGACGACGGTGAGATGCAGGCCTGGACGTTCGCATCGAACCCGGCGCGGCTGCCGGACCTGCTCCTGGGCGAGCTGCCCGAATGGCTCCGGCTGCACGTACGGGTGGGAGAGATGAGTCTCTTCCGGCGCGGGCGGAAGAAAGGGCTGGACCCGAGCCAGGTCGACATGCGAGAGGTCGGCATCCAGAACGAGGAGCAGAAGGTCATCGCCGAGGTCCGCTCCTTCGTCAGGCACAGCCCCGCGGCGGCCCCGACGCTCGTGCTGTTCTTCTCCGACGGCGGTGTCTACCGGAACGCGGAGATCGAGCGGGAACTCCGCGAAGCGGTGGAGGAACCGATCTTCTGGCAGTTCGTGGGCCTCGGCCGGGCGAACTACGGCGTGCTGGAGCGGTTCGACACGCTGCCCGGACGCCTTGTCGACAACGTCGGGTTCTTTGCCGTCGACGACATCGGCACCGTGCCGGACCCGGAGTTGTACGACCGCCTGCTGTCCGAGTTCCCTCGGTGGATCACCGCAGCTGGCCGGGCGGGCATTCTCCGTTCCTGACAGCCACGGCCCAGGCCGGTAAGGGCGCAGGGCGGTGCGCTGGGCACCCGGCTCACGTCCTTCGGCGCGGAACCTCGGGAACGGGCTCCGCCGGTGAGAGCGCAAGCCGACGGCCGGGCCGTCCGAACGCCGTGGTCCCTTCGACAGGCTCATCCGGCTGTCCGGCTGTCCGGCTGTCCGGCTCATCCGGTTCGGCCGGCTCCGGTGGGCCCGGCTTATTCGGTTGTTCCGGCTACTCCGGCTTGTGCTCCGGCCCTCCGAAGTCCGGGCTGGTGTAGTCGGGACTCGAGTAGCTCGGCCGTCGGCCGCGGTTCGTACCCTCGCCGGGGCTGGTGAACCCTGGCCGGCCATAGCCGAGATGCGGGATACGGCCGGCCGGTTCGGCCGGTGCCGCGCAGTGCAGTGCGGCCGCCGTGCCCGGGTCGGCGAGCGCGTCCCGCAGGAACGGGACGATTCCCCGCTCCAGCAGTGCCTCGTGCCAGGCTTCCCTGGCCAGAGTCATCTCCTTGTCGGCTTCACCGTACGGCCCGCTTCGGGCCGAGGGCTTGTTGCGCAGTGCGGTGAGCAGCAGGCCCACCGCGGCGACCAGGATGGCGACCGCGGTCACGGCGCCGAATGTCCAGCCCGTGGTGATCATGGTCTGGGCGAAGGCCGCGCCGGGGTCGAGCATCCGCAGGACGTAACCGACCAGCAGGAATATCGCGGTCGCGGTTCCGGCCAGAACAGGTGCCAGAACGGCGACGACGGCGACGGCACCCGCGCCGGCGGTCTCGGCGACCTCTCCCACGGTCGTGGCGATCCCCGCCGTGCCCGGCTCCGGCCCGGACGAGCCGGACGCGCGCGTGGACGGGGTGGACGACGCCGGTGGCCGGCGCAGTTCCTCGCGGACCTTGGTGTAGTGCTGGTACTCGGTCGCCGCGGCCGCCGTGATGATCGCGGTGGCGTTGAGCGCCATCGTGCGCAGTTGTTCGGAGGTGAGTCGCTGTCCGACAGTGCTCAGTTCCGGGCGTTGTGGTGCGGAGCGCAGCGCCTCATCGAGAATCCGCACGTAATCCTGGCGGTCCTCGGCCAACAGATGCTGCGGAACGCTGTTCATGTGCATCCCCCGATGCTCCGTAGGGCTTGCGGCTCGGCATGCTGACGAGCCGTTGGGCAGAAACGGAGGGGAGCCTGCTACGGATAAGCCGATGGTAGAGCGCCGACGGTGCGCCGTGACAGGGGGTTTACCGAAATTGGCCTCGGTCCGATGCCGGGCCGGGCCGGGGAGACCGGGCCCGGCGACCGTTCACTTCGCGAGCGGCAGTTGCTGGACCAGCAGCTTTCCGGCCATCGTCACGCCACCGTCCATCGCGATGGCCAGGCCCTCGGCGTAGACGTGCGGACCCTCGACGACGGGACCGTTGTCGTCCTCACCGTCCTCGGAGCCTACTTCGCCCAGCAGATAAGGAATGGGGCTGTGGCCGTGAACGACCCGGGTGCCGCCGTACGTATCCAACAGGGAGCGCACGGCTTCGGCACCGCCCTCGTCGCGGAAGGAGAACCGCTTGGTGAACTTGCGGAACAGGTCCCAGACCTCATCGGCGTCGTTGCGGGTGATCGTCTCGCGGACGGTGTCGTTGACTTCCTCGATGGAACGGCCGTAGTCGAGATAGGCGGTGGTGTCGGAGTGCAGCAGCAGGTGGTCGTCGACGGCCTCGACGGCGTCCAGGCGGGCCATCCACTGCAGGTGGTGGTCCTGGAGACGGTCCATGTCGCTCTTCTGCCCACCGTTGAGCAGCCAGGCGGCCTGGAAGGTGGCGGTGCCCGCGCCGGAGTTGACGGGGGTGTCGCCGAACCGCTTGGCGCCGAGCAGCAGCAGTTCGTGGTTGCCCATCAGGGCCTTGCAGTAGCCGCCGGCCGCGGCGGCCTCGGCGGACAGCCGCATCACGAGGTCGATGACGCCGATGCCGTCCGGGCCGCGGTCGGTGAAGTCGCCGAGGAACCACAGCCGTGCGGGGCCGGCGCACCACTGGCCCGCGGAGTCGACGAGGCCCTGCTCCTGGAGGGCGGCCACCAGCTCGTCGAGGTAGCCGTGGACGTCACCGACCACGTAGAGCGGGCCGGGCCCGGCGGCGGGCTGTGGTGCGGGTACGGACGCGGGGTCGACGGTCACCTGCACAGTGTCACCCCGATTGATGACCGGGAGGTCCCGTTGCGTGGGTGTGTATCCCTCCGGGTGGCTCGCCTCGGAGGGCGGGGCCACGTCGCCGGGGTGCATGCTGTGGGCGTACGGACCGGTCTCGTGGACGTAAGCGGGCACCCGGAAGTCGCGCACCGTAGCTGTGCGCTCCGCCTCGGGTCCCTGACCGGCCCCCTGCGTCATCGACCCCTCCACCATCAAGCCGCAACTGCACCGTGTCGGACTGCCTGGTCGCAGCGGCCCGCGGTGTCGTGGGCCCATCATAGGAATGTGGATCGCGCCGTGTGATGACCCAGGGGTGGTGAATCGGGGAACGGCTCCAGTTCGCTGCGGCTTTTCTCCCGATTGGTCAGTTCTTCGGCCCCTCCGGAATCTGTCCGACGGTGCGGCGGAGGGAGACTGCGGCAAGGCCGCGGAAGTGCGGCGCCGTACCGCTCCCGTGGCAGCAATGGCTCCACCCCTCCGGGAGCCGTTGATGCCACCGATGCCACCGCACCCTCCGCCCCGCTGTCGAGTCCCGCGCTCCGTCACGTCCGCTCCGGTGACCGCGGCGGGCTGACCGTCGTGCGCGGCGGGCGGCGCTGCGACGAGGTGCGCACGATCAGCTCGGTGGGTATGACCTGCGCCACCGTGTGTTCGGGGTCGACGCCCTCGATCGCGTCGATGAGCAGCTGGATCACCGCCGTGCCGATGCGGCGCGGTTTGAGCGAGAGCGTGGTGACGGGCGGCTCGGTGTTGGCGTAGACGGTCGACTCGCTGCAGCAGACCAGCAGCAGGTCGTCCGGGACACGCAGGCCGTAGCGGCGTGCGGCGGCGAGCAGATCGGTGCCGTTCGGATCGAACAGGCCGTAGACGGCGTCCGGGCGGTCGGGACGGGCGAGCAGCCGGTCGGCCGCGACGGCGCCCGCGCACGGATCGTGCGCCGGATAGGCCTCGTACACCGGTTCCTGGCCGACGCGCTCGCACCAGTGCAGATACGCGGTGGTCGACAGGTGGGTGTATGTGTCGGTCGTGGTCCCGGTCAGCAGGCCGATGCGGCGGGCGCCGGCGTCGGCCAGGTGGTCGAGGATCCCGAGGACCGCCGCTTCGTGGTCGTTGTCCACCCAGGCCGTGACCGGGAGCGAGCCGGCCGGGCGGCCGTCGGAGACGACCGGTAAGCCCTGCCGGACCAGTTCGCTGACGACCGGGTCCTGGTCCGAGGGGTCGATGACGACCGTGCCGTCCAGGGCGACGTTGGACCACACGTCGTGTCGGGAGGTCGCGGGGAGGATCACGAGGGCGTAGCCGCGGGCCAGCGCGGCGGAGGTGGCGGCGCGCGCCATCTCGGCGAAGTACGCGAACTCGGTGAAGGTGAAGGGTTCTTCCCCGTACGTGGTCACGGTCAGGCCGATGAGCCCCGACTTTCCGGTGCGGAGCGTACGGGCGGCGGCCGAGGGGCGGTAGCCCAGTCTGTCGGCGACCTCGCGGACGTGGCGCCGGGTGGCGTCCGGGAGTCTGCCCTTGCCGTTGAGGGCATCGGAGACGGTCGTGATGGATACTCCGGCTGCGGCGGCCACGTCCCTGATGCCCGCCCGGCCCGGCCTGCTGCTTCGGCGTGAGGTTTCCGCGCGGCTCACCTGGTGCTTCCCTGCTGCTGTCATGGCGAGCCGATAGTAGGGCTCATGCGGTGGGGTAGGGCGGACGCATATGCACGCATTGGCAGGCACGTTTCTGCATGATCATTAAGCAGTAACCTCCTTGGAAAGCAAGGAGGTTGAACGTTCCAATATCAAGACCTGGCGTGTCGGCGCATGCGGACCTGTCGAGGGGGTGATGTTGCGAAGAGGTCTCAACTCACCTGCACGAGGGACGCGCGCCACGGCGTGAGCTACCGGCGCGTAGATATATGTGAGGCGCGCCCCCTGGGTGGACACCCTTTGTGGGCCTTCGCGCGCTGATGCCCCTGTTGCCGAAGGGGCGGATGCGGCTCAGGGGCTGACCGTTCCGAAGGTTCCCGGGAGGCCGCCCCGCCCCTCGGCGCCCACCCCGACGCGGACCATGTCGTCCCCGCCGGCACGAGCGCCGGACCGCACCATGCCCCGGACCCCGGCAGTCCCGTCCGCGCCGCCGTTGTACGCGTCTACGCAGTGACGCCGAATCCTCTTAAGGTGAGCAGTATTGGATGTCGGCGGCGGACAAGGGCCGCCGGTCTTCGGAGGAGGACTGCGGTGAGCGAGACGAGCCCCAGGCTGCGCGCCGAGCTGGAGGGTATTCCCACGTACAGGCCGGGCAAGCCGGCGGCGGCCGGGGGCCCGGTGGCCTACAAGCTGTCCTCCAACGAGAACCCCTATCCACCGCTGCCGGGGGTGATGGAGGCCGTGACGTCCGCGGCGTCCGCCTTCAACCGCTACCCCGACATGGCCTGTACGTCTCTGATGTCTGAGCTGTCCGAGCGCTTCGCCGTGCCGGTCTCCCATCTGGCCACCGGCACCGGCTCTGTCGGCGTCGCCCAGCAGCTGCTGCAGGCCACCTCGGGCCCCGGCGACGAGGTGATCTACGCGTGGCGTTCGTTCGAGGCGTATCCGATCATCACCAGGATCAGCGGTGCCACCGCCGTGCAGGTGCCGCTGACACCGGGCGATGTGCACGACCTGGACGCGATGGCCGGGGCGATCACCGGACGGACCCGGCTGATCTTCGTATGCAACCCCAACAACCCGACCGGCACGGTGGTGCGGCGGGCGGAGCTGGAGCGTTTTCTCGACCGGGTGCCCCGTGATGTCCTGGTGGTGATCGACGAGGCGTACCGCGAGTTCATCCGTGACCCCGAGGTCCCGGACGGCGTGGAGTTCTACCGGGACCGGCCCAACGTCTGCGTCCTGCGGACCTTCTCCAAGGCCTACGGTCTGGCGGGGCTGCGGGTCGGCTTCGCGATCGCCCACGAGCCGGTGGCCGCGGCGCTGCGCAAGACGGCGGTGCCGTTCGGTGTGAGCCAGGTCGCACAGGATGCCGCGATCGCCTCGCTGCGTGCCGAGGACGAGCTCATCGGACGGGTCGGCTCGCTGGTGTGTGAGCGCAACCGTGTCGTGGAAGCGCTGCGCGCCCAGAGCTGGCAGGTACCCGAGACCCAGGCCAACTTCGTGTGGCTGCGGCTGGGGGAGCGCACGACGGCCTTCGCGCAGGCGTGCGAGCAGGCGGGGGTGGTCGTCAGGCCCTTCCCCGGTGAGGGCGTGCGGGTGACGGTCGGCGAGGCCGAGGCGAACGACATCTTCCTGAAGGTGACGGAAGCCTTCCGCAAGGAGCTGTAGCGGTTGTAACCGCACACGGTCAGGAGCAGGGCCAGGAGTGCCGGGCGACGGGTGGGCCGTCGCCCGGCACTCCTGTGTTCCCACCGTCGCCGAGAAGGGGTTGACGTCACAGGGGACCCCCCTTCCAGATGTGAAAAGCAGTAGGTCATAATTGCTTGTGAATGTGAACGCGTTCACAAGCGCATCCCGTTTCTCCCGAGATGCGGCGGATGAACAGGCCAAACGGTCGTTGTGACCACGGCGATGTAAGGAGCGGCGACGTGGACCTGGCTTTGGCGCCGGAGACACTGGCGCGATGGCAGTTCGGTATCACCACCGTCTATCACTTCCTCTTCGTTCCTCTGACGATCTCGCTGGCCGCTCTCACGGCCGGGCTGGAGACCGCCTGGGTGCGCACCGGGAAGGAGAAGTACCTCAGGGCGACGAAGTTCTGGGGGAAGCTCTTCCTGATCAACATCGCGATGGGGGTGGTCACCGGCATCGTGCAGGAGTTCCAGTTCGGCATGAACTGGTCCGACTACTCGCGCTTCGTCGGTGACGTCTTCGGTGCCCCGCTCGCCTTCGAGGCCCTGGTCGCCTTCTTCTTCGAGTCCACCTTCATCGGCCTGTGGATCTTCGGCTGGGACAAGTTGCCCAAGAAGATCCACCTGGCCTGTATCTGGATGGTCTCCCTCGGCACACTGCTGTCGGCGTACTTCATCCTGGCGGCCAACTCCTGGATGCAGCACCCGGTCGGCTACCGGATCAACGAGGAGAAGGGGCGGGCGGAACTCACCGACTTCTGGCTGGTGCTCACCCAGAACACCACGCTCAACCAGGTCTTCCACAGCTTCTCGGCGTCCGCGCTGACCGGCGGCGCCTTCATGGTCGGCATCGCCGCCTTCCATCTGATGCGCAAGAAGCACATCCCGGTGATGCGGACGTCGCTCCGGCTCGGCCTGGTCACCATGGCGGTCGGAGGCATGTTCACCGCGATCAGCGGAGACACCCTCGGCAAGGTCATGTACGAGCAGCAGCCCATGAAGATGGCCGCCGCCGAGGCCCTGTGGGAGGGCGAGAGTCCGGCGCCGTTCTCCGTGTTCGCGTACGGCGACGTCGACAAGGGGCACAACGAGGTCGCCCTGGAGGTACCCGGGCTGCTGTCCTTCCTCGCCCACGGCGACTTCGATTCGTACGTGCCCGGCATCCACGACACCAATGAGGCCCTGCGAGAGCAGTTCGGTCCCGGTGACTACAAGCCCATCGTGCCGGTCGCCTACTGGGGCTTCCGCTGGATGATCGGCTTCGGCATGGCCTCCTTCTCGCTCGCGCTGCTGGGGCTCTGGCTCACGAGGAAGAGGTTCCTGGTGCCCGCGGCCCTGCGTACCGGGGAGGACGAGGTACCGCGCCTGGTGCTGCTGAAGAAGCCGCTGGGCGCGAGGCTCACCCGGCTGTACTGGCTCCTGGCGTTCTGGACCATGGCCTTCCCTCTGATAGCCAACGCCTGGGGCTGGATATTCACCGAGATGGGCCGGCAGCCCTGGGTCGTCTACGGCGTGATGCAGACCCGGCACGCGGTCTCCCCCGGAGTGTCCCAGGCCGAGGTCATCATCTCGATGACCGTCTTCACCCTGCTGTACGCCGCTCTGGCCGTGGTGGAGGTCAAGCTGCTCGCCAAGTACGTCAAGGCGGGCCCGCCCGAACTCACCGAGGCCGATCTCAACCCGCCCACGAAGATCGGTGGCGATCTCCGGGACGCCGACAAGCCGATGGCCTTCTCGTACTAGGCCCGAGGGAGCCACAGAGTCATGGAACTTCACAACGTCTGGTTCGTTCTGATCGCCTTCCTGTGGATCGGCTATTTCTTCCTGGAGGGCTTCGACTTCGGGATCGGGATCCTCACCCGGCTGCTTGCCCGTGACCGCGCCGAGAAGCGGGTGCTGATCAACACCATCGGCCCCGTCTGGGACGGCAACGAGGTATGGCTGCTCACGGCCGGCGGCGCGACCTTCGCGGCCTTCCCCGAGTGGTACGCCACGCTCTTCTCCGGCTTCTACCTGCCGCTGCTGGTCATCCTGGTCTGCCTGATCATCCGCGGTGTCGCCTTCGAGTACCGGGTCAAGCGGCCGGAGGAGCGCTGGCAGCGCAACTGGGAGGCGGCGATCTTCTGGACCTCGCTCATCCCCGCGTTCCTCTGGGGCGTGGCGTTCGGCAACATCGTGCGTGGAGTGAAGCTCGACGCCGAGTTCGAGTACGTGGGCAACGTCTGGGACCTGCTCAACCCGTACGCGTTGCTGGGCGGTCTGGTCACGCTGACGCTCTTCACCTTCCACGGCGCCGTGTTCGCCGCACTCAAGACCGTCGGTGACATCCGGGGCCGGGCCCGGCAGACGGCCCTGCGAACGGGGCTGATCACCGCTGTCCTCGCGCTGGTCTTCCTGGTGTGGACACAGATCGAGCGCGGTGACGGCGCGAGCCTGGTCGCGATGGTCGTCACGGCAGCTGCCCTGGTCGCCGCGCTGGTGGCGAACCAGGCAGAGCGCGAGGGATGGTCGTTCGCCCTGTCCGGTGTCACCATCGTGGCCGCCGTGACGATGCTCTTCCTGACGCTCTTCCCGAACGTCATGCCGTCCACGCTGGACGCGGACTGGAGTCTCACCGTCACCAACGCCTCCTCCAGCGACTACACATTGACGATCATGACCTGGCTCACGGTGATCGCCGCGCCGCTCGTCATGGTCTACCAGGGCTGGACCTACTGGGTCTTCCGTAAGCGGATCGGCACCCAGCACATCGCCGATCCCGTGCACTGAGGTGTGTTTCACGTGAAACCAATCGATCCGCGGCTGCTCCGCTACGCCCGTGCCACACGGCTCTTCCTGGCGGCGGTGGTCGCCCTGGGTGCCGTCGGCGCGGTGCTGGTGATCGCTCAGGCCATGCTCATCGCCGAGGTGGTGGTGGGTTCCTTCCAGCACGGCATGGCCGTGGCGGACCTCGGTACCCCCCTGGTGCTTCTGGCCTGTGTCGCGGTCGGCCGTGCCCTGGTCGGCTGGCTCACCGGACTGGCCGCGCACCGGGCCGGCGCGGCGGTCAAGTCGGAGCTTCGGGGCCGGCTGCTGGAGCGGGCGACGACGCTCGGCCCGGGGTGGCTGACCGGGCAGCGGACCGGCTCACTGGTCGCCCTGGCGACCCGCGGGGTCGATGCCCTCGACGGCTACTTCTCGCGCTATCTGCCCCAGTTGGGGCTCGCGGTGGTCGTTCCGGTCGCGGTGCTGGCGCGGATCGTCACCGAGGACTGGGTCTCGGCGGCGATCATCGTCGTCACCCTGCCGCTCATCCCGGTCTTCATGATGCTGATCGGCTGGGTCACCCAGTCCCGGATGGACCGGCAGTGGGAGCTGCTGTCCCGGCTGTCCGGCCACTTCCTGGACGTCGTGGCCGGGCTGCCGACGCTGAAGGTGTTCGGACGGGCCAAGGCGCAGGCGGAGTCGATCCGGCGGATCACCGCCGAGTACCGCAGGGCGACCATGCGGACCCTGCGGATCGCCTTCATCTCCTCCTTCGCGCTGGAACTCCTCGCCACCGTCTCGGTGGCCCTGGTCGCCGTGACGATCGGCATGCGGCTCGTGTACGGCGACATGGACCTGTACATCGGCCTGCTCATCCTGATCCTCGCGCCCGAGGCCTATCTGCCCCTGCGCCAGGTCGGCACGCAGTACCACGCGGCGGCGGAGGGGCTGGCCGCCGCAGAGGAGATCTTCGAGGTCCTGGAGACACCCCTTCCGGCACCGGGGGCCGCGGCGGCGCCGTCGGGTGCCCTGTCCTTCGAGGGCGTGACCGTCCGCTATTCCGGACGGTCGTCGAACGCCGTGTCGGGCGTGTCGTTCTCCGTCGAACCCGGGGAGACGGTCGCGCTCGTCGGGCCGAGCGGGACGGGCAAGTCGACACTGCTGAACGTGTTGCTGGGCTTCGTGCAGCCGACCGAGGGGCGGGTCCGGATCGGAGGAGCCGATCTCACCGGTCTCGATCCGGCCCAGTGGCACAGCCGGGTGGCCTGGGTGCCGCAGCGACCGCACCTGTATGCCGGGACTGTCGCCGAGAACGTACGCCTGGCCCGGCCCGACGCGGACGACGATGCCGTCCGTCGGGCTCTGCGGGACGCGGGCGCCCTGGAGTTCGTGGACGCGCTGCCCGAGGGCACCGGCACGGTGCTGGGGGAGGACGGGGCGGGACTGTCCGCGGGACAGCGGCAACGGCTCGCGCTCGCCCGTGCGTTCCTCGCGGACCGGCCCGTGCTGCTGCTCGACGAACCGACGGCCGCACTGGACGGTGCCACCGAGGCCGAGGTCGTGGCAGCGGTACGGCGCCTGGCGGCCGGACGGACGGTACTGCTGGTGGTGCACCGTCCGGCACTGCTCGCGGTGGCGGACCGGGTGGTGCGGCTGGCCGACCCCACCCCCGGTGACCGGCCGCAGCCCGAGCACGGTGACACCGTCCTCGGTGCCGGCCGGGAACGGGCGGACGTCCAGCCCGCTCTCGACTGGGAGCAGGTGGAGAAGGCCGAGCCCGCCGACTCCGAGGGCCCGGCGCCGACCGGACCGGTCGTGGCGGCCAAAGCGGGCGGCGTGCTGGCCCGTGTCCGTGCCATGTCCGGCGCCCACCGGGGGCGGCTCATGCTCGCGCTGCTGCTCGGCAGCCTCGCGCTGGGCAGCGCTGTGGGCCTCATGGCGACATCCGGGTATCTCATCTCCCGGGCCTCGCAACAGCCGCCCGTGATGTACCTGATGCTCGCCGTCACGGCGACCCGGGCCTTCGGTATCGGGCGGGCCGTGTTCCGGTACGCCGAGCGGCTCGTGTCGCACGAAGCGGTACTGCGGATGCTGGCCGACACCAGGGTCGCGGTGTACCGGCGGCTGGAGCGGCTGGCGCCCGCCGCGCTGCGCGGGGTCCGCAGGGGCGATCTGCTCTCCCGGCTGGTCGCCGATGTGGACGAACTCCAGGACTACTGGCTGCGCTGGCTGCTGCCGGCCGGTGCGGCGGTGGTCGTCTCGGCCCTGTCCGTCGGCTTCACGGCCTGGCTGCTTCCGGAGGCCGGTGCCGTCCTCGCGGCCGGGCTGCTCGTGGCGGGGGCGGGTCTGCCCCTCCTCACGGGCGCGGTGGCCCGGCGCGCGGAGCGCAGGCTGGCGCCCGCCCGCGGAGTCCTCGCGACCCAGGTCACCGACCTGCTCACCGGGACCGGGGAGCTGACGGTCGCCGGGGCTCTGCCCGCGCGGACCGCCGGGACCCGGCGGGCCGACGGCGTGCTCACCCGGATCGCCTCGCGTGCCGCCACCGCCACCGCCCTCGGCGATGGGCTCGTCGCACTCGTCTCGGGCCTGACCGTCACGGCCGCGGCCGTCGTCGGCGTCCAGGCGGTGGCCGCCGGCCGGCTGGACGGAGTGGCACTGGCCGTCGTCGTCCTCACCCCGCTCGCGGCCTTCGAGGCCGTACTCGGGCTGCCGCTCGCCGTGCAGCACCGGCAGAGGGTGCGCAAGAGCGCCGAGCGCGTGTACGAGGTGCTGGACGCCCCGGTGCCCGTACGGGAGCCGGAGCAGCCCCGGCAGGCGCCCGCGTCGCCGTTCCCACTCGTGGTCAAGGGGCTGGAGGCCCGGCACGCCGGGCAGGAACGGGACGCGCTCGCCGGGCTGGACCTGACGCTGGAGCAGGGCCGCAGGATCGCGGTGGTCGGCCCGTCAGGCTCCGGCAAGACGACGCTCGCACAGGTGCTGCTGCGGTTCCTGGACCCCGGCGCCGGTTCGTACACGCTGGCCGGTGTGGACGCGTACGCCCTGGACGGTGACGACGTACGTGGGCTGGTCGGGCTGTGCGCGCAGGATGCCCACCTCTTCGACAGCTCCGTACGCGAGAACCTGCTGCTCGCCAAGCGCGAAGCCACCGAGGGAGAAGTGCGCGACGCGCTTGCCCGTGCCCGGCTGCTGGAGTGGGCCGACAGTCTGCCCGACGGCCTGGACACACTCGTCGGCGAGCACGGGGCGCGGCTCTCCGGCGGTCAGCGGCAACGGCTGGCGCTGGCCAGGGTGCTGCTCGCGGACTTCCCCGTGCTGGTGCTGGACGAGCCTGCGGAGCACCTCGACCTGCCGACCGCCGACGCCCTCACCACCGACCTGCTGGCCGCCACCGAGGGCCGTACGACGCTGCTGATCACCCACCGGCTGGCCGGGCTCGAGGCGGTGGACGAGGTGATCGTGCTGGATGAGGGACGTGTGGTGCAGCGCGGTGCGTACGGGGAACTGGCCTCCGCAGCCGGGCCGTTGCGGCGGATGGCGCGACGCGAGGCCGAGGCGGACCGGCTGGTGGAGCTGGTGGAGGTGGGCTGACCCGGGCACGAGGGGCGGGCATGTGGCACGAGGCGCGTGCGCCCGGTACGGACGTGCGTGACGGAAGACGATTGACAGGCTGTCAATCCCGTCTCCCCGTGCCTCTGTTCGGCGGTATCACTGGTCCATCCGGGTCGTCCGGTCCCCCAGGCGTACGAGGTGAACAGGGTCGTGGGCCGGGGCGGGGACCAGGATCGCTGTCATGCGTCTCACCCGCCGTCATCCGCTGCTCTTCGCCGTGCCGTTGTGCGCGCTCGCCGTGCTCGCCGCCCGGCCCACCGACCGGGAGGGCGACGGTCCGCATGCTCCGGGTCACGGCCCACAGGCAGGGGTCAGCGCACAGGTGGCGCGGCTCTACGAGGAGGCGGCCGCGGCGACGCTGAAGTACGAGGCGGGCCGGCGCGAGGCCGAGCGGCAGCGGACCGAGGTGCTGCGGCTGGAGAGGCTGCTCGACCGGAAGCGCCGGGACGCCGAGGTCCTGCGCGACGACCTCGGTCGTGTCGCACGGTCCCAGTACCGCAGTGGCGGCGGACTTCCGTTGACCGCGCACATGTTTCTCGCGGACGACCCGGAGGAGGTGATGCGTGGTCAGCGTGCCTTGTGGAAGGCGAACCTGGCTCTCGACAAGGCGATCGGGAAGAACGCGCGGGCCGAGGCCCGGCTCGCCCGCGACGAGGCGAAGGCTGCGGAGGCGTGGAAGGCGTTGGAGAAGCGGAACAAGGAACTCGCCGACCTCAAGAGCGGTATCGAGCAGAAGCTGGAGACGGCCCGGTGGCAGCTCCAGGGCCAGGCGGACGCCTCGGTGGCGGCCGGCTCCTGCCGCGGTGCGGTGCGGCTCGACCAGCCGGTGACGGTGTTCACCGACTCCTGGGTGGCGCCGGTGGAGACCTACGCGCTGTCCGCGTCCTACGGGAGCGGTGGTGCACGCTGGGCGAACCGGCACACCGGCCAGGACTTCGCGGTGCCGATCGGCACGCCGGTGCGGTCCGTGGGCGCGGGCAAAGTGGTGAAGGTGTCCTGCGGAGGGGCGTTCGGTATCGAGATCGTGGTCGAGCACGCGGGCGGTTATTACACGCAGTACGCACACTTGGCCACCGTCGCCGTGGACCAGGGCGAGCACGTCTCGCCCGGCCAGTGGATCGGACAGTCCGGGACCAGCGGCAACTCCACCGGGCCGCACCTGCATTTCGAGGTACGGGTCACGCCCGAGACGGGCTCGGCGGTGAACCCGGTGCCGTGGCTGGCACAACGCGGGGTGCCGCTCTGAGCGAGCACCGGGCCCGGCCCGCTCCGCCGTTCGTGCCCGGCCCGGTCGAGGGGGTGGGCCGGAACGGATCCGTTCCGGCGCTCGGAACCGGTCAGGGCTGTCGGGCCAGCATCTGTTCGATCACCACGGCCACGCCGTCCTCGTTGTTGGCGACCGTGTGCCCCGAGGCGGCGGCCAGTACGTCCGGGTGGGCGTTGCCCATCGCGTAGGAACGGCCCGCCCAGGTCAGCATCTCGATGTCGTTGGGCATGTCCCCGAAGGCCACGACCTCCTCGTGGGAGATCCCGCGCTCGGCACAGCACAGGGCGAGCGTGCTGGCCTTCGACACGTCGGGTCCGCTGATCTCCAGCAGGGCGCTGGGGCTGGAGCGGGTGACGTTGGCACAGGTGCCGATGGCCAGCCGGGCCAGCGTGAGGAACGCGTCGGGGTCGAGCTCGGGGTGGTGGGCGAGGATCTTGAGCACCGGCTCGTGGGCGGCGGCACCGTCCGGTGCCAGCAGGTCCTCGGCCTGGGCGCGGACGTCCGGGATCTCCATGTGCAGCTTCGGATACGCCGGCTCCTGGTGGAAGCCGTAGGTCTGCTCGACGGCGTACACGGTGCCCGGCGCCGCCTCGCGCAGCAGGCGCACCGCGTCCAGCGCGTTCTGCCGGGCCAGCTCGCGCACCTTCACGAAGCGGTGGGCGCCGGGCCCACCGTGCAGGTCGACGACGGCGGCGCCGTTGCCGCAGATGGCGAGCCCGTGGCCGTGGACGTGGTCGCTGACGACGTCCATCCAGCGGGCCGGGCGGCCGGTGACGAAGAAGACCTCGATGCCCGCCTGCTCGGCGGCGGCCAGCGCGGCGACCGTGCGGGGGGACACCGACTTGTCGTCGCGCAGCAGGGTGCCGTCGAGGTCGGTGGCGATGAGCCGCGGCGGGGTGAGAGGGCTGTCTCCCCGCTCGAGCGAGGTCGAGAACTGGGGGGAGCCCGGGGTCTCGGGCTGTGCGGTCGCTGAGGTCACCCGGCCATTGTCCCGTATGAGTCCGCACGGGCGTGCGGCAGTCCGCACATGTGAGTGAGTACCGCTCCTGGTGAGCGGCCCGCTCAGTCCAGCTGGGTCGGTGCCTCCATGGCGATCCGCTCGAAGGTCTTCTGGTCCGCCGCGAAGCCCGAGTCGGGGATGGGCCAGTGCAGCACGAGCTCGGTGAAGCCCAGCTCCGCGTGGCGGCCCGCGAAGTCGACGAACGCGTCCAGGGAGTCCAGCGGACGGTCCTGCTCCGGGGTGAATCCCGTGAGCAGGATCTTTTCCGGCCCTGTCCCGGCCCGCCCGATCTCGGTGCAGGCCTCGGCCAGCCTCTCCACCTGACCTCGAAGGGCGTGTACCGACTGCTCGGGTGTGCCGTTCTCGTACAGCTTGGGGTCGCCCGTGGTCACCCACGCCTGCCCGTACCGGGCGGCGAGCCGCATCCCGCGCGGTCCGGTGGCGGCCACGGCGAACGGCAGCCGGGGCCGCTGCACGCAGCCCGGGATGCCGCGGGCCTCGTGTGCCGCATAGAAGTCCCCCTCGTACGACACCGTCTCCTCGGTGAGCAGCCGGTCGAGCAGTGGGACGAACTCGCCGAAGCGGTCCGCCCGCTGGCGCGGGGTCCACGGCTCCTGGCCGAGCGCGGTGGCGTCGAAACCGGTGCCGCCCGCGCCGATACCGAGGGTGACGCGCCCGCCCGAGACGTCGTCGAGGGAGATCAGCTCCTTGGCCAGGGTCACCGGGTGCCGGAAGTTCGGAGAGGTGACGAGCGTGCCGAGCCGGATCCGTTCGGTGGCCGTCGCTGCGGCGGTGAGCGTGGGTACCGCGCCGAACCAGGGGCCGTCCCGGAAGGTCCGCCAGGAGAGGTGGTCGTAGGTGTAGGCGGCATGGAAGCCCAGCTCCTCGGCGCGCCGCCACTTGTCCCGGCCCCCCTCGCGCCAGCGGTCGATCGGCAGAATCACAGTGCTCAGTCGCATGGGGACGACCCTACGAGAGACCGAGCAGGTGTTGCATCGACTGCGCGGCGCGGACGGCGGCGTCACCGCAGCAGTTGTTGAACAGGACGTGGACCTCCCGCGTCTGCTCGGCCATCTCGTGCACGCGCGGTGTCCACTCGGAGAGTTCTTCGGGGGTGTAGGAGTGGCGGAACCTCTCTTCCTTGGTGCCGGTCCCCCATGCGCTGTTGCGACCGTGGAAGCGCACCAGGGCGAGTTCCGGGGTGGTGACCCGTACGACCGGTGGCACGGAAGCGGGGAGCGTCTGCACCATGTCCACGGCCACGGCGGCCGTGTCCAGCTCCGTCAGCAGGGCGGTCGTCGCGTCGACGTGCTCCTCGCGCCACCAGCCGGGGTGTCGGAACTCCACGGCCATCGGCCATCCCGCGGCACGCTCACGGCACCGGCGCAGGAACTCCACCGCCGGCCTGCCCGGTACGAGCCGGTGCGGGAACTGGAAAACCAGAGTCCCCAGACGGCCGGATGCGCGCAGTGGTTCGAGGGCCGCGCTGTACCGGTCCCACACATCATCGAGCAGTCCGGGGTCGATGCCGGCCCGCCCCCGCTGCCGTGCGAGGGCCGGGCGCAGTTCGGCGGGCAGCGCTTCCGGCCGTGTCGGATGCCCGGTGAGCAGGGAGAACGCCTTCACGTCGAACCGGAAGCCCTCAGGGGTGCGGTCGGCCCACAGAAGGCTGTTACGGGTGCTGGGCAGTCCGTAGTAGGTGGAGTCCACCTCTGCCACCGGGAACTGTGTGGCGTAGTGCCGCAGTCTGCCCTCCGCGTCGCGGCGGCCTGTCGGGTACCAGCCGCTGGACACCAGCGCCTTGTCCGTCCACGAGCAGGTTCCGACCCGGATCTCTCCCATCCCGCCCGTCTTCCCCGGACGCGGTGGCGAATTCGTCCAGCACGTGGGGGCATCCGCCCGGCGGTCCGCGACGGGCCCCGGTGGTTCCGCCGGAGCCGCCGGTCAGCGGACCCTGCCGTTCCTCCAGGGCATGAGCGAGGCGCCGGGCACGGGTTCCTCGCGCGTCTCGTCACCGGGAGCGGGGCGGCCGGCCGTCGGCCGGACAGGAAGAACCGCCCCTTCCTTCACATGGGCGAGTCCGTCGGCGTCGACACCTCGGTACGGCACCTGACCTCGTCCCGCGCCGTGCCGCACGCCGGGACTTCCGTGGGCCGAACCAGCGGCGGTGTCTGTCCGGTTCAGCTCGTGGCGGATGGGCGAGGCCGGACCGAGGTCGCCAGGACGCCCAGGCGCGTCCGGTCGGTGACGGCCGCCGTGGCGGCGGCGCGGGAGGAACACGGTGCTCAGGTGCGGACTCATGCCTTCGAGCCCAGGTCCTGACGGGCCTCCCGGGGTACAGGTGTTTCACGTGAAACGATCACTGCATCTTCGGTGAGTACTGCGCCTCCGGCGAACATTGCACCTCCGGTGGTCACTGCACCTCCGGTGACCACCGGCTCCGGCTGATCACCGCACGCGGGCACTCAGCCAAGGCGTGAGGACGATCATCGGGATGAACTCCTTGTGCGTCCGGCCCCCGGGGAGTGGTACGACCAGGAAGTAGCCCGGCGGGAAGCGACGGCCTCGGACGTGGGCGAGGCCGTCGAAGACGGAGCGGAGGAAGGCGGGCACGTCGTCCCGGGCGATGTCGGGGCACTCCACACCCTCCACGTCGATCAGGGCGTCGTCCTCGGGATAGAGCCGTACGCCCACCCGGGGCAGGCCACCGAACTCGACGTAGGCCTCGTGGGGGAGGGAGCCGTCCGGGTCGGTGGTCACGCCCACGCCCGCCGCGGTGCGGCGTGATGTCTGGTCGGCGCCGATGTCGTGGGTGACCTCGATCTCGCGCTCGTACACGTCCGCGAGCTCCCGGAGGGCGTTGACGGCGGCCTCCGTGGTGGGCAGATGTTCCATACCGCCGATCATGCGTCGTTGCGGGCCGTCGGAAACCGCCGGGTCAGTGGCTCGTGGGGAACCGCAGATATCCGGGAGGCACGGTGCCGGTCAACCACACGCCGTTCGCGCTCACCCGGAAGACATGGCCGTCGCGGCCCATGGCGGCCGCGTCCACGGAGAGGACCACGGGCCGGCCTCTGCGGGCGCCCACGCGGGTCGCCGTCGCGCGGTCGGCGGAGAGGTGCACGTCGTGCCGGTTCATGGGCAGCAGCCCCTCGGCGCGGATGGCGGCCAGGTGCCGGGCGACGGTGCCGTGGAAGAGATACGGCGGCGGGGTGGCCGGCGGCAGCCCGAGGTCGACCTCGATGCTGTGACCCTGGCTGGCGCGGATCCGGGTGCCCTCGGTCGCGAAGCGCTGCTTGTCGTTCGCGGTGACGAGGTGGTCCAGTTCCGCCCGGGTGAACCGGAAGCCGTGTGCGGCCGCCGCGGCGATCAGCGTGTCGATCTCGACCCAGCCTGCCTCGTCGAGGGTGAGCCCGATCGCCTCGGGCTGGTGGCGCAGATGTCTGGCCAGGTACTTCGACACCTTCACGGTGCGTCTTTCGTCCATCCGCTCAGCCTGCCGGGCGAGACGTGCACCACGCGATCGAATATGCCCGGGATGTGTGATCCACAGCCAGGACTGTCCACCCGCAGCGGAGGGGGTCCTGTGGGCCCCCGCAGCGGCGCAGCCGGCCGGCCCGGCGCGGAGTGGGCCGCCGCAGCCGGCGGTTGATCCAGTGGCCGAAGGAGTGGAGCGAAGGCCCGGACATCGAGGGGAACGAGGCTGTCCGCCCCTCGTCACGTCCGACGGTGACGAACTCCCCTGCCTGCACCGAGCTCCAGTCGTGCCCCACCAGAGGTGCCGGCTCGCCCGGGCTGACCGCGTCCGCGACGGCCAGGAAGTCGTCGGTCAGTCTTTCGAGGGTGAATCCGCCCCGCAGCAGGCGCGGCGCGGTGGACCGCCCGTGTCCGCGAAGGCCGTACGCCACGACGTGGGAGTGCTCGGCGCGGCGCGGCGCGACCTCGGACCACACCTCCTTGCTGTCGGAGTAGCCGTGCACCAGGACGACGGCCGGCCGTCCGGGGGCGCCCGGCTCCGCCACGCACAACTCGGCGCCACCCGTGCGCACCCGGCGCTCGCGCGCCCCGCAGCACCGCAGCACCGCAGCCCCGCAGCACCGCAGCACCGCTTCGAACGGTCCCCTCACCCCCCTCCGCCCTGCGCCGACGGGCGCCGGGCCCGAACCGGTCCTCCCACACCGTTCCCGTCACCGGCGACCGCCGCGCCGCAGCCGCGCCGTGGCCCCGGACCGCCGGCTGCGCTACGTTTCCGTAGCGTGCCACCGGCGAATCTCGTAGTTTCCCGGAGGCCGGTTCAAGAGGGGCCCGGAGGGAGAGGACCGCTCCTGGCGGGGGATCCCCTACGGGCCTGTACGACTCCAGACGGACACCAAGACAGCTCTCCGGTCTGACGACCCGCGTGGCGCGGGTCACTAACGTCGGTGAGGTGACTGTGATCGCGACCGAAAGCCTGAGCAAGCGGTTCCCCAGGGTGACCGCGCTTGACCGGCTCTCCATGGATGTCGGGCCCGGTGTGACCGGGCTCGTCGGGGCCAACGGAGCCGGCAAGTCCACGTTGATCAAGATCCTTCTGGGTCTGTCCCCCGCGACGGAGGGCCGCGCCGAAGTGCTCGGCCTCGACGTCGCGACCAAGGGCGCCGCCATCCGGGAGCGGGTCGGCTACATGCCGGAGCACGACTGCCTGCCGCCTGACGTCTCGGCCACCGAGTTCGTGGTCCACATGGCACGCATGTCCGGCCTGCCGCCCACCGCCGCGCGGGAGCGCACCGCGGACACCCTGCGCCACGTCGGCCTGTACGAGGAGCGCTACCGCCCCATGGGCGGTTACTCGACGGGCATGAAGCAGCGCGTGAAGCTCGCGCAGGCCCTGGTGCACGACCCGGACCTGGTCTTCCTGGACGAACCGACCAACGGTCTCGACCCCGTCGGCCGCGACGAGATGCTCGGCCTGATCCGCCGTATCCATACCGACTTCGGCATCTCGGTCCTGGTCACCTCCCACCTTCTGGGCGAACTCGAGCGCACCTGTGACCACGTGGTCGTCGTGGACGGCGGCAAGCTGTTGCGCTCCAGCTCCACCACGGACTTCACCCAGATCACGACGACCCTCGCGATCGAGGTCACCGACACCGACGAGCACCCCGACGGCACCCGCGCGGTGCGCGACGCGCTCCACGCGCGCGGGGTGACCGTCCAGGACGGCAGCGGGCTGCCGGGCTCCGGACACGTCCTCCTTCTCACCGCCCAGGGCGAGGAGACCTACGACCTGGTGCGGGACGTGATCGCCGACCTCGGGCTCGGCCTGGTGCGCATGGAACAGCGCCGCCACCACATCTCCGAGGTCTTCACGGACGACACGGACACCGGCGCAGGCACGGACACAGGAACAGGCAAAGACACCGGGGCCGACGGCGGCAACGGCGAGCAGCGGAAGGAGGCGGTCGGCCATGGCGGTTGAGCAGCCCCTGCGGACACCCGCACCGACGCCGGGTGACCAGACCCGGATCCACAACATCGGCTACCGCTCCTACGACGGGCCCCGTCTCGGCCGCTCCTACGCCAGGCTCTCGCTGTACTCGCAGTCCCTGCGGGGCTCCTACGGACTCGGACGCTCGGCGAAGTCCAAGGTGCTGCCGATGCTGCTGTTCGTGGTGATGTGCGTGCCCGCCGCCATCATGGTCGCCGTCTCGGTCGCCACGAACGCCAAGGAGCTGCCCGTCGACTACACGCGCTACGCGATCATCATGCAGGCCGTCATCAGCCTGTACGTCGCCGCTCAGGCACCCCAGTCCGTCTCGCGCGACCTGCGCTTCAAGACGGTTCCGCTGTACTTCTCGCGGCCCATCGAGACCACGGACTACGTGCGCGCCAAGTTCGCGGCACTGGCCTCGGCCCTGTTCATCCTGACCGCCGCTCCCCTGCTCGTGCTCTATGTGGGCGCGCTGCTGGCCGAACTCGATTTCACCGACCAGACCAAGGGATTCGCGCAGGGGCTCGTCTCCGTGGCACTGCTCTCACTGCTTTTCGCCGGCATCGGCCTCGTCATCGCGGCAGTCACCCCGCGCCGCGGCTTCGGCATCGCCGCCGTGATCGCCGTCCTGACCATCTCCTACGGCGCGGTCTCCACCCTCCAGGCGATCGCGGACGTCCAGGACAGCTCCGGTTCGATCGCCTGGATCGGGTTGTTCTCGCCGATCACCCTCATCGACGGTGTGCAGTCCGCCTTCCTGGGCGCGAGCAGCACCTTCCCGGGCGGAACCGGACCGTCGAACGGCGAGGGCGTGGTGTACGTCCTCTTCACCCTCGGCCTGATCGCGGCCTGCTACGGCCTTCTGACGCGCCGCTACCGGAAGGTGGGCCTGTGACCACGCTCTCCATCGACCACGTCTCCCGCTGGTTCGGCAACGTGGTCGCCGTCAACGACATCACCATGACCATCGGCCCCGGCGTCACCGGTCTCCTCGGCCCCAACGGCGCCGGAAAGTCCACCCTCATCAACATGATGGGCGGCTTCCTCGCCCCCTCCACCGGCACCGTCACCCTCGACGGCCAGGCCGTGTGGCGCAACGAGAAGATCTACCGGCACATCGGCATCGTCCCCGAGCGCGAGGGGATGTACGACTTCCTCACCGGCCGCGAGTTCGTCGTCGCCAACGCCGAACTGCACGGACTGGGCGCCAAGGCGGCCCAGCGGGCCCTGGCGACGGTCGAGATGGAGTACGCGCAGGACCGCAAGATCGCCACGTACTCCAAGGGCATGCGGCAGCGTGTGAAGATGGCCTCCGCGCTCGTCCACGAGCCGTCCCTGCTCCTGCTGGACGAACCGTTCAACGGCATGGACCCGCGCCAGCGCATGCAGCTGATGGACCTGCTGCGGCGCATGGGCGACGAGGGCCGCACCGTGCTGTTCTCGTCCCACATCCTCGAAGAGGTCGAGCAGCTCGCCTGGCACATCGAGGTCGTCGTCGCCGGCCGGCACGCGGCCAGCGGCGACTTCCGCAAGATCCGCCGCCTGATGACGGACCGCCCGCACCGTTACCTGGTGCGCTCCAGCGACGACCGCGCCCTCGCGGCCGCGCTGATCGCCGACCCGTCCACGTCCGGCATCGAGGTCGACCACAGCGAGGGCGTCCTGCGTATCCAGGCCGTCGACTTCGCCCGCTTCACGTCCCTGCTGCCCAGGGTCGCGAAGGAACACGGCATCCGCCTGCTCACGGTCTCGCCGTCCGACGAGTCCCTCGAGTCCGTCTTCTCGTATCTCGTCGCGGCGTAGGAGGCCGAACCATGTACGACCCCACAGTCGCCCGACTCACCTACCGGGCCCTGCTCGGCCGTCGCCGGGCCCTCATCCTGGGCGCCCTGCCCCTGCTGCTGATCGCGATCTCCCTGGCGGTGCGCGTCCTCGCCGGTGCCGACGACCAGACCGCGGCCGACGTGCTCGGCGGGCTGGCGCTCGCCACCATGGTGCCGATCATCGGTGTCATCGCCGGCACCGGCGCCATGGGCCCCGAGATCGACGACGGCTCGGTGGTGTACCTGCTGTCCAAGCCGGTCAAGCGGTCCACGATCATCTTCACCAAGCTGATCGTGGCGATCGCCGTGACGATGGCCTTCTCGGCGGTGCCCACCCTGATCGCCGGTTTCATCCTCAACGGCAACGGCCAGCAGGTCGCCGTCGCCTACACGGTGGCCGCGCTGGTCGCCTCCATCGCGTACGCGGCGCTCTTCCTGCTGCTCGGTACGGTCTCCCGGCACGCGGTGGTGTTCGGTCTGGTCTACGCGCTGGTCTGGGAGGCGCTGTTCGGCTCCCTGGTGCCCGGGGCCCGCACCCTGAGCATCCAGCAGTGGTCGCTCGCGGTGGCCCAGAAGGTCTCCGGTGGCGACCTGGTCACCTCGGACGTCGGTCTGACGACCGCGACGGTCCTGCTGGTCGTCGTCACCGTCCTGGCCACCTGGTACGCCGGTCAGAAGCTGCGCACGCTGACACTCGCCGGAGAGGAGTGACCTCACCTCGTTCCGCACCCTGTCCCACTCCGGCCCCCGGGCAACAGGAGGACACCGGGGGCTACGGCTCCTGATCCGACGGAAGGACCGATCGCGCCGGCGGACGGGAGGTTCGGGCACGACAAGCGGCGGAAACACGAGAGCGACGACCGCCCCCGCCACCGGACCGACGGCCCGGCCCGTGGCGGGGACACCGAGACCGGGGGCGGGGACTCCACCGCCCCGGACGACGTGGTCCTGGACGACGCCTTCATCCGCGTCGCGGAGACCGCCGAGCCGTCCGCCCGCGCCTGCATGCCGGCCGAACGCCGACGGCTCGTCGGAGCGCCGGAGCCGCTGCTCCGGGGCTCCGGCGAGCCGCCGGGGGGATGGGTCTCCAGCAAGGCGCGCCGGCGGGGGCGAGCGCGGCGGGGGTGAGGGCGGCGGGGCGTCAGGGTCCCGCCGCTCCGGGCCCCCGGTCCCGCGGCTCCGGCGTATCCCGTCGGCCGGGCCGGGCCTTGGGGGACCTTTCCCTGTGCCCGCCCGGGTCGCGTGGCCCGGCACCGCGCCTCGCCGCGTTGCCGGAGAGCCCTGGTGGCTCCGTTACGAGGGCTCTCCGGCGCCTTGCGGTGCACGGCACCGGACCACGCGACCTGATCGGACGCTCACGGGAAAGGTCCCCTTAAACGAGTGGCATCCCATTCGCTCGGCGGGCAGAGTGGTCGTGTCCGCATCGCCGGGAACGTCCGGTGCCGTGATCCGGGAGAGGAGCGGGGCGATGTCCATGCACGGCAGTACGTCCAGCTCCTGCCAGGGCAGCCGACGGCGGACTCCGGAGTAGTTCCTGCTCCGTTGCCGAGGCCGCCCCACGGGGGGCTGCCCGGGGCGGCCGCTTCGAGCACGCGCATCAGCCGCGTGGGCCGCCCACCTGGAGGATTGGCCGAGAGGTAAGGCACCGGCTTGCTGAGCCGCGGTCGGGCGAAAGTCCGCGCACGTTCGATCCGTGCATCCTCCGCACGACGTTGAACCCGCGACGCCCGCTGAGCGCGGGCGTCGCGGGTTCAACGGGCCTCTCAGCCCAGCAACCGCTCCAGCACCACCGCGATCCCGTCCTCCTCGTTGGAGGACGTCACCTCGTCGGCCACCGCCCGCAGTTCCTGGTGGGCGTTGGCCATGGCGATGCCGTGCGCGGACCAGGCGAACATCGGGATGTCGTTGGGCATGTCGCCGAAGGCGATCGTGCCCGCGGCCTTCGCCCCGAGCCGGCGAGCGGCCAGGGACAGCCCGGTGGCCTTGGACAGGCCGAGGGGAAGCAGTTCGACGATGCCTTCGCCCGCCATGGCGACGGTGACGAAACCACCCGCGGTGCGGGTGGCCACCTCGGTGAGTTCGTCGTCGGTGAGTGCCGGGTGCTGGATGTACAGCTTGTTCAGGGGAGCCGCCCACAGGTCCGCCGCGTCCGTGAGCGGCGTCGAGGGCAGTCTGCCCGTCACCTCGTAGCCGGGGCCGACCAGCACCTCGCCGTCCAGACCGTCGCGGCTCGCGGCCAGGTGCAGCGGACCGACCTCCGCCTCGATCTTGGCCAGCGCCACCGAGGCCAGCTGCCGGTCCAGGGTCACCGACGTGAGCAGCCGGTGAGCCCCGGCGTCGTACACCTGGGCGCCCTGGCCGCAGACGGCGAGCCCTTGGTAGCCGAGGTCGTCGAGGATGGGCCGGGTCCAGGGAACCGCGCGGCCGGTGACGACGATGTGGGCGGCGCCCGCCGCGGTGACGGCGGCGAGCGCGTCCCGGGTGCGGTCGGAGACCGAGTGGTCCTCACGCAGCAGTGTGCCGTCGAGGTCGGTGGCGACAAGCTGGTACGGGAACGGCGCGCTCACCTGGTGACCGGTTCCAGGAGCTCCCGGCCACCCAGGTACGGACGCAGCACTTCAGGGACGCGTACCGAACCGTCGGCCTGCTGGTGGTTCTCCAGGATGGCCACGATCGTGCGCGGTACGGCGCACAGGGTGCCGTTGAGCGTCGCCAGCGGACGCACCTGCTTGCCGTCCCGCACGCGGATCTGGAGCCGACGGGACTGGTACTCGGTGCAGTCCGAGGTCGAGGTCAGCTCGCGGTACTTGCCCTGGGTCGGGATCCACGCCTCGCAGTCGTACTTCCGCGCGGCGGAGGAACCCAGGTCGCCCGAGGCGACGTCGATCACGCGGAACGGCAGCTCCAGCGACGTCAGCCACTGCTTCTCCCACTCCAGCAGCCGCTGGTGCTCCTCCTGCGACTCCTCCGGAGCGACGTAGGAGAACATCTCGACCTTGTCGAACTGGTGTACGCGGAAGATGCCGCGGGTGTCCTTGCCGTGAGAGCCGGCCTCGCGCCGGAAGCAGGGCGAGAAGCCCGCGTACCGGAGCGGCAGCCGGTCGGCGTCGATGATCTCGTCCATGTGGTAGGCCGCGAGCGGCACCTCGGACGTGCCGACCAGGTAGAGGTCGTCCTTCTCGAGGTGGTAGACGTCCTGGGCCGCCTGGCCGAGGAAGCCGGTGCCCGCCATGGACTGGGGCCGCACCAGGGCCGGGGTCAGCATCGGGGTGAAGCCGGCCGCGGTCGCCTGGGCGATCGCGGCGTTCACCAGCGCCAGCTCGAGCAGGGCGCCGACGCCGGTCAGGAAGTAGAAGCGCGACCCGGAGACCTTGGCACCGCGCTCGACGTCAATGGCGCCGAGGATCTGGCCGAGCTCCAGGTGGTCCTTGGGCTCGAAGCCCTCGGCGTCGAAGTCGCGGGCGGCGCCGTGTGTTTCCAGCGTGACGAAGTCCTCCTCGCCGCCGACCGGGACGTCGGGGTGGACGAGGTTGCTCAGCCTGCCCAGAAGCTCCTGCGTCTCCGCGGCTGCCGTGTCCCGTTCCGCGTCGGCCGCCTTGACGTCGGCCGCGAGGGTGCCGGCCTTCTTCAGCAGTTCGGCCTTCTCTTCACCGGCCGCCTTGGGAATGAGCTTGCCGAGCGCCTTCTGCTCGGCGCGCAGCTCGTCGAAGCGGACGCCGGACGACCTGCGCCGTTCGTCGGCGGCCAGGAGGGAGTCGACGAGCGCGACGTCCTCTCCACGGGCGCGCTGCGAAGCGCGCACACGGTCGGGGTCCTCACGGAGCAGGCGAAGGTCAATCACGGGGCAAGGCTACCGGTGCGGGGTGACGCCCCACGACTCACTATTCCACCGGACCTGCTCGACGACCGTTATAGGCGAATTGCACCCTGTGCCCGTAAGGGCTGGTCCGAGGTCTTCGCGGGGCGCCGCGGAGACCGGTCCGGGGTGAACGGGAGTGCCCCACCGCCTGGAAAGGGGGCGGCCCACAGGCTGCCCGGCGATGGTAATTCCTTGCTGGAGCCGGGGCGCGGCCCCGGTTGTCCACAGACGCCCGCAGGCTTCCGAAAGTTATCCACAGGGTGTGAAGAAAGTCTGTGGACTTCGGGATCGACCGCTCCGGAACGCGCGACCGGAGATGCGGATTCCTGTCGGGAACCCCCCTTACCTCCACTTTCGGGCGGAAAGGGGGGTTCCCGAAGGATTGACGAAAGGGAAAGGGTGGATGAAGGGCGACCCCCGGGCGAGTAGCCGCGATCATGGAAAGTGGGACGATTTGTCGATGAAACGGCGCAGCGCTGTCGACTTGTCCCCAGGTCGAGAAGTGGGCCTGTGGATAACTTCTGTGGATAACGAAAATCAGAAAATAAGACTGATAAGGCCGGCCGTAGGAAGCCAGGGCCCCGTGGCCGTCCTCCCACCTGGTCTACCTCAGGCCTTCAGAACCGGCCGTCCTGGCAGCGCGCCACCCAGTCCGCCGCGGACGCGAATTCCTCGTCCGAGGTCCCTGGCTGGAGATCCCGTACCTTCGGCGGATCCACATCCGCACGCGGGTACGAACCGAGGAAGCGCACCTGGAGGCAGACCCGCTTGAGACCCATCAGTGTCTCGGCCACTCTGCGGTCCGAGATATGACCCTCGGCATCGATGCAGAAGCAGTAATTGCCGATACCGGCACCGGTGGGCCGGGACTGGAGCAGCATGAGGTTGACGCCGCGCGTGGCGAACTCACCCAGCAGATCGCGCAGACCACCGGGGTGGTCGTCGCGCTGCCACAGCACGATGGACGTCTTGTCCACGCCGGTGGGCGCGGCGGGCCGTGCGGGCCGTCCGACCAGGACGAAGCGGGTCTGGGCGTTCTCCGCGTCGTGGATTCCGGTCTCCAGGGCCTCCAGCCCGTACCGGGCCGCCGCGAACTCGCCGGCGAAGGCCGCGTCGTACCGGCCCTCCTGCACCAGTCGGGCGCCGTCCGCGTTGGAGGCGGCCGACTCCCAGACGACGTCCGGGAGGTGCTTCTTCAGCCAGTTGCGTACCTGCGGCTGGGCGGCGGGGTGGGCGGTGACGGTCTTGATCTCCGACAGCCTGGTGCCGGGACGGACGAGCAGCGCGAAGGTGATCGACAGCAGCACCTCGCGGTAGATGGTCAGCGGGGTACCGGCGACCAGTTCGTCGAGAGTGGTGGTGATGCCGCCCTCGACGGAGTTCTCGATGGGGACGAAAGCGGCCTCGGCCTCCCCGGCGCGTACCGCGTCGAGCGCGGACTGCACGGACACGTACGGGATCAGTTCCCGGGTGGCTGCCTCCGGGAGAGTACGCAGGGCGACTTCGGTGAAGGTGCCCTCGGGGCCGAGATACGCATAGCTCGCTGGCATGACCTCACCCTAGTGGGCCCGCGCCGGGCGCATCCCCGGACGCGGGCCCGGGAGTGCCCCCGCGAGTGGCATGTATGTGACACGGGTGGCCTCAGCCCTCCAGCAGTCGCTGCCCCACGTACCCGCCCTCCGCCGCGCCGCCCGGCACCGCGAACAGCCCGCTCGCCTCGTGCCGGAGGAACGGCGTCAGCGCGTCGCCCCGGTCCAGCTTGCGCTGCACCGGTACGAAGCCGCGCAGCGGGTCGGCCTGCCAGCAGACGAACAGCAGACCCGCGTCGGGCACGCCGTCCGCGTCCATGCCGTCGTGGTACGAGAGGGGGCGCCGGAGCATCGCCGCGCCGCCGTTCTGGTCGGGGCGGGTGATCCGGGCGTGGGCGTTGACGGGAACCACCAGGTTGCCCGCAGAATCCGTCTTCTCCAGGTCCATCTCGGTCGTCTCGGTACCTCCGGACAACGGCGCTCCGTCGGACTTGCGGCGCCCGACGACGGCCTCCTGCTCCTTGACCGCGAGCTTCTCCCAGTCGTCGAGCAGCATGCGGATACGGCGGACGACCACGTAGGAGCCGTGCGCCATCCAGGCGGGGTCACCGTTCGCCGGTACGAAGATCCGTCGGCCGAAGTCGGATTCGGACGGCTTGGGGTTACGGGTGCCGTCGACCTGGCCCATCAGGTTGCGTGCGGTCATCGGGCGGGCGGTGGCGCCGGGTGAGCGGTTGAACCCGTTCATCTGCCAGCGCACCCTGGCCGCAGAACCGGCGTCCCTCTGCACGGCGCGCAGTGCGTGGAAGGCGACCAGGGCGTCGTGGGCGCCGATCTGCACCCACAGGTCGCCGTTGCTGCGGGTCTTGTCGAGGTGGTCGGAGGAGAAGTCGGGCAGCGGGTCCAGGGCCACCGGACGCTGTTTCTCCAGCCCGGTACGGGCGAAGAAGCTGTGACCGAAGCCGAAGGTGAGGGTCAGCGAGGAGGGCCCGGCGTCCTGGGCCACACCGGTGTCCCCCTCGGCGCTCGGTTCGCCTGCCATGAGCCGTCGGGCCGTGTCCGACCAACGGCGCAGCAGGGCGGCCGCTTCCTTGCGCCCGGCGCCCGGCGCGAGGTCGAAGGCGATGAGATGGCCGCGGGCCGGGAGTCCGTCGGTGATGCCGGGCTGATGTTTCCCGTGGAACATTGCCCGGTCCTCGCCTACGGAGGTGAGTGGGGTGACTTCGGCGGACGCGGCGGGCGCGGCGGCGGCGTAGCCCACCGCACCGCCCGCGGCACCGAGCACGATTCCGGTGGCCCCGGCGGTGCCGAGCAGACGGCGCCGGGAGATGCCCTCCCGGTCGGCGGGCGCGGTGGTGCCTTCCCGGGGTTCTGGCGCCGCAGTGGTGCGGGCCTCCGGAGTGGACTGGTCAGCCATGGTGGTTCAGCCGATCTGTGCGTTCTTGGAGACGGTCACCTGGTCGATGTCGGAGGTCCGCACGGTCACCTCGACCGTCCAGTCTCCTGCCATGGGGATCTGCACTCCGCTCGCCGACCAGTGTCCGGTGGCGAGGTGGTCGGGGATGACGGACAGCGGTCCGATGTCCTTCGCGTCGAGGGTGAGGGCGACCTTGAGTTCGGGGACGTCGAAGGCCTTGCCGTCGGTCCGCTCCACATAGACGTGCAGGTCGTTGCCGCCCACGCGGGCGGGGTCCAGGTCGATGGTGACGACGCCCCTGCCGTTCTTGCCGCCGGTGTCGAAGGGCATGTTCAGGGTCACCGCACCGGTTCCCTGGGCGGCTGAGGACGAGGGCGACGACGTGGCCGGGGAGGACGAGGCGGCCGACGCGGCCTCCTGCTCCGTGCGCCCCGGCTCGGTCTGTGTGAGCACGGTGGTGATCGCGAGCAGGACGACGGCGATACCGGCCTCGGCGAGCACGGAGCGACGCAGCCCGAAGAGGTTCGGGTCGGAGTCCCGCAGCCGCTTCTGCCGGGCGGCCGCCACGGCGGCCCGCTGCCGGGCGAGTTGCGCGGCCCGCGCGGAGTCCACGCCCGCCTTCGCCCCGGCACCGGATTCCTCCGGGCGAACATCGGCAGGCCCCGTGTCGTCCGCGCCCTTCCCCCGTTCCACCTCGGTGTCGGTGTCGGTGTCGGTGTCGGTGTCGGTGTCGGTGTCGGTGCCAGGGACGCCCCTCTCCGTACCGGTCGCCCCGCCCTTCGAGGCCGACACCGCCGCCACGGTTTCCCTCGGTTCCTCCCGGAGTGACACCGGTGCCCCGGGCTCCGCCAGTCGCGCCGTCCACCGCCGGGAGACGTACGCGATCCCGACCATGACCACCACGAGCCCGATCTTGGCGAGCAGCAACTGCCCGTACCGGGTGTCGCTGAACGCCGACCAGGAGCCGAGCTGGCGCCAGCTCTGGTAGGCCCCGGTGCCGACCAGGGCGACCACACTGCCGAACGCGAGCCGCGAGAACCGCCGGACGGCGGCCGCGTCGACCGCGGCGCCGGCAGGCGCCCGGTAGAGCGCGACGAGCAGGGCGGTGAGCCCGCCGAGCCAGGTGGCGACGGCCAGCAGGTGGACGACGTCGACCGGCATCGCGATGCCCGGCTGGAGTCCTTGGGAGGCGTGCTCGGACATGGCCCAGCTCGCGGCGAGCCCGGCCGACACGACCGTCCCGCCGATCGCGAGCCCGAAGGACAGGTCCCGCTTCTCCTCGTCGTTCTGCTCGTACCGGGCGGCACCGAACAGCACCGCGATGAACAGCGCCGCCGCGGCGAGCAGCAGCAGCCGTGACACGAGAGCCGCGCCGGTCTTGGTCTGCAGCACCTCGCTGAGCAGCGTCAGGTCGAAGACGTCGGCGACCTTCCCGGAACTCGTGTAGGAACCGCGCAGGAGCAGCAGTGCGAGAGTGGCCGCGGTGAGCGTGAGCCACCCGGAGACGACCAGCCGCTGCACCGCCCGTACGCCGGAGCCGTGCCGCCAGCAGGCGAGCACGAAGGCGGCTCCGCCGACCATGACCACGAACCCGGCGTACGACAGGTACCGTCCGATGCCGTACAGCGAGCCCACCAGTCCGTCGTCGGAGGCCTGGACGGTGGCATCGACGGAGGTCTCCGAGGGGGCCCCGACGGAGAAGGTGAAGGCGCCGGCGACGGGGTGGCTGTCCGCGGACACCACCTGGTAGGTGACGGTATAGGTGCCGTCGGGCAGCCCACCGAGGAGCCGCACGGTGTACGTGGTGCCGCTCGCGACGGCCGGGTCGCCCTTGTCGACCCGCTCGCCCTTGGGGTCGAGGACGCGCAGGGCGTCGTCGCTCACCGCGACCGGTTCGGAGAAGGTGAGCGAGACCCGGGCGGGGGCCTGGTCGACCACCGTCCCCTGCTGGGGATCGCTGCCGGTCAGCGCGGCGTGCGCGGAGGCGGGAGCGGCCCCGGCGAGGAGCGCGCCGGTGACGGCCAGGAACAGCAGCACCAGGATCCGGACGCGGGGGACGGTGGTCTGGGTCACAGGGGTTTCTCCCTCAGTGTCCGTGCTTCGGTGTGTAGGTGGCGGGCTTCACCGGAATCTCGACCGTTACGGGGTCGGAGTGGGCGAAGCGCAGCTCGACGGAGACCTTCTGGCCCTGCTTCGGCCGCTGCTTCAGCTGCTCGAACATCAGATGGTTGCCGCCGCTCTCGAGCACGAGGCTGCCGTGGGCCGGAATGTCGAGCGCGTCGGCCTCCTGCATGGCCCCGTCGACGGTCTCGTGCACGGTGACGCGGCCGGCGGCGTCACTGCCGACCGAGGTCAGCTGGTCGGCCGCGCCGCCCTTGTTGCTGATGACGAGAAAGCCGGCCGCCATGTCCGACACCGGCTGCGGCATGTAGGCGGAGCCGACGGACAGGTCCGCCTCGCCACCCGAGCCCGGGCTGTCCGGGTCCGAGCCGCCACAGCCGGCCAGGGTCAGCGCCCCGGTGAGGGCCACCGTCGCGAGGCCGTGCGGCCTGCCGAGGAGCCGTCTCCAGGGAGGCCGCCTCTCTGTGAGCCGCTTTCCTTCAGGCCGGTTCACGGGTTCTCACCCTTGATGATCTTGGGGAGGTCCGCGGTGTAGTCCTCGACGGTGGCGTCCTCGCCGTAGAGGAGGTAGCCGCCGTCGGTCTTCGGGGAGAAGGCGATGACCTGGGTTCCGTGGTCGGAGACGACCTGGCCCTTGTCGTCCTTGCGCGGCGCGTCGATCGAGATGCCGAGGGTGCGGGCGCCGGCCTGGATCGTGTCGAAGTCCCCGGTCAGGCCGACGACCTGGGAGTCGATGCCCTTGAGCCACTTGCCGAGCGCGGCGGAGGTGTCCCGCTCGGGGTCGGTGGTGACGAACACGATCCGCAGCTCGTCCTGCTGTTCCTGGGGCAGTTGCTTCTTGGCCACCGCGAGGTTGTTCATGGTCAGGGGGCAGACGTCGGGGCAGTGCGTGTAGCCGAAGTAGACCAGCGTGGGCTTGCCGGCGGTCTCCGCACGGAAGTCGTACTCCTTGCCCTGCGTGTCGGTGAGGACGAGGTCCGGCTTCTCGAACGGGTTGTCGAGGGCGGTGGCCGCCTTCTCCGCGCCGGCCTCCTCGGAGACCACGGCGATGGGGCTGTCGTTGTTGCTGTCGCCGCTGCCGCAGGCGGAGAGGGTCAGGGTGGCGGCGGCGAGCAGGGCCGCCGTGAGGGTCTTCTTGCGCATGATGAGGTCCAGAAGGTAGGTGCTCCGGCGCGCACCGGGGTTCCACGGGGCCGTGGGCGGCCCCGGTGCGCGCCGTTGAACAGGGGGGTGTTCAGGCGTCGGCGCGTCGGCGCCCGGCGAGTACGCCGTAGGCGACGCCCGCGGCGCCGACCACGATGCCGACGACGCCCAGGACCCGGGCGGTGGTGTCCGTGCCGCCCGCGTCGTCGGAGCCGGCCGCCGCGGTGCTCTCCGCGGAGGCGTTCTCGGCGTTCTCGTCGGCCTTGGCGCCCTCGGCCTCGCCGTCCGACGCGCCGTGCGTGTGACCGTCGGCGGAGGTCTCGGCCAGAACGAGCACGGGGGCCGGGAAGTCGGGCTCCTCCTGATCCTCCTGAGGCACCTCGATCCAGCGGACGACCTCCTTGTTGGAGTACGTCTGCAGTGCCTTGAAGACCAGTTCGTCGGCGTCCTCGGGCAGGGTGCCGACGGACACCGGGAACTTCTGGAAGAAGCCCGGCTCGATGCCGTCGTCATCGTCGGCGGTCCAGGTGACCCGGGTGACGGCCTCGTCGATCTTCTTGCCGTGCATCTCCAGCGGCTTGTCCAACTTGGACTTGGTGATCTTGATGTCCCAGCCGTCGACCGGCTGCGGCATCACGGAGGCCAGCGGGTGGTCGGTGGGGAACGTCACCTCGAGCTTGGTCGTCGACGCGTTGTCGCGCTCGTTGGGGACCTTGAAGTCCACGACGGCGTAACCGCCCTTGGCCGCCTCGCCCTCGGGTTGCACGCTGACGTGGGCGAAGGCGGGGGCGGACAAGGTGAGGACGGCGACACCGGCGACAGCGCCGACGGCGGCGATACGGGAAGCCTTCATGGCAGAAGCACTCCGCTTCAGTTGGGTTTCGCTGACGGTGAGGGATCCGCGTACGGGCGTACGTCCCCGCCGGTGGCCGGCTGCCGGGCCGCAGTCGGCCCGCTCGCGCGAAAGAAGGACGAGCGGAGCAGGCGGGGACGTGCGCGGGGGAACACGCGGGAAAGCGGACGCGCACGCGCGTGCCGTACCGCACGCCGGCGCCCCTCTCCCGTCCGGAGGTCCGGCGGTGGCGGAGTGGTGGCCCGGTCGCGTCAGGCGGCGAGGGCGAGTGCGGTACCGGCCGGGGGCGGGCCCCGGCGGATCACCGTGTGCTGGAGTGCGGTGATCCGGGGCGTGGGCGGCACGGTCGGTACGGTGCGCAGCCGGCGCGGGGTCTCTCGGGGAGCTCCCGGCAGACCTGCGTGCAGGGCAAGGACCAGGATGAGCGCCACGCGGAGGGACCGTACGAGGGCGCCCTCGGCGACGCCGTGCACCGACAGTTCGGTGAGCCGCAGCAACGCCAGGTCGCCGCGGCGCAGCAGCCAGCCGGTGGCGAAAGCCGCGAGGACGTGGACGAGCAGCATCGGCAGGGACGGCAGCAGCGGCACCGCCGAGCCCGCGGCCGAAGGGTCCGCGGCCAGGGACAGGACGCCCTCCTGGGCGCCCCCCGGGTGGGACCCGCCGACCGCGCTCTCCGTGCCGGTCGTGTCGGGGTGGATCCGGGCGTCGGTGAGGATGCGCCGAGCCTGTGCGGGGCTGAGGGCCGCCGTGCCGGCACCGCACATCAGCCGGGCCGCCTGCTCGATCAGCGAGGCGTCGGACCCGGACCCGGAAGACGACGCGGCCGACGACACGTTCGCGGTGGTCGCGACGCCGTGCTGGCCGATGCCGAACACGGTGTGCAGCACCGCCTGGCCCACTGCCAGCAGGGCGGCGATACCGGGCAGGGACCGCGCACGTCCGGCGAGGGGCAGCACGGCCGCGAACGCCCCGAGGAATCCGACGCCCAGCGTCCACAGCGGAACGGCGGCGTGGGAGGCGAGTGTGTGACCTGCCCCGGCCAGCACGACACAGACCGCGGCGAACACCGCGGCCCGCGGCATCCGGAGCCCGCGTCCGGAGCGCATCGTGTGCGGGTGGGGGGCAGTCATGGCGGGCTCATCATCGCACTGGGCCTCCGGCTGCCGTACGGCAGGTCCGCAAGGAGAGCTACGGCCGGAAGGTCACTTCTGTGACGTGACGTCCCGTATACACCGATCGGCCTCGTGGCGCACCCGCCATATGGGGGTTATCACGTCAGCGGGACGCTTACAAGCGTGTACGCAGGGCAATAGGTAACGGTATGTCGAGCCGCGGCCGGGAGGCTGGAGCATGAGCATCTGGTGGTCACTCCATCTGCGCCGTGATGCTGCGAGCGTGCCGCTCGCGCGTCGCCTCCTTCTCGGCGCGATGGAGACCGCGGGCGTCGACCCCGACATCTCCTACGACCTGTCCGTCGCTCTCACCGAGGCCTGTGCGAACGCCGTCGAGCACGGTGGGGGCACCGTCCGGGGCGGGTTCACCGAGGCGTACCGGGTGACCGCCTATCTCGAGGGCGAGAAGTGCCGTATCGAGGTCGCCGACGCGGGCCCCGGCTTTCCCGCCGTGGCCGGCGGCCGCACCCACCCACCGGTCCGCCCCGCGCCGTACGACGCGGAGCACGGCCGAGGTCTCTGCCTCATCCAGGAGCTCGCCGACCACGTCCACATCGGCAACAAACCCGGTCGGGGCGGCGCCGTGGTGAGTTTCGACAAGATCCTCAAATGGCGGAAGGGCGCGCCGCTGATGGCGGTGTGACCCCACCGCCCGTTCGCACCGAATCCGCCCGCACCGAATCGGCTCACAGCGCGCCCGACCGCACCGGACCCCCAGCGCACTGCGGCCGGCACCCCTCTCGGGTGCCGGCCGCAGTGCGCGTGCGCGCATCAGCTCACCGGTCGACCGCTCAAGCGGTTCATCGGCATCTCGAGAGCGTCTCAAGAACCCCTCGAGCCGTGATCAACCCTCGTGATCAGCCCTTGAGGGCCGCCATCCACGCCTCGACCTCGTCCGACCGCCTGGGCAGAGCGGCGGAGAGGTTCCGGTTGCCGTCCTCGGTCACCAGGATGTCGTCCTCGATGCGGACGCCGATGCCCCGGTACTCCTCGGGGACGGTCAGGTCGTCGGCCTGGAAGTACAGGCCCGGTTCGACCGTGAGCACCATGCCCGGCTCCAGGGTGCCGTCGACGTACGCCTCGGTGCGTGCGGCGGCGCAGTCGTGGACGTCCAGACCGAGCATGTGGCCGGTGCCGTGCAGCGTCCAGCGGCGCTGCAGACCCAGCTCCAGCACCCGCTCCACCGGACCCTCGACCAGACCCCACTCGACGAGCCGCTCGGCCAGGACCCGCTGGGCGGCGTCGTGGAAGTCGCGGTACTTGGCACCGGGCTTCACCGCCGCGATACCGGCCTCCTGGGCGTCGTACACGGCGTCGTAGATCTTCTTCTGCAGCGCGCTGTACGTGCCGTCGATCGGCAGCGTGCGCGTGACGTCCGCCGTGTAGTACGTGTGCGTCTCCACGCCGGCGTCGAGCAGCAGCAGGTCGCCGGAGCGGACCGGACCGTCGTTGCGTACCCAGTGCAGGGTGGTGGCGTGCGGGCCGGCGGCGCAGATGGAGCCGTAGCCGACGTCGTTGCCCTCGACCCGTGCGCGCAGGAAGAACGTGCCCTCGATATAGCGCTCGCTGGTGGCCTCGGCCTTGTCGAGGACCTTCACGACGTCCTCGAAGCCACGCGCGGTGGAGTCGACGGCCTTCTGCAGCTCGCCGATCTCGAAGGCGTCCTTGACCAGCCGGGCCTCGGAGAGGAAGACCCGCAGCTCCTCGTCGCGCTCGGCGGTGACCTTGTCGGTCAGCGCCGCCTCGATGCCGGTGTCGTAGCCCCGCACGACGCGCACCGGGCCGGTGGCCTCGCGCAGGGCGCCGGCCAGCTCGCGCACGTCGGCGGCGGGGATGCCGTACCGCTTCTCGGCCTCGATGAGGGAGTGGCGGCGGCCGACCCACAGCTCGCCCTGGCCGTCCAGCCAGAACTCGCCGTTCTCGCGGTTCGAGCGCGGGAGGAGGTAGATCGTCTCCTGGTGGCCGCCGGCCGTCGGCTCCAGGACGAGGACGCCGTCCTCGGTCTGGTTGCCGGTGAGGTACGTGTACTCGACCGACGCGCGGAAGGCGTACTCGGTGTCGTTGGACCGCGTCTTCAGGTTGCCCGCGGGGACGACCAGGCGCTCGCCCGGGAAGCGCGCGGACAGCGCGGCACGGCGGGCGGCGGTCTCCGTGACCTGGGGGATCGGCTGGAGGTCGTGCAGTTCGGTGTCGGCCCAGCCGTTCTTCATGTTCTCGGCCAGCTCGTCGGACACGCCGGGGTAGAGGCCGTTCTTGCGCTGCTTGACGGGCTCTTCCCCGGCAGTCTCGGCATCCGCCGCGGCTTCCGGGCCTTCGGGGCCTGTCGTCCCGGCGGCCTCGTCGAACGCGGTCGGGAGCTCTTCTGCCACAGCGGTCATCCTCCTCGGTAAGGCTCTGGACCTCCCCCAGGGTGTCGGTTTCGTCCGGGCCGGGGGACCTCCTCCATCGTACGGTTGCCGACGAAACGGTCACCGGGGGGAAGGGCCTGTTACCAAGGGCGCACGGAGGGCGACGGAAACGGGCACGGTCATGGGCACCGGCACAGAAACGGACGCCGAGCCGGCCGCGAACCGATACCGCGAGACCCGTGCTGCGGGACCGGTGCTGCGAACCGGCACCCTCCTGTTTCTCCGGTTCCTGGCCGACCGGCATCGTCTTCTTCCCGCCCCACCTCTTCCCGCTCCACTTCTTCCCGCCCCGTCGCACCCTGCCCCGGCCTGCTCCGCTCCGCGTGGCGCTGCGGCTACTCGAACCGGGCAGCCAGCAGGACGACGTCCTCCGTGGCGTCTGTCGTCTGCGCACCCTCGGGCAGCACGGTGCGCAGAATGTGGTCGGCGATCGCGCCCGGGTCGCGGCGCAGCGCCTGGGGTACCCCGGCGGCAGCCGCGTGCAACCGCGCGAAGGCGCGGTCGGTGGGGTCGCCGATGCGGTGCAGCAGTCCGTCGGTGTAGAGCAGAACCGTCTCTCCCGGTTCTGCGTGGACCTCCACGCTCGGCGCCTCCCAGCAGGCGAGCATGCCCAGGGGGGCCGAGACCGACGTCTCCACGAACTCCGTACGGCGCTCGCCGAGCAACAGCGGCGGACTGTGCCCGGCGCCGGCCAGCGTGACCCTGCGCAACGCGGGTTCGCAGTAGCCGAACAGCGCGGTGGCCGAACGGGCGGGTTCGGTGAGCCTCAGCAGCAGTTCCAGGTCGGACAGGACGGCGACCGGGTCCTCGCCCTCCATCACGGCGTAGGCGCGCAGGGACGCCCGCAGCCGCCCCATCGCGGCGACCGCGCTCGGCCCGGTCCCGGTGACCGACCCCACGGCGAGGCCGAGGGCGGCGTCCGGCAGCGGCAGCGCGTCGTACCAGTCGCCGCCGCCGTCCGGGGAGGCACGGTGCCGGGCGGCGAGCTGGACGCCGGGGATCCGGGGCAGGCGCGAGGGGAGGAGTTCCTCGGACATGGTGGCCATGGACGCACGCGTGCGCTCGAGCTCCAGGAGACGGGCGAGGTGATCGGCGGCGTAGCGGGTGTAGAGGCCGACGAGGTGCCGCTGGCGCTCCGACGGCTCGGCGGGTTCGTCGTAGAGCCACACCGCGGCGCCCAGGCGGCGCGCCGCCTGGGCCGTCTGCGGGGCGTCCGTGCCGACCGCGGCCTCGGGAGCGAGGGGCAGCGTGTAGCTCGCGGCGTAGCCGAGGCGGGCGGCGACCTCGCGGTGCCGGGGGTCGAGCCCCTTCTCGGCGAGCAGGTCGGGCACGGCGATGCCGTCGTCGGCGCCGGGCAGTCCGTCGAGGATCCTGCCGTACGGCACCGCGCTGCGCGGGATCGTCTCGATGTGGCCGAGGTCCGCGCGGGCCAGGCCGAGACCGATCGTGGTGTCCGGCCCGCGGCCGTCGGCGGGTTCCAGGACGACGAGGCCGCGTCGGGCGCCCACCAGGGCGGCGCCGGCGCGCAGCAGCTCCTGGAGTGCCTGGTCGAGGGAGCTCGTGCGGGCCAGGTGCTCGGTCAGCTCATGAAGGGTCGTGAGATCGGAGACCCATCCCGCGAGTCGGTCCTGCAGGAGCATGCCCGGGGCGTTCTGGGGGTTTGCCGGGGCAGCCGGAGAGGTACCCGTGGCAACGGGCGCGACAGTGTGTGCGGGGGCCGGAACTGTTGAATCGATTCCAGCCACTTTCGGAGGGTGCGGGGCGTTCATGGCGTCCGGCTTTCCTGCCGGTACGAACTGCTCAAGAGCATCGCAAACCCCCATGTCGTTCTGCGTCGCCGGCAGTGTCTCCACATGTACACGTTCTCGTGAGGAGATGTCCAGCATTGTCCTGCTGGGATTACTGGTGTCCGTGAGGCTGGAGGGAGTCCGGAAGGAGTTCGCCCCGCCCCCTTGTCGGAAAGGAAAATTGGCTCGAAACTAACTCGGGGGGAGGTTGATTGCGGTCGACTGGGCTCGCTCGACGGAGCGTCACAGCGGTCGTGATGGGTACGTACTCGGAGAAGGCCAGGGGTGGTGGGGAGTCACCCGGGAACCTGGTGACGGACCCGGGCGTCTTAACCACCGACGACCGTGCCCCATCCTCCCGTGGCGGAGGCGGAGAGAAACACGCGCGACGGTAAACGCCAGACTTCGCCACCCCCACGCCACCCCGTGCTTCCGATCGACGCAGTAGGGGTGGCGCGGCCGCGGAGGCAGTCCTTGTCCGGCCCGTAGGGGCTCCCCTTGCCCGGTGCAGGGGTGTGATGCGCCGACAGGTACGCACAGTAGGTACGCACAGTGCAGTGATCGACACACGGTGTGACGTGGTCCACGGTGTTCCCAGGCGTGCAACGGAAAGGAACGAGCGCTCATGCGCGAGATCCTCGGAAGGCGACGCGGCCTCCTGTCGCGGCGAGGCGACAGTGGGTCCCAGCTGATCGAAGCGGCCCTGACCTTCGCCTCGGACTGGCAGTGGCCGGTACTCCCGGGTGTGGCCACGGACCCGCAGGGCGGGTCCCGCTGTGGCTGCCCGGACCCCGAATGCACCGTGCCGGGCGCCCATCCCTTCGACCCCGGGCTCCTCGCCGCCACCACTGATGCGCGCATGGTGCGCTGGTGGTGGGGCAACCGGCCCACGGCGCCCATCGTCCTGGCCACGGGAGGCGGGGCACCCTGCGCGGTCTCCCTGCCCGCCGTGCCGGCCGCCCGTGCCCTGGTCGCCCTCGACCGGCTCGGTATGAGGCTCGGCCCGGTCGTCGCCTCGGCGGACCGTTGGTCGATCCTGGTCAAGCCGTACTCCCTGGAGCAGCTGGGCGAGCTGCTGTACGCCAAGGACTTCGTCCCCGGCTCGCTCCGCTTCCACGGTGAGGGCGGCTACCTCGCCCTGCCCCCGTCCGCCACCGGCCTGGGTGATGTCCGCTGGGAGCGCGCGCCGCTGCCCGGCTCGGCCTCGCCCTGGGTGCCCGATGTCGAGGCCGTGGTGGACGCCGTGGTCGAGGCCCTCACCGGTACGGGTGTGAGCGCGCCCGAGATGTAGGCGCTGCCGGCGTGCGTGGTGTTCCGGTACTTCCTGTCGCCGCGCGCGGCATCCGGCGGTTTCGTCGTCCCCGTGCCTTCCGGCGGAGCCTCGGCGGGATGGCCTCTCGCGGCACCGCGCACGCCGGCCGCGCAGTCGCCGGGTTCGCTGACCAGGCCCGTACGAGGGCTGTCGGTCGCCGTCGCGCTGCCGGCCTGCGCTCCGGGAGCAGCCGTTCAAGGGGGGGGCCAGTGGTCGAGGTGCGACCGTGTTCTGCGAAGAATCGCGGTCAAGCGAAGACCCGGTTGCTGGCGACGGGGGATGCACCAGCAACCGGGCTACTGGAACGGTAACAAGAGATCGGCGGTTAGCAAATTCGATCTCGGCTTTTCCGGTCACCGACTGGCTTGTCTTCACCGGGAGTTGTGGATGAAGCCGGTCACATGGATTGGGCGGTCGCACGGACCGGGCAGTCGGCGCGACCGGGAAGCGTGCCCGTGCCTCAGCTGAGGGTGACCTGGCGGTTGGTCAGGCCACCGCGTGCGCGGCGCTCGTCGCCGGTGAGCGGGGCGTCGGTGGCCAGGGCCGCGGCGAGGCGCTCGGCGAACTCGGCCGCCGGCTTCTCCACGTCCTCGGCCCCGACCCCGCTGGGCAGGTCCCAGACCGGGACGATGAGCCCGTGAGCGCGGAAGGAGCCCACGAGGCGGGTCCCCTCGCCGAGGGAGGAGCGGCCTGCCGCGTGCAGCCGCGCCAAGGCGTCCAGAAGCCGCTCCTCGGGGTGCGGCATGACCCACCGCAGATGGTTCTTCTCGGGCGTCTCGCACCAGTACGCGGAGTCCACGCCCGAGAGCTTGACGGTCGGGATGGCCGCCGCGTTGGCCCGCTCCAGGGAGGCGGCCACGTCCGGGGCGGCGTTCTCCGGGTCGGGGACCCAGAACTCGAAGCCGCTGTGCACCACCGGCTCGAACGTGCCCTCGGGGTCGAGGAGGTCCTGCAGTCGGGGTCCCTCGGCCGGAGCGCGGCGAGCCTGCACCGGGGTGCCCGGAGCGGCGGTGAGCGCCCGCTGGAGGGTGTCGGCGAGGTCGCGGCTGATGTCACCGGACGAGGTGTCGTTCTGCAGGCCGAGGAGGACCGAGCCGTCGTCACGGCGCAGCGCGGGCCAGGCCATCGGCAGCACGGTGGCCAGGGTGACCGACGGGACGCCGTCGGGCAGGCCGTCCTTGAGGGACAGCTCGGCGGTGGCCGCCGGCACCAGTTCGCGCAGCGCCACCCAGTCGCACTCGCCCGGCACTCCCTCGAACGGGCGCTGCACCAGTTCGGTCACGGCGTGTGCGGCGGCACGGCCGTGGCAGGCCTTGTAACGGCGGCCGCTGCCGCAGGGGCAGGGCTCGCGGGCGCCGACGACCGGAAAGTTCCCGTCAGCGCCTGCGGCGCGGGCTCCGTCCGTAGGCTGCGGGCGCTTGGCCTTGGTCTGGGGGCGCTTCTTGGCCATCGTGGGTGTCTCCCGGTTACGGCTCGTCTCGTACGGGCGGGAGCCTAGTCGCTCACGGCGAGGCCGAAGGGACCCTGTGGACGACGTGCCGCCCGTGGGCGACGCGCACGCGGTACGGGACCGGGGCCGCGCGAGGCCGCCGCGAGGCCACCGCGAGACAACTGGCGGCTGCCGGCTGCCGGCTGCCGGCTGCCGGAGGCCGAAGCGGCCGAGCCGACGGTGGACGACCACGCGGGGCGGCCGTGGGGGATCGCCGCGCGCGTGCGCCGGTCAGTCGAGGCGGTCGAAGGCGTCCGCGAACTCCAGGTCTGACATCTCGGGCATCTCGGACACCGTGGAGGTCGTCACCCGCGCGGCGAAGTCGTCGCGCCGGTGTCCGGCGTCCGGGTCGTACACGTCGTCGTGGACGACGACCCACACCGTGATTTCGCCCGGCACCTCGTCGCGCACGCCCCAGTCGTCGGCCAGGGCCGTGATGATGTTCAGCCCCCGGCCGCCGTGCGCGGTGACCGACGGGGTCGCCGGTGCAGGCCGGGTCGGGCCCCCGCCGTCCGTGACCTCCACGATGAGCCGACCGCGGGGATCCACCTGCCAGGCCGCGCGGATGTCGCCGTCCCCGGCCAGGGCGTCACCCAGGGGTCTGCCGTGTTTGCAGGCGTTGCTCAGCAGTTCGGAAAGGATCAGTACGGCATCGTCGATGACCGTCTCCGCCACGCCGCCGTCGCGCAACTGCAGGCGCATGCGGCGCCTTGCCTTCCCCACGTCCGCAGGGCCATGGGATACGGCCATGCTCGACGACGTGGGCACCTCCTGTGCCACCACCAACGCCACCCCCGAGACCTCCTTCGCCCCACGCCACGGTGTGAATGCCCCATGGGTCTGAACCGGAAACCGGCCCATCCGTGTGCGGTGACGCACTCGAAACAACCGAGCACGTACCGAATGCGCCGGAGCGCTCCGCGTAGTCAGATGGCTGGATTTCGTCGATGTGGCCGAGATGTGAGGATGGAGTGAGAGAGGGCCCGCGGTCAAGAGCCCTGCACGGGCAGCATGGGCGGTGCGGGCGGTGCGGGCGGTGCGGGCAGTACGGACTGCGCGGGCCGCACGGCCCCGCCCGACCGGCCGGTCCGCCCCGTGCCGCTCAACGGCCGAGCTGGTCGAGCACCGCGCGGGGGCGGTTGGTGATGATGGCGTCGACTCCGAGGGCGACACAGGCGTCCACGTCCTGGGGTTCGTTCACGGTCCACACGTGCACCTGGTGGCCGGACTGTTTCAGGCGCTCGATGTGGGCGGGGTGGCTGCGGACGATCCGGATCGAGGGGCCCGCGATCGGCACCCCTTCCGGCAGCCGCCCCTCGCGCAGGCGGGGCGAGACGAACTGCATGAGGTGGACCGTCGGCAGGGTGGGCGAGACGGCGCGCACGCGATGCAGCGACCGTGCGGAGAAACTCATCACGCGTACCGGTGACTCCTCCGGGGAACCGGGGGCGTCCAGGCCGAACCTCTTCAGCAGGAGCAGCAGCCGCTCCTCCACCTGTCCCGCCCACCGTGTGGGGTGCTTGGTCTCGATCGCCAGCTCCACCCGGCGGTCGGCGTCGGCGACGAGCTCCAGCAGTCGCTCCAGGGTGAGGACGGAGGTCGCCTCCCGGTCCTCCGGCCTGTGCTCCCAGTCGGGCTCCTCGATCCGCCCCCCGAGCGGGCCACGCGTCTTCCAGGAGCCGAAGTCCAGGGCGGACAGGTCGGACAGCTCCAGCGCCGACACCGCACCGCGGCCGTTGGACGTACGGTTGACGCGGCGGTCGTGAACGCAGACGAGGTGACCGTCCGCGGTCAGGCGTACATCGCATTCGAGCGCGTCCGCACCGTCCTCGATCGCCTTGCGATACGCGGCCAGAGTGTGCTCGGGGGCATCCTCGGAGGCTCCGCGGTGGGCGACGACCTGGGTCGGACGTTGACGTGCATGGGTCACCGCGTCATGGTGCCATCGCAAGGGGGGTACCTGCGCGGTCGTGCGGGCGGCGACGGGCAGGTCGACGCGGAGATCTGATCGGAGGCGCGGTGATGGTGCACCCTTGGTGAGTAATGCCCTGTATAAGGAAGGGCCTCGCACCCACAGGAACGGCTTATGGTGCCCTGACGGCCCATGGGAAAAGCTGACGTCATACAAAGAGGCCTGCACAGCTGAAGCGCGCCGGACCCGCCGACATGCGTGAACGAGCGTGACCGAGTGCGACCTGGAACAACAGCCGTGGATCGAGGAGAGAGAGCTGTGAGCACCGAGAACGAGGGCACCAACGAGGGCGCATCGGTACCCCCGGCCCCGTCCGTACCGCCCGCGCCGGTGGACGCTCCTGCTGCTCAGGCGCACCCGGAGCGCCAGGCTCCGGACGGGGGCAGCCCGACGACCCCCCTGCCCCCGGTCCCGCCGAACGCGCCGGGAGCGGCACAGGGCCACGGCTCGTCGCAGTACCCGGCATACGGAGGCGGCGACCACGGCGGATACGGCGAGCCGGCCGGACCTGCCGCCCGGGCCGCCCACACCGGCCAGGGCGGCTACGGCGCCCAGGACCATCCCCAAGCCGCCCCTCCGCCGGGAGCCACCTCCCCGCACGACGCCTCCTGGCCCCCGCCCCCGGCGCAGGGCACCCCGTCGTACGACGGCGGCGCCGGCCACGGCGCGGACGGCTGGGGCGCTTCCCACCAGCAGCCGCCGGCACCGAAGAAGGGCGGCAGGCGGGGCCCCCTGGTCGCCATGGCCCTGCTGGCCGCGCTGCTGGCGGGCGGTCTGGGCGGCGGCCTCGGCTACACGCTGGCCAAGAACAACGACAGCAACGGCTCGACGACCGTCTCGTCGTCGACCAGCGGCGGCAACGTCAAGCGCGACCCGGGTACGGTCGCGGGCGTGGCCGCCCAGGCGCTGCCGAGCACGGTCACCATCGAGGCGGAGAGCAGCAGCGGTGAGGGTGGGACCGGCACGGGGTTCGTGTTCGACACCCAGGGACACATCGTCACCAACAACCACGTGGTGGCGGACGCCGTGGACGGCGGCAAGGTCGCGGTGACCTTCCCGGACGGCAAGAAGTACGACGGCGAGGTGGTCGGCAACGCCCAGGGCTACGACGTCGCGGTCATCAAACTGGGGAACGCCCCCTCGGACCTGAAGCCCCTCACCCTGGGCGACTCCGACAAGGTCGCCGTAGGCGACTCGACGATCGCCATCGGCGCCCCGTTCGGCCTGTCCAACACGGTGACGACCGGCATCATCAGCGCGAAGAACCGACCGGTGGCCTCCAGCGACGGCGCCGGCAGCCAGGCTTCGTACATGAGCGCCCTGCAGACCGACGCCTCGATCAACCCGGGCAACTCCGGCGGACCTCTGCTGGACGCCCAGGGCAACGTCATCGGTATCAACTCCGCCATCCAGTCCACCAGCAACGGCGGCTTCGGCACCGGTCAGGCCGGCTCCATCGGCCTGGGCTTCGCCATCCCGATCAACCAGGCCAAGTACGTCGCCCAGGAACTGATCAAGACGGGCAAGCCGGTGTACGCCAAGATCGGCGCGTCGGTCTCCCTGGAGGAAGGCACGGGCGGGGCGAAGATCACCGACCAGGGCGCCGGCGGCTCCGAGGCGGTCGATCCCGATGGCCCCGCCGACCAGGCCGGCCTGCGGCCAGGCGACGTCATCACCAAGCTCGACGACCGCGTCATCGACTCCGGGCCGACCCTGATCGGTGAGATCTGGACCCACAAGCCGGGCGACGAGGTCACCCTCACCTACGAGCGCGACGGCAAGGAGCAGACCACGGAACTCACCCTGGGCTCCCGCATCGGCGACAGCTGATCCCACCCCGCCCGCACCGACCCGTTACCCTTGTCCCCGCACCGCCGATCACCCGGCGAGTGCGGGGAGGTGTGCCCGAGCGGCCTAAGGGAACGGTCTTGAAAACCGTCGTGGCAGCGATGTCACCGTGGGTTCAAATCCCACCGCCTCCGCGCAGGTCATAGATGTCGCAGGTCAGAGAGGGTGCCCCGTTGATCGGGGCACCCTCTCTGCGTGCACCTTGTCTCACCCTGAATCGCCGGTATCCCGCCTCTGACCAGCGCGTGCGGCCAACCTGCGGCCAGGATTCACATCGGACTGATGGAGAGTCTTCGATGCGTCTTCAGCGGCGCACCGAAAATTTCAACGCCGCGACCTCCAAGGCTGGACAACGGGCAACTGCCAGGCCGCGCCGATCGTCCTTCAGGCATGACTGTGAGTCCCGCACCGCCCCAGACTGCGCCAGACTGGCCGCACTGTGGCCACGGCGCCAACCCCGCAACTGCCGGTTGCCGCGGCGTCCGCGTCGATGGATACACCGCGTGCCTGGCCCATCTGGCCGAGGCCGACCGCGCTGCCTACCTGACCAGCCTGTCGCCCGGCGCTGATCTCGACCATCGTGGCACCCCCTTTACCCCAGAGCTACTAGACCGGTTACTTGACGCCCTGCGCGCCCCCAGCACCCGACGTCCTCAACTTGGTACCGCCAGATTTGACGGGGCGATCTTCACCGGTATCGCCTGGTTCGACAGGGTGGCCTTTACCGGCGATGCCTGGTTCGACGGGGTGACCTTCACCGACGTCGCCAGGTTCGGCGGGGTGACCTTTACCAGCGATGCGGGGTTCAGCGGGGCAACCTTTACCGGCGATGCCTGGTTCGGTGAGGCGTCCTTCACCGGCGTCGCCAGGTTCGGCGGGGTGGCCTTTACCGGCGATTCCTGGTTCAGCGGGGTGACCTTTACTGGCGATGCCAGGTTCGACGGGGTGACCTTTACTGGCGATGCCTGGTTCGATAAGGCGTCCTTCACCGGCATCGCCGGGTTCGTCAATGCGTCCTTCACCAGCGCCGTCGGGTTCTGCGAGACGTCCTTCACCGGCGACGCCAGGTTCGGCGGGGCACGGTTCGAGATGGCGTCGTATCTGGGGCCGCTGGTGTGCGGTGAGCGGGTGGTGTTGGACGGTGTGCTCTTCCAGCAGCCTGTGACGGTGGAGATGGCTGCTCATCGGGTGAGCTGTGCGCGCACCCGGTGGGCGTCGACCGCCACGCTGCACCTGCGCTACGCCGAGCTGGACCTGAGGGACGCGGTCTTTGAGTACCCGGTGGTGGTCTCCGCCCGCCCCTACCCCTTTCTCCGTGCTGGATCGGATGACCCGCTGCCGGAGACAGAGCTGTCCGGCCGGGAGCCCGGTGTGCGCCTGGCGTCGGTGGGTGGGGTGGATGCCGCACACCTGGCACTGCACGACGTCGACCTGAGCGGATGCCGATTCGCCGGGGCGGTCCACCTCGACCAACTGAGAGTGGATGGCTGGTGCACCTTCGCCACCACCCCCACCGGCTGGAACCGGTACTTCCCTTGGCAGTGGAGCCGGCGCAACACGCTGACCGAAGAGCATCACTGGCGGGTGCGCACTGCCCGCTACCCCGAGACGGCCGTCACCCGTGGCTGGACGCCAGCGCCGCAGGACGCCCCTGAGCTGAAGCCGGCTGCGGTGGCGGCACTGTACCGGCAGCTGCGCAAGTCCCTGGAGGACGGTAAGAACGAGCCGGACGCCGCCGACTTCTACTACGGCGAATGCGAGATGCGCCGCCACGACACCACCCGACCTCGGGGAGAGAGGGTACTGCTGACCGCCTACTGGGCGCTATCCGGCTACGGACTGCGCGCCACCCGCGCCCTGGCCTGGTTGGTGGCCGCTATGGCCACCACGATTGCTGTGATGGTGCTGTGGGGCCTGCCCGCCGACGACCCGAAACCGCAGACCACCGGCCAACAGGTCCAGGCCGGGCAGAACCTCGTCCTCACCACCGACACCCCCGACCCACGCAACCCCACCGGCCCGTGGACCGAACGCATCACCACCGAGCGGTTCGAGAAGGCGCTGCGCGTGGTGATCAACTCGGTGGTCTTCCGCTCCTCCGGCCAGGACCTGACCACCGCCGGCACCTACACCGAGATGACCTCCCGCCTCGCCGAACCTGTTCTCCTCGGACTCGCGGTCCTGGCCGTCCGCAGCCGCGTCAAACGCTGACCACCGCGCACACCGCACAGGAGACCGCAGACACCACGGCCACCAAGCGCTGAAGAGATCGGTGCGCTCGCACCATCCCGATCGCCGCACGGAAGATTTCAGTGCCCAGGTCACAGCCCCACCCACTGAAATCTTCCGTGCGGCCCGACAGTTCACGGCACCTCGGCCCCGCCCTCGTGCTCCGCCAGACCTTGCTCGATCAGGGCGTTCATCCTGTCCTCCTCGCCGTCCAGCACCTTGGCGTAGTAGTGCTGGAGGACGGCGACGCTCTGCCCGGCACGGCGGGCCGTCTCGGCCAGGCTCACTCCGGAACGGAGCCAGAACGACACGCACGCGTGCCGCAGGTCGTAGGGGATGGCGGCCAGCGGAGAGGCGACCTGTGCGGGGGTGAGCGCCTTCCGGCGAGCGGGTCTGCCGCACGATCGGGTGACATCTGAACTGGCTTGCCCTGCAGGGCAGGTGGGAAGGATGTCGCTGTGCCCAAGCCTTATCCGGAGGAGTTCCGCCAGGACGTCGTGCGGGTCGCGAGGAACCGCGACCCCGGTGTGACGATCGAGCAGGTGGCCACCGACTTCGGAGTCCATCCGATGACGTTGTGGAAGTGGATGCGCCGCGCGGACATCGACGAGGACGCCAAGCCCGGAGTGAGCAGTCAGGAGAGTGCGGAACTGCGGGACGCGCGTCGGCGGATCAAGCTGCTGGAGCAGGAGAACGAGGTCCTGCGCCGGGCCGCGGCCTACCTGTCCCAGGCGAACCTGCCGGGAAAAGGATCTACCCGCTCGTGAAAGAGCTGGCCGGAGACGGAGTTCCCGTCACGGTCACGTGCCGGGTCCTCAAGCTCGCCAGGCAGCCCTACTACCGCTGGCTCGACAAGCCGCTGACCGATGCCGTGCTCACCGAGGCGTATCGCGCGAACGCGCTGTTCGACGCCCACCGGGACGACCCGGAGTTCGGCTACCGCTTCCTGGCCGGCGAAGCGCGCGGCGCCGGGGCCGTGATGGCGGACCGGACCGCGTGGCGGATCTGCCGGGACAACCGCTGGTGGAGCGTGTTCGGCAAGAAGCGCGGCAAAGAAAAGAAGGCCGGCCCGCCGGTCCACGACGACCTCGTCAACCGCACCTTCAGCGCGGACGGCCCCAACCAGCTGTGGTTCGCCGACATCACCGAACACGCCACCGGGGAGGGCAAGCTGTATCTCTGCGCGGTCAAGGATGTCTTCAGCAACAGGATCGTGGGCTACTCCATCGACGCAAGAATGAAGTCCCGTCTTGCCGTGACCGCCCTGGACAGTGCCGTGGCCCGGCGCGGCCCGGTCGACGGATGCATCCTGCACAGCGACAGAGGGTCCCAATTCCACGCACGAAACTTCGTCCGAGCTTTCGACCGCCACCGGATGACCGGTTCGATGGGCAGAGTCGGAGCGGCCGGCGACAACGCGGCCATGGAGTCCTTCTTCAGCCTGCTGCAGAAGAACGTCCTCGACCGCCGCGCCTGGGCCACCCGCGAGGAACTGCGGATCGCGATCGTGACCTGGATCGAAAGGACCTACCACCGACGCCGCAGACAAGCCGGACTCGGCCGGCTGACCCCCGTCGAATACGAAATCGTCATGACCACACCGGCCCTCCAGGCCGCGTGACAGAACCTGTCACCCAAAGGTGCAGCAGACCCTAGATATACTTAGAAGTCGGCAGTCTGACGTCCGTGACTGACATCAACATCGGCGGTCCTGTACGACTATCGCCACAGGCTAGTGAGCTACCTCAACAGCCAGACGGTCACTGTTACGAGAGTGTGGAGATGGCAGATTGAGCTACCCCTACGAGCTGGATGACGAGACACTTTGGGACGCGGGCTCCCACAGTGGTCGGCTCTTCTTCTCCCTTACGCAGAGCGCAGCGGCGTATCTGGAGCGGCCGAGCGGCTTGATCGAAAACGACCGCCTAGGCGGCTGTGACGTAGATCTTCCGGCGTTCCGGACGTTCGCGGAGGGTCTATACGACGCCTACTCTCGGACCAACAGTGCGGTGCTGCAAGGACTGTGGCGCGGCTTGCTGGTCACGTCTCTCGTTCTCCTGGACATGGCGGGGTCATCCATCACGCTGAGCGCCGAACACGAGGAATCTCTGAAGAGCGAGATGGCCTCCTTCGGACGCTCTATGGGGGCTGCGAATTGGAGGCAGTACAGCAGCGCCGTACCCAACCCCGGCAACTGATCCAGTCCGATAGCGTCTCTCCGGGGCTCAGAGTGGTCGGCGCAGCCACCGATGACCGATCCGGCTAGAGCTACGGATCGGACCAACTGTTGCCCGTGCCACAACCGCGCCAGATCGGGCGGGGAGCCACGGGGAACTGCGGTTGCCGAGAGTGCATCGAGCCCGCGTCCGTTGAAGTCGGCATGCCGCAGGTCAGGCACCAACTCGCCCCACCGCTCTCCTAAAGCGGTGCTCATCTCGGTATGACGAGGCGGAGCCAGTCGGCGAGCGCGGTGAAGTCGGCGTCCGTGAGGCCCTTGACCGGGTCGACGCGGTGGAGCAGTGACGGCCCGGAATGACTGGCGTCGACCCATAGGCGGTCCATGGCGCTGATCTCGTCGTCGACCCAGATGAACGGTCGGCCGTTGGCCCACTCGACGAGGTGACGGGTTTTCCAGTGCAGGCCACGCGGGCCCTTGTCGGCGTAGGAGGCGGGCCACTCCACCATGGGCAACCTGGGCAGTCCGATACGTGGGGAGACGACCTTGTTCGCCTCCTCCATCCAGGTCGTGGCCCACATGAGATGACATCCCAGGGCTGTGAGGCGAGATCCGAGCCCAGGGTCGAGTCGCGTCAGCAGCGGGTTTCCCTGATCGCCGAACGTCGAGACGTCGGCGGCAGCGGCCTGAGGGCGACCGGACGACGCCCCGAACGGGACCAGTGGACCGTCGACGTCGAGGAAAAGGAGGGGGCGCTCCGTCGCGCTTGTCACGACGGCACGATAGCCGGTGTAGCAGGGGCGCGCCTCCCCCATTGCTGGGCCGTCCCTGGGCCGTCCGAGGTCGCTCGACAGCGGCCAATGACGACCAACGACGACCACCAGGCGCACGGGACCACTGCTCCTGAGCAGGGAAAATCCAGGTCACCAAGATCCCCGGCAAGACCCAGGGCAAGAAGAGACCCGCGAGGGAGCGAAGAGCCTTGACCATGTGAGTGGCCGCAGGACACGGCCGCCCTCGATCAGTCGCGGCTGTGCCGCGGCACAGCGTGTGCATCATGAGGCATGGGGATTGATCTGGAGCTGCACTCATCACGGCCGACTCGCAACAACTGGCGCAAGTCCCGCGCGACACTTCTGCGAAGCTCCTACGGACACGGCGACGCGCTGGCCGATGCGCTCGGCTCACTCCAGCTCCTTGGAGTACCGGGGAGGCTCACTGCCGTCGATCCGTACGGGGATACGTTGATGAACGAGCAGGAGGCCGCAGCTGCCCTCCGGGAGATCCACGGTCTGAGGCAGAGATGCGGCGATGAACGTCAGCTCGCCGCACTGGACGACCTCGCAACGATGCTGGAAGAGTGCGCGGCCGCCCCAGGAGGTTACTTGTGGTTCGCGGGCGACTGAAGCTCGTGCCACGTCCGCTGTGTGAGTGTCTGACTGAGTGACAACGCCCACGCACAACGGCGAACAAGCGCGGACGTCTGCGGACCATCAGCGCAGGTGAGAGCTGCACCAGTTCCAGGCAGAGCCCTCACCCAGGTTGCTTCGGGACGAAGAGGTCGTCGGGCCTTCCGTAGCGGTTAGCCGTCCAGTCGTAGCTGGCAGCCTGAGCGGTACTCACCCAGCTTCCGCGGCCATCCTCTGGCCAAGATGGGCCGGACCAAGCGAGTGAACCATCCTAAGTCGCAGGTCAAAGCCCCTCTGGCCGCGGGAATCAGGCTGGTCTTGAAAACCGTCGTGGCAGCGATGTCACCGTGGGTTCAAATCCCACCGCCTCCGCGCTGAGAACAGCGAGAACGGCCTCTGACCCGGGTAGTTGGTCAGGGGCCGTTGTGCTGCCCGCTGATCACCGTGTCTCCCCCGTGGCCCCCCGCTCGATCGGGTGCGGAAGGGGGCAGGGTGCCGCGGTACGTCCGCCGGATGTGTCCGCCGGATGTGCGTGACCAGCGCACTCTTCTGGATGCTCGCGAGCGACGCCTCCTCAGCGGTCGCCTGCCGTGGCTCGGGCCGCTCCACGGCATGGCTGACGGTGATGCCGCTCGGCCACGAGGTTCACGGGGTCCGCTCCGGCCGGTCGACTCCGACGGGCCGGAGCCAGGCCCCGGCATGAATGCTCACGCTCGTACCAGGGCGGGCGCTTGCTGTGTCCGGGTGAAGAGGGGCCGACAGCTCCGGCGCCTCGTCGTGGGCGACACCATCTGGTACGGGGCGGTCCGGCAGAAGGCGAAGCCGGCCCATGAGGGCTGGCGCCTGACGCTTTCCCTCCACCGCGAGGACCGGCGGCACCGACTGGCTCTGATCTTTCGTCCGGACTCGGATCGGGTCGTCTCGAGCTGCTGCTTCGAGTCCGGAGCCGCGGTGCGCTTCCCGGCCCGGAGCTGTCTCAGTCTCTACGGACCGGGAACCGCCCGGCGTCTTCTGGATGCGGCTGTGCCGACCTTGGGCCTCTTCGCGTCCGAGCAGGTGATCGAAGTGGAGGGATGGCAGTACTTCGGTGCGGTCGTGGAGTCGGCGCGGAGGCGTGAAAGGGATCCTATGGGCAGATCGAGCAGAGGCGGCCGAAGAACGCCACGAGGCGCGCGGGTGGGGCAATGCGTGTGCGCGGGATCGGGGAGTTTTTTGGCCGCCTTTTTCGGCGTTGCCGAGGTGATGTCAGAGGCCTTGCCCCAATGTCTCCTTGATGCCGCCGATGAGGGAGCCGAGAACGTTACCCGTGGAGTCGAGACCGGCCTTTTCCTGCGAGGCCTCCTGAGGCTGAGGCCCTGAGTCCGTGGGTGCGGCGACCGAGGTACCCACGGCGAAGAATCCCGCGGTGACAAGGCCGGTGAGGACAATGGCGACGCGACGAATCATTTTCATCTCCTTACGCTGGGTGACGAGTTGATGACGGATCGTATCAGGCTGCGTGCTGGAAACGGGAAAGCCTCAAAGGGTTTCGTCGTCACCGGCCTGTGTGAACCGCCCTGACGACATCGCGCATTCAAGGCCGACGACGTCTGTGTCCGGCCGGCCGGAAAGCGCGTCGAGACCGAAGGGGACCGGTGGTCCACCCCTGAGCTGGGGCGGGCCACGTTCGTCGACGGTGGGTACTGGCCGACCCGCCTCCGTCGGACCGCGGCCCAAGCGAAAGACGCAGACGTCATACCGGCAGCTCCGCCCACTTTCCGGTCGGCGTGTGCGGATATGCGGTCAGGAGGCCGCTCGTAGCAGACGGAGTTGGCCGATTTCTGTTGCGTTCTTCAGGAGCTCGGTGTTCACCCAGGCAATCGTGTGGGCCAGGGTGTACGCCGAGGCGTCCGGCCCCGGCCATGGGAAGGGCGCCCTGGTGTCCAGGCCGGTGTCGGTGAGGCTGTTCAGGGTCGTGAGCCACTCCGTCCTCAGGTCGCGCAACCACTGGACGGTCGTCGGCCCTTCGCCGGGCCAGGTGATGTCGGTCCGTTCCCGGGGCGGGCGCCCGCGCGCGTGGTCCAGGGTCACGCTCCACCACCAGCCGATGTGCCAGCTGATCCAGGCGATGGTGGGGACGGGGACGGGGTCGGGCTCGGTCTCCGCCCAGTCCGGTACCCAGGTCCCGTCGGCGGAACGGTGCATCGTCCAGCAGTGGGCGGCGGGCTCCCACAGGAAGTCGTCCGGCTCCAGTCGCTCCAGGTGGTACTCGAACAGGGACCAGGTCAGTTCGAACTGCCATCGCAGCAGTTCTGTTCGCGACACAGGGGCGGGGGTGTTCATTCGAGGGCTTTCCAGGGGTGTGCGGGGTGTGCGGTCAGACCGGTCAGACCTCCTCGTCCTCGGCCAGTCGTTCCCAGGGCACCTCCTGCAGCGCGGGCTCCGTGTCGTGGCCCGACGGTACGTGGGCGGCCGGCTGGAACCAGACGACGGTGAGGCGGGAGCGGTACAGGGCGCGGTCGCGGGCGGGGTCGAGGGCCTCGGAGCGGAAGTGGCCCAGGCAGGTCACGGCGGGGATGACCTCCACAGGGCCGAAGGCGCCTGCGTACTGGTCCGGGTGCTCGCGCGGGGGCGGAACCAGGTGGACCGGGGTTCCGGGGAAGGCGTCTTCGGCGGACCGCAACGCCGAGGTGATCTTCCGGTCGTTGAGGGGCTTGCACGGGTAGCCCTCGAGCATGCCGCCGTACGTCGACGACATCCGCAGTTCGGAGAGGTCGACCGAGCGGCCTGAGGCGAGGACGACGCGCGTGAGTGACATGGTGGGCACTCTAGGACGGTGGTGCATCCGGGGCTTTCGGTTTTTCGCGGGGAGAAAAAGAACGCGGGGCGGGCTGTGCCTTGTTGTCAGGGGTGGCGGCCTGTCATGCGGGCTGCCGAGGCGATCGTCGCGCGGGCCCCGCGTTCGGGCAGGCCGGTGCTGAGGGCCGCCTCGACCAGGGGGGCCACCAGGGCGGGGCCGATGCCGTCCTCGTAGGCGCGGCAGGCCGCCCGGAACAGGCGGGTGTTGCGCCGGCCCTGGTGTGCGGCGAGGACGAACTGGACGAGTCCTTGCCCGTGGCCGCCGGCTGCCGGAGGTGCGGGGTGGTGGGCGCGGGGCGGGGGCGAGGTGAGTGGTTCCCGGGGTGGCGGTGTACGTGCCGTGGTCCGTACGGGAGCCCGGGCCGACCAGGTAGCCGCCGGCGCCCCGGATGTCGATGCCGGGGGCGAGCCGGCTCGCCGGGTTGGGGACGACGACGTCGGGCGGGCCGCTGAGCCACAGGTGGCGGCCGCCGCTGGGGGTCAGGACGACCACTGTGGCGGGGATCGTGAACAGGTGGCGCAGGGCCAGTTCGCGCAGGGCGGCGGAGGAGTCGGCGCTGCTCTTCGTGTCCAGGTCGACGCCGATCAGGTGGTGCGGCGGCAGGCCGCAGGCGATGCCGTAACCGGTGCTCCTGGGGGCGGCGGCGAACAGCGCGCGGATGCGGGCGGGGTCGGTGGAGGCGTCGTGGACACCGTGTCCGAAGCGGCCGCACTCGCCACGGCAGCGGGTGGTGGGACCGGGGCGGGGAGCGGGTTCGTCGTGGTGCGGAGAACGCAGTGCGGGGAGTTTCGTCCGGGACAGCGGGAGGACGGCCAGTCCGCGCTCGGCGGCGGACAGGGCGTGCGCGAGGGCCGGCGTCGTGGCCTGCCGGTCGGTGGTGGCCATGCTTTTATTTTCGTACCTACGTTCGAACAAGGGAAGGGGGGCGGGGTGTCGCGCCGGGGTTCGCATGGCTGGCGGAAAAAGTGCCGGAACGCTTCACCTCTTGTGGGACTTGGTGTGGAGGTGTCTTGTCGGGCGGAGGGGGCGGATTAGGGGGCGGGTAGGGGTTTATCGACTTGTCCTCACGCTTGCGTGCGAATGATGTCTTCAGGGGTGGTTCACGGGGATCCGGTGGGCAATCCTGATCTTGCGACGTCGAGTACAGCCCGGGGCGGTCGGCCAACTTCCCTGGTGAAAGCCGTACATCGGGCACACGCGGTCATGAGCCGGTGCGTCCCTGGTTTCTGGAGGAAACACGACATGGCAAGCATCCGTACCGCCCGCGTCATCGCCGCCGTCTCCGCCCTGCCGCTGGCGGTAGCCCTCTTCACCGGTGTCGCGGCGGCGGACAGCGGTGCTCTCGCGGAGGACGGCTCGAGTGCCACGGCCGCGAGTGCCGCATCGGGCGTGGACGGGGACAACTTCGGCACTTCGGCCACCTCGCAGCAGCAGGCCGTCGGTTCCGGTGCCTCGAACCAGAGCGACACCGCCCAGGTCAACGGATCCGCGTTCACGGCCGTCAGCCAGGGCAACGACAACGTGGCGATCAGCTTCACCCCGCTGTGGTGATGAGGTGAGGGGGCAGTGGCCCTCTGGCGGTTGTGCGGGGCGTGCTTCGTGGGGTGCGGGGCGTGTGCGCGTCGGTCTTCCGGTGTCGCCGCGCACACGTCTCGCGGGGGCGGGTTCGCAAGGGGCGCAGGAGGGCGCAGGGGGAGGCGATGCGGGACGGCGAAGGGGGCGCGTGAGCGGGGTCGACGGAGAGGGGGTGAGGGAGCCGCCGGGGGGTTGGGGCGTCGGATGCGTTCGAGGCGCGGTGAAGTCGCACGAGAGGCAGCTCTCGTGGGGGGAGGGTGTGGGCGTGCCGGCCTCGGCGCTCAGGGCGCGGGGGGCGCCCGGGGTGACGGGGGGCCCTCGGGGCGCGGGGGAGGCCCCGGGGTGCCGGTGTGCTTTCCCCAGGGGCGAACCCGCAGGGGCTCTCCACCGCTCGTCCACCTTCAGGAGGTGCAGCAGACGCTCCCCCTACAACCTGAGGGGGACGCGGCTTCGGGACCTGCGGCCGATCCGCCGGACGCGCCCCGCTCATAGCGTTGAGCCATGACCACACCCGTCTGCACCAGCGCTTCGGACGCCGCTGCTCCAGTGACGCAGACCCTCCCGTACCCGTCGTTCTCGTCGTACATGAGGGCCCGCCAGCCGGCGCTCCTGCGTACCGCCCGGTCCCTGACCGGGAATTCGAGCGACGCGGAGGACCTGCTGCAGACCGCGCTCGCCAAGACGTACGTCGCCTGGGAGCGCATCGAGGACCACCGTGCGCTCGACGGCTATGTGCGCCGGGCGCTGCTGAACACCCGGACGTCGCAGTGGCGCAAGCGGAAGGTGGACGAGTTCGCCTGTGAGGAGCTGCCCGAGCCGGACCCGGTGTCCGCGGCCGACGACCCGGCCGAGCGGCAGGCGCTGCGTGACGCGATGTGGCGGGCGATCATGAGGCTGCCCGCGCGGCAGCGTGCCATGGTCGTCCTGCGGTACTACGAGGACCTCAGTGAGGTGCAGACGGCCGAGGTGCTCGGCGTGTCGGTGGGAACGGTGAAGTCGGCCGTGTCGCGGGCGCTGGGCAAGCTGCGGGACGACGCTGAGCTGGAGCTTGTTCGGTCCTGAACCGAAATGTCGTTTCGCGGTATGTGATCGATCATCCGCTCCTCTAGTGACATACCGCGCGGTATGTGCGCAGAATCAGCACATCCGTTACCGCCGCGTAGGCAATGTCGCCCGGGAGGACGCCGTGCTGAGCACCATGCAGGACGTACCGTTGCTGATCTCGAGGATCCTGACCCATGGGGCGGCGATCCACGGCACGTCACAGGTGACCACCTGGACCGGCGGGAGCGAGCCGCACCGCCGTTCCTACGCGGAGATCGGCACCCGCGCGGCGCAGCTGGCCCACGCCCTGCGCGACGATCTCGGAGTGACCGGCGACGAACGGGTCGCGACCCTCATGTGGAACAACGCCGAGCATGTCGAGGCGTACTTCGCGATCCCCTCCATGGGCGCGGTGCTCCACACCCTGAACCTCCGCCTTCCGGCCGAGCAACTCGTGTGGATCGTCGAACACGCCGCCGACCGGGTGGTCCTGGTCAACGGTTCGCTGGTCCCGCTGCTCGCTCCGCTGCTGCCGCACCTGAAGTCGCTCGAGCACGTCGTCGTGTCCGGCCCCGGAGACCGTTCCGCGCTGGCGGACGCCGCGGCGCAGGCACAGGTGCGGGTGCACGAGTACGAGGACCTGATCGCCGGGAAGCCCACCGCCTACGACTGGCCCGAGCTGGACGAGCGTGCCGCCGCGGCCATGTGCTACACGTCGGGCACGACCGGGGACCCCAAGGGAGTGGTCTACAGCCACCGTTCGATCTACCTGCACTCGATGCAGGTCAACATGGCCGAGTCGATGGGTCTGACCGACCAGGACACCTCACTGGTGGTGGTCCCCCAGTTCCACGTCAACGCCTGGGGTCTGCCGCACGCCACCTTCATGACCGGTGTCAACATGCTGATGCCGGACCGCTTCCTGCAGCCCGCACCGCTCGCCGAGATGATCGAGGGCGAGCGTCCGACCCACGCCGCCGCCGTCCCCACCATCTGGCAGGGCCTGCTGGCCGAACTGCTGGCCAAGCCGCGGGACGTCTCCTCCCTCACCCAGGTCACCATCGGCGGCTCTGCCTGTCCGCCCTCCCTGATGGAGGCGTTCGACCGGATGGGCATGCGGGTCTGCCACGCCTGGGGCATGACGGAGACCTCCCCGCTCGGCACCATCGCCCGCCCGCCGGCCCACGCCGTGGGCACCGACGAGGAGTTCACCTACCGCCTGACCCAGGGCCGCTTCCCGGCCGGGGTCGAGGCCCGGCTCACCGGCCCCGGCGGCGAACGCCTCCCCTGGGACGGCGAGTCCGCGGGCGAGCTGGAGGTGCGCGGCCCCTGGATCGCCGGCGCCTACTACAACGGCACCGACGCCGAACCCCTGCGCCCCGCGGACAAGTTCAGCGAGGACGGCTGGCTGAAGACCGGCGACGTCGGCACGATCTCGCCCGACGGCTTCCTCACCCTCACCGACCGGGCCAAGGACGTCATCAAGTCCGGCGGCGAGTGGATCTCCTCCGTCGATCTGGAGAACGCGCTGATGTCCCACCCGGACGTCGCCGAGGCCGCCGTCGTCGCCGTCCCGGACGACAAGTGGGGCGAGCGCCCGCTGGCCACCGTCGTCCTCAAGGAGGGCTCCGCCGCGGACTTCACCACGCTGCGCGAGTTCCTCGCCGGCGAGGGCAGGATCGCCAAGTGGCAGCTGCCCGAGCGCTGGACGGTGATCGAGTCGGTGCCGAAGACGAGCGTCGGCAAGTTCGACAAGAAGGTGCTGCGCAGGCGGTACGCCGAGGGCACGCTGGACATCACCCAGCTCTGACGCGCTCCGGCGCGCGCACCCCTTCGCGCGCCGGACGCACCATGACGCGCCCCGCATACGTCGGCCGGGCACCGGACCGACGTGCGCGGGGCCGGTGTGCGCCGGGCCGGTGTACGCGGGGCCGCGCACGGCCTGCGCCCGGAGGGAAGGCACGGCACCCTCGGTACGGACCCGGTACGGACCCGGCGCCTCAGTTGGTGCCGATGCGGGCCAGCAGGTCGACGATCCTGTCCTGCACCTCGTCGCTCGTGGAGCGTTCCGCGAGGAACAGCACCGTCTCGCCGGAGGCCAGCCGCGGCAGGTCCCCCTGGTCGACGGCGGCGGTGTAGACGACGAGCGGGGTGCGGGTGAGCTGCCCGTTCGCCCGCAGCCAGTCGACGATCCCGGCCTGCTGACGGCGTACCTGCATCAGGTCCATCACCACCAGGTTCGGCCGGAACTGCCCCGCCAGCGCCACCGCGTCCGCGTCGCCCGCGGCCCGCGCGACCTGCATGCCGCGCCGTTCCAACGTCCCGGTCAGCGCGAGCGCGATCTCCGCGTGCTCCTCGACCAGCAGCACCCGCGGCGGATGCTGCTCGCTGTCCCGCGGCGCGAGGGCCTTCAGCAGTACCGCGGGATCGGCGCCGTAGGCGGCATCGCGCGACGCCTGCCCCAGCCCGGCCGTGACGAGCACCGGTACGTCGGCGGCCACCGCCGCCGTCCGCAGCGACTGGAGCGCCGTACGGGTGATCGGCCCGGTCAGCGGATCCACGAACAGCGCGGCGGGGAACGCCGCGATCTGGGCGTCGACCTCCTCGCGCGAGTGCACGATCACCGGCCGGTAGCCGCGGTCGCTCAGCGCCTGCTGCGTGGCGACGTCCGGCGCGGGCCACACCAGCAGCCGGCGCGGGTTGTCCAGGGGCTCGGGCGGCAGTTCGTCGTCCATCGGCTGCGGACGAGGGGGGTCCGCCACCTCGACGGCCCCACCTGGACCGTCCAGCGGCTCGGGTCCCTCGGCCGCGTCCGCATCCGGCGCTCCTATGGCGTACGAGCGTCCCGTGCCCTCGGTCGTGGGCGCGAGCCGCGACTGCCCCGGCTGACCGGCGATCGAGTGCTGGGGCTGGGACGGGGGCTGTGACGAGGGCTGCGGCTGAGGCTGTGGGGGCGCTGCCTGGGCCTGCCGCTGGGTGGGGGCGGAGCCGGTCGCCGCGTGCGGGTGCGCGCTCTGCTCCTGGCCCGTGGCCGGGTCGGGGCGCGTACCGAGCTTGCGGCGGCGGCCCGAGCCGCCCGGCTGATGCGGGGGAGGCGTGGCCGACGGCAGCGGCTGCTGGGCCTGGGCGGCCTGCCGGGTGAACGGCACGCCCTGCCCCAGCGTGCGCACGCTGAACGCACGCCCCTGGGTCGAGTTCGGGTCCACCGGCACCGACGGTGCCGCCGTCTCGACGGGGAGCGGCTGAGCTGCCCGTTGCGCGGGCGCCGCGTTCTCGGGAGGCAGCGGGGCGGCCGGTGCGGGCGCAGGCGTCGGCATGCCGTTCGGCGGTACGGGAGTTCCGGCGCCGGAGGTGCCACCTGGGACAGGCCACGGAGGCTGCGCGGACGGGGTGCCCTGGGGCGGAGTTCCCTGACCGGGTGCGGCCTCGGCGGGCAGCGGCTGGGCCACGGCGGCGGGCTGCTCCGCGGCCGGGACGACGGGCTGCGCCTGTTCCTGTACCGGGGGCTGCCCCTGGGGGGCGGGCGGCGGCGCTGCCGGCTGGGGCAGCGGCTGTCCGGCGGAGGCCGCCTGCGGCTGGTCGTGGGAGGCCGGTGCCGGCACCTGTGCCTGCGGCAGCTGTCCCGGGACGGCGGCCGTGTGCCCCTGCCCCGTGATGCCCCGCGGCGGAACGGCCGGCGGCACAGCCGACGGAACGGCTGCTCCCTGTGGGGCGGTCCCCTGCACCGGTGCGACCGGTACGGGAGCCGGCTGAGCGGCACCTCCGGCCAAAACCCCCGGAGCCTGGACCGGAATCCCCGGAACCCCTGGGGCCTGGACCGGAGCCCCCGGGGCCTGGACCTGAGCGGTATGCGCCGGTGAAGGTGCCGCGTCCTGCTCGACCGGCTGGGCGGCGGCCCGTCGTCGGCGGCCGGTCGGGGCACTGGTGGGGTGCGGCTGCGGAGGAGTGTGATCGTCGGGCTGGTCGTGCGGGACGGCGTCATGGCGCCCTCCGTCGATCAGCGCGTCCCCGGAGGCAGCCGGTGCGGGCACCGCCACGGGAGCCGAGCCCTGTGCCGGCCCCTGCTCCGGTCCTTGCGCGGGGCCCTGCCCCGGGCTCTGCCCGACCGCGCCGACAGCCCTGGCCTGTTCCTGGCCCCCCTGGTCCGCCTCGGCGGGCGGCAGGGCGAACACCGTACGGGGCGCGGCCTCCTGCGCCGCCGCCCGCTCGGTCGCCGCCGCAAGCGCACGCCGGCGTCGCCCGGCCCCCTGGGGCTGCTGCCCCTCTCCCTGGCCGGGCTCCTGCCCCTGTCCCTGGGAGGCACCGGCGGTCCCGCCCCCGCTGCCCATCGCGGGCAACGCGGGCGGCAGGGCGTGCTGCTCACCGGAGGCCTGCCGGGCACGCTGCCCCCCGGCGGGGACGGGTACGCCCTGCGGCGGTACGGTCCCGCCCAGCCCGGTGTTCGACGCGGCGGACCCCGCCGCGTACTCGGCGGCCGTGACAACGGCCCCCTCGGACACTCCGCCCCCGGAGCCGATCGCACCGACCGCACCGACGGCCCCACCCGTACCCGTACCCGGGACGACAGCGGCAGCAGCGGCCTCCGCGCCCTCGGCCGGCCGGCCGCGCCGCCGTCCGGTCCCGCCGGACGGCTGAGCCGGAGCCTGCGCGGGCTGTACGGGCTCCGCGGCTTCCGAGGCCGCCCGGCGCCTGCGCCGGCCGGTGGGTGCCGCGGCGTCCGTACCGGCCTCGGAACCGTCGTCGGCTCCCGGCACCTCGCTGTCCAGGAACGCGTCCACCGAGGACCGCCGGGCCCTCCGCCGTCCGCCACCGGAACCCTGCTGCCCGCCCGCGACAGCGGCAGCCCCCTCGGCCGGAGCCGCACCTGGCACGGCTCCCGGCGCCGGTGCCGCGCCCGGCCCCTCGCCCGCCGGCACTCCGGCGGGCAGCGCGAGCTGGGCAGGCGGCTGGCCTGCGGCGACGACACCCGCACCGGCCCCGATGGGCACCTCGAGGACGAACGCGCTGCCGCTCATCCCCGGTACCTCGTGCGTCTGCAGTACCCCGCCGTGCGCCCGTACGATCCCGCGTACGACCGGCTCGTGCACCGGGTCGCCGCCGCTGTACGGCCCGCGCACCTCGATGCGTACGACCTCGCCGCGCTGTGCCGCCGCGACCACGACCGTGTTGTCCAGGTAACCGCCCGCCGAAACGGGGGTGTTGCCGGTGGCGTCGACGCCCGCGACATCCGCGACGAGATGGGCGAGGGCGGTGGCGAGCAGCCGCGCGTCGACCTCGGCCTCGATGGGCGGCGCGTGCACGGCGAACTGCACCCGGCCGGGCCCGATGAGTTCCACGGCCCCGTCGACACCGGCGGCGACGACGGCGTCGAGCATCGCCTTCGTACGGGTGATCGCCTCCGTCCCGGAGTCGAGCCGCTGGAAGCCGAGGACGTTGTCGATGAGGGTGGTGATCCGGGAGTAGCCGGCCGACAGGTGGTGGAGCACCTGGTTGGCCTCGGGCCACAGCTGTCCTGCGTCGTCGGCGGCCAGCGCGGCCAGGTCGCGGCGGAGTTCCTCCAGCGGGCTCCTGAGGGACTGCCCGAGCAGCGTCAGCAGCTGCTCGTGCCGGCCGGTGAGGGCCTCGAAGCGGTCCTTCTCCCGCTCACCGAGCGCGGCGTACCGCTCCTCGTTCGCGGCGAGTTCCTCGGTGTGCGCCTCCTGCAGTTCCTCCAGCTCGCGGACGTGGTTCTGGCGCAGGGCGGTGAGCTCGGAGGCGTGCTCCTCGGCGAGCCGCTCCAGTTCCTCGGCGTGCTGCCGCTCGGCCGCTTCCTTCTCCTTGAGGAGCGTGTCGTACGGACGCCGGTCGGTGAAGGTCATGACGGCGCCGACGAGCTGGTCGCCGTCGCGTACCGGCGCGGTCGTCAGGTCGACCGCCACCTTGTCGCCGCTCTTGGAGTACAGCACCTGCCCGCGCACCCGGTGCTTGCGTCCGGAGCGCAGGGTGTCGGCGAGCGGGGACTCGCCGTACGGGAACGGGGAGCCGTCGGCGCGCGAGTGGAGGACGAGGGTGTGCAGCTCACGTCCGCCGAGGTCGCTGGCGCGGTAGCCCAGTATCTGGGCGGCGGCCGGGTTGACGAGGACGATCCGCCCGTCGGTGTCCGTCCCGACGACGCCCTCGGCGGCGGCCCGCAGGATCATCTCGGTCTGCCGTTGCGAACGCGCCAGCTCGGCCTCGGTGTCCACGGTGCCGGACAGATCGCGTACGACGAGCATCAGCAGTTCGTCGCCGGTGTAGCCGTAATTGTCGTAGGCCTGCTGGCCGGTCTCCAGGTTCGCACTGGTGACCTCGACCGGGAACTCGATCCCGTCGGTCCGCCGGGCGACCATCCGCGTCGGCTTGGTACGGGCCCGCGGGTCGATGTGGTCGGGCCGGCGCATGGAGCCGGGGATGAGCTTGGAGTCGAACTCGGGCAGCAGGTCGAGCAGCCCGCGCCCCACCAGTGCCGTGCCCGGGGTCTCGAAGGCCTCGAGGGCGATGCTGTTGGCGTTGACGACCGTCCCGTTGGCGTTGACCAGCACCAAGGCGTCCGGAAGCGCGTCCAGTATGGCTGCGAGGCGAGCAGTGCCTCGGGATGGCCTGCTGCTCACGAGACGCTTCCTTCCTGTTCCGCTGCGTGCCGACCGGTCGGGCCATCTTGCCGACCGGCCCTCAACGTGTCACGCGAGGGAGTCTAAGGGCTGGGGTTGCGCTCGCGACGCCGGATGAGACCGAGGTCGCACGTAACGTGACGGTGATGTAACGCCTCCGCCGCCCGTCACCGGCCACGGCCCGGCCCGCCGCACCCCGAAACGTTGTGGGACCTCCACGTGGTCCGGCCTGCCCGGTGACGGCGACGACGCGCCCGCCACGCGCTTGCCGGAGGAGCTTTGCTCTGCGGCCGTCGCGCCTAGTACCGTAGGGGGCGATTGGTGACACCACGCAGGACTGTGTCATCATCGGCACGCACCACTGAACCGCGCTCGCGCGAGGGATGTTGTGCACGGAGGCGTCGCCTAGTCCGGTCTATGGCGCCGCACTGCTAATGCGGTTTGGGCCTTAAAGCCCATCGAGGGTTCAAATCCCTCCGCCTCCGCACCGATTGCGAAGCCCCGGCCCATCCGGCCGGGGCTTCGTCGTGCGCCCGGCCCGAACTGCTGTCTTCCCAGGCCACAAGGGGTGGGCCAAACGGATTTCACATGGCGGCGGCGGTCATGTAATGTTCTTCCTGTCGCCGCGAGCGAGCCCGCAGAGGGCCGGGAGCGGCGAGAAAACTGAAAAACACGCACTCGTAGCTTAACGGATAGAGCATCTGACTACGGATCAGAAGGTTGCAGGTTCGAATCCTGCCGAGTGCACAGGAACAAGAGCCCCGCCGGTTGAACCGGCGGGGCTCTTGCGTGCTGGGAGCGGGACCGGGCGGATCAGGATGTGTGCTCGTGGTCGGCTCTGCGGCGGAGGAGCGTGGTCTGGAGTTGGCGGCTCAGGGCGGTGGCCGCCGCGGTGAGGAAGACGAAGGTGTAGAAGATCTGGAGGATGGCGACCATGCGGGCCGCCTGGCCGTGGGGAGTGATGTCGCCGTAGCCGATGGTGGCGAGGGTGACCAGCGTGAAGTAGAGGGCGTCCAGGCGGGTGTCGAGGCCGACGAGTTCGCCGGGGCGCTGGGCCAGGGCCTGGTAGGTCGTCGCGAAGACCAGGATGGACAGGCACATCAGCAGGGGGATGACCAGTCCGGGCCGGGCGTGCGGGTGGCCGAGCAGGACGTGGCCGATCTGCTGGAGCAGCAGGGCGGCGATGACCCCCAGTGACAGGCCGAAGAGGGTCCAGCTCAGGCCGGGCCGGCGGGGGCCCAGATGGTCGAGGGGGAGGAGGAAGTAGGCGGTGACCAGACCGGCCGCGCCGGCTGTCTGGGCGAGCCGGCACCACAGCCTGCTCGATACCGTGGGGGGTTTCTTCTCGCTGTTTTCCATGGGGTGGGGAGGATGCCCGGAGGGGTGTTCCTAGGTCGGGGGCGCCGTCTCGCGGCGTGGTGAGCACAGGGCCCAGATGATGAAGCCGTCGATGACGATGAGGACGATCGACCAGACCGGCGCGTAGGGCAGCCACACGAAGTTGGCGATCATGCTCATGCCGGCCAGCGCGATGCCCGTGACGCGGGCCCAGACCGCCCCGCTGAACAGGGCGAGCCCGGCGGCCAGGACGAGGGCGCCGAGGATCAGGTGTACCCAGCCCCAGCCGGTCAGGCTGAAGGCGTAGGTGAAGTTGCTGGTGGTGACGAAGACGTCGTCCTCGGCGATGGCCGCGATGCCCTGGAAGATCGCCATGATCCCGCCGAAGGTCATCAGTACCGCCGCGGCCGCTGTCCAGCTCGTCGCCCAGGCACTGCGCGACTCCCAGTCGGCCCGGTGGTGCGTTCCGCCGACATTGCTAGCCATGTGTCGCCCTTCCGGCTGTCCCCGAGCGGGCCCCGAGCGGGCGCCGAGGTGCACGGCGCCTCCTCCAGGTTCGCACCACGGGGGGTGCTTGGCACCTCGACACCTCGGTGCGGACGGACTGGGAGTGGAAGCGGGGCGTTGTCGGTGCCCGCCCCTACTCTCGTCGGAGATGGCACAGGTATGGAGATGCTCGGGGCTGCGCTGGTCGGCGGACGGTCCCGTGCTGGTGTGGGAGGGCGGGCGGCGCACCGCCCTGCCTTGGGGGAAACGAGTGGCCTTCGCGGTCGAGGAGGGGAGCGTACGGACCTGTGTCGGGGCGCGGGGGCACACGTGTCCGCTCGGCGCGGTGGTGTCGGCGCGGAGTACGGGAGCGCGCTGCGAGGAGTGCGCGCGGCTGGACCGGGCGCACTCCGTGGCCGCCGACACCGTTGCGGACGATCCGCGGCCGTACCGGGTGTATCTGGCGTGGTTCGGGCCGGGGGCGGTCAAGGTCGGGATCACCGGGGTGGCCCGGGGCCCGGCGCGTTTGCTGGAGCAGGGCGCGGTCTGCTTCAGCTGGCTGGGGACCGGGCCGCTGATGGCGGCCCGGCGCACCGAGGCGCTGCTGAGCGCCGCGCTCCGGGTGCCCGACCGGATTCCGTACGCCGACAAGCGTGCGGTGCGGGCGGTGCTTCCGGACACGGAGGGGGAGCGCGCGGCCGAGCTTGCGGAGCTGCATGACCGGGCGGGCGCTCTGCCCGGGTGGCCCGAGTCGCTGGCCCGGGAGCCTTTCCGGCCCGTCGATCACGTGCGGGCGTTCGGGCTGGCGGGGGCGTCGGCCGTGCTGGGGGAGGTGAGCGAGCTGGTCGCCGGGGGCGCGGTGAGCGGGGAGCTGGTGGCCGCGGCGGGCCCGGATCTGCATCTGCGTGTCGTGCCGGCGGGTGGGGAGCGGGCCGACGTCGTGGTGCTCGATACGCGGTTGCTGGGTGGGTGGGGGCTCGTGCCGGGCGAGGGGCGGGCGTTCGATCTTCCGGTGAGGCACCCGAAGGGGGCGAAGGGCGCCGGAGGGGCGAGGGGGGACGGCGAGGGGGCGGGGGTGCAGGACGGGTTGTTCTGATGCGGACCGGTGCCTGCGGCCGGGCTCGGGCCGGCGTGGCTGCGGGTGGTGTGCCACGACAACGCGGCCCGCCTCTCCGGCCTGCGGGAGAACGACAACGGAAGCGGGAGCGGGGGAGGGAGAGGGCGCGGGCGCGCCGGCGGCCTCGGAGGCAGTTCCGGCCTCGCCGACAGCACCGGCTGAAACGCGCGCTCCCTCGTCGCGCACCGGGATTCTCAGGGAGAACACAGATTTGCGAAAGGGCGCTCTCAGAGGTCCCCGCGAGGGTGTGGAGCATGACCACGACCTCGCCCCAGGGGCGCACCGAACTGCTGAGGCCGGACGGGAGCCCCGTCCGCGTACTGGTGGTGGACGACGAGCAGTCGATCACCGAACTGCTGTCCATGGCCCTGCGTTGCGAGGGCTGGCAGATCCGCAGCGAGGGGGACGGCCGGGGCGCCGTCCGGGCCGCGCGCGAGTTCCGGCCCGATGCCGTCGTCCTGGACATGATGCTGCCGGACATGGACGGGCTGTCCGTGCTCGGGCGGCTGCGCCGTGAGCACCAGGACGTGCCCGTCCTGTTCCTCACCGCCAAGGACGCGGTCGAGGACCGTATCGCGGGCCTGACCGCCGGTGGCGACGACTACGTGACCAAGCCGTTCAGCCTGGAGGAGGTCGTCGCGCGGCTGCGCGGGCTGATCCGGCGTTCCGGCGCCGCCGACCGCCGGTCCGAGTCCCTGCTGGTCGTCGGTGACCTCACGCTGGACGAGGACAGCCACGACGTGACCCGGGGCGGGGTGGGCATCCACCTCACCGCCACCGAGTTCGAACTGTTGCGCTACCTGATGCGCAATCCGCGGCGCGTGCTCAGCAAGGCGCAGATCCTCGACCGGGTGTGGTCCTACGACTTCGGCGGGCAGGCGAACGTCGTCGAGCTGTACATCTCGTATCTGCGCCGGAAGATCGACGCCGGCCGGGAGCCGATGATCCACACCCGGCGCGGCGCCGGGTACCTGATCAAGCCCGCGGTGTCGTGAGCGGACGGCGACGGCCGCGTCCACGGCGGAGAGCGGGCACACCGCGCACACTCCGGACCCGGCTCGTCGTCGCGTCCGTGGTGCTGATCGCCGTGGTGTGCACGGTCATCGGCACGGTGACGACGCTGGCCCTGCGCTCGCACCTGTACGGGCAGTTGGACGGGCAGGTGCACGAGGTGGCGACGCGTGCCGTCGGCGGGCCCGACGACGGCGGCCCGCGGCCCCAGCACCTGGACGACCGGGACCCGCTCGAATTCGTCGTGGTCGGCCCGCAGGGCATCGGCACCATCGGTGCGACCGTCGGGGACGGCCGGGTGACCGACGGGATCGTCAGCACCTCCAAGGAGGAGAACGGGTTCACGACGCCCGAGGCCGAGCCGCTCACCGGCGCCCAGAACGCCGCGAGCCACCAACTGGCGACCGGTGATCCCGTGACGGCGATCGGCGGCTTCAACGGCACCGACCCCTCGCCGACCCTCGCACAGTTCCAGCAGTACGTGGCGGAAGGGAGGATCCACTACTTCGTCGCCGGCGGTGGCATGGGCGGCGGTACGGGCGGAGGTACGGGCGAAGACGACGACTCCGGTGACTCCAGTACCTCTTCGCAGATCGCGTCCTGGGCGGAGGAGGACTCCGAGGAGGTGACGGCAGACCCGGCCACCTTCTACGACCTCACCCGGAAGGCCGACGGCTGACGCTCGCCCAGCGGGCGCCGGCAGACGCCGGCAGGCGGGCGGAGGGCGGTGGCACCGGGAGCCACCGCCCTTTCGCTACTCCGCTTCGACCAGCCGTGCCGGGAAGCCGCCCGTCGCCACCGGGCCCCACCGCTCCGGGGTGATCCGGATGATCGACTTGCCCTGCTTGACCATGGCCGCCCGGTACTCGTCCCAGTCGGGGTGCTCACCGGCGATGTTCCGGTAGTACTCCACGAGCGGCTCCACCGACTCGGGCGTGTCGACGACCTCGGCGGCGCCGTCGATCTGTACCCAGGGTCCGTTCCAGTCGTCACTGAGGACGATCAGGCTCACCCGGGTGTCCCTCTTGGCATTGCGGGTCTTGGCGCGCTCCGGATAGGTGGAGAGCACGATCCGGCCGGAGTCGTCGACCCCGCAGGTCAGCGGCGATCCCTGAGGGCTTCCGTCGGCCCGCCGGGTCAGCAGGATCGCGCGGTGCCGGGGACGTACGAAGTCCAGCAGCTCGTCGAGGGAGACGCGGGTGTTCGTCGCGATGTTCGGTGCCATGGCGCCAGCCTAGGGCTGACGGGTTCTCCTCACCCGCGGCGAGGAGGAACGGCCCGCGGCGGGGCGCGCCTCCCGCCGAGAGCGCGCCGGCCGCCGCGGGCCGGGGGCGTAGGGGCCGTCCGGTCCCGGGTTACTTGCCGGAGCCGGAGCCGGAGCCGGACCGGCTCGGGACGTTCGCGGCTTCGACGGCGTCGCCGGTGTCGGTGTCGGTGTCGGTGGCTGCCGACCTGCCGGTGGCCCCGCCCGTCGTCCCGGCAGCCACCGGGACCGGCGTGGCGGAGCGCGCCTCGGCGGCCTGGGCCAGCGCGCCCGAGGTCCGCAGCGGGACCTCCTTGATGAACAGCGTCACCAGGAAGGCGAGGAAGGCGATCGGGGCGACGTACAGGAAGATGTCGGCGATGCCGTGCCCGTAGGCGCTCTCCAGCCAGGTGCGGATGCCGTCGGGCAGCAGGTCCATGTCCGGCAGTTCGCCGGAGTTCGCCGACCGGGCGGCGGCGGCCTGCTCCTGCGGGCTCAGCGAGCCGATGGTGTCCTGGGCGTAGTGGCTGATCCGGGTCGACATGACCGAGCCGAGCACCGAGACGCCCACCGCGCCGCCGAGCGACCGGAAGAAGGTGACGACGGAGCTGGCGGCTCCGAGGTCGCTCGGTTCCACCTGGTTCTGCGTGCACAGCACCAGGTTCTGCATCATCATGCCGACGCCGAGGCCCATGATCGCCATGAAGACGCCGATGTGCCAGTACGGGGTGTCGTGGCGTATGGAGCTCAGCAGCCCCAGAGCGGCGGTCAGCAGCGCACCGCCGACGACGAGCCAGGCCTTCCACCTGCCGGTCCGGGTGATGATCAGGCCGGAGACGGTCGATGAGACGAACAGACCGCCGATCATCGGGATGGTCAGAACACCCGACATCGTCGGGGACTCGTTCCGGGCCAGCTGGAAGAACTGGCTGAAGTAGATGGTTCCGGCGAACATCGCGATACCGACGAACAGCGAGGCGGCCGAGGCCAGCGTGATGGTGCGGTTGCGGAACAGCCGCAGCGGGATGATCGGCTCGGCGGCCTTCGTCTCGACGAACAGGAAGACCAGGGTGAGCAGCAGCGCGCCGCCGACCATCGTGTACGTCTGCCAGGACACCCAGGCGAACTTGTCGTCGGCGAAGGTGACCCAGATGAGCAGCAGGCTGACGGCCGCGGTGACGAAGAAGGCGCCGGGCCAGTCGACCTTCGCCTTGCGCCTGGTCTCCGGCAGCTTCAGGGTCTTCTGCAGCAGGACCAGGGCGATCAGCGCGAACGGCACACCGACGTACAGGCACCAGCGCCAGCCGAGCCACGAGGTGTCGGTGATCACGCCGCCGATCAGCGGGCCGCCCACGGTCGCGACGGCGAAGGTCGAGCCCAGGTAGCCGGAGTAGCGGCCGCGCTCCCGGGGGGAGATCATCGCGGCCATGATGATCTGGGCCAGCGCGGTCAGACCACCGGCGCCGAGACCCTGGATGACCCGGGCCGTGATCAGCATGCCGGGGTTCTGTGCCGTGCCGGCGATCACGGAGCCCACGATGAAGACGACCAGGGCCGTCTGGACCAGCGTCTTCTTGCTGATCAGGTCGGCCAGCTTGCCCCACAGGGGGGTGGACGCCGTCATCGACAGCAGCGCCGCCGTCACGACCCAGGTGTAGGCACTCTGGCCGCCGCCGAGGTCGGTGATGATCTCGGGCAGGGCGTTGGAGACGATGGTGGAGGACAGGATCGCTGCGAACATGCCGAGCAGCAGGCCCGACAGCGCCTCCAGGATCTGCCGGTGGGACATCGGAGCGCCGCTTTCGGAGGAGACTCCTCCGTGCCCGGCCTGAGCCCGCACACCGGTCGGTGTGGTCGTTGCCATGGACTTCCTTCTCTTGCTCGTTTACGGGTGTACGGGTGGTGCAGTGGTCCCGCTGTCCTGCGGGGCGTGAGGCGCCGGTGGTGCGGGGCTCGGTGGTGGTGCCGCGCGGGGCGTGGGCCGGCAGTCGCTGAAGCTGTCCCGGAGCCGGGACATGAGCTGGGCGAGCAGGCCGATCTCGTCGTCGGACCAGTCGTCCAGGCGCTCGGCGAGCAGGTGGGTGGTCTGTCGGAACAACGCGTCGAGCTGGACTTGGCCCGCGGGGGTCAGGCGCAGGATGCGGGAGCGCTTGTCGGCCGGGTCGGGGGAGCGCTCGATCCAGCCGCGCTCGGCCACATGGGTGACATGGCGGCTGGTGACCGACAGATCGACGGCGAGCAGTTCGGCGAGCCTGCTCATACGCATGTCGCCGTGGCGGCCGATGGCCGTCAGCACGGCGGCGGAGCCGCTGTGGAAGTCGGCCGACATGCTCCGGCGCAACTCCCGCTTCACCGCGCCGAAGGCACTGAACTGCCGTACCAGTTCGTCGTACTGCGCCTGCTCGGCCATGACACCTCTCCATCGTTGCTTAGGGCAACGGTAGAAGTGGATGGTTGCTGAAGGCAAATAAAAACGAGGTTCAAGCTCCCAAAACTTGGCAAAGACAAGCATCGTGATTCGTAAACGTGCAGGTGGGGCGGATCGTCGGATCGTCGGCCCTTCCGCGCCACTGGCTCGGCGCTCCGGCCGGACGCTCCGACCGCCATCGCGATCACCCCGTGCCATCGACCCGCGCCGTCCACCCGTGCCCTCGCCCCGCGCGGGTGCTGGGGAGGTGCCCCAGCTTGGGACCTGCGCGCGTGGTTCGCTAGTGTCTCGGGCCATGGCTAACTCCCAGGCCCCACAGGGCAACCACGACCCCGCCGGCAGCACCCAGATGTTCCGCGCGTTCGTCGACGACGCCCCTCAGGGGCAGCAGGCCGCCGCGACGAGCGGTGGCGGTCCGCGTATCGGTCTGATCGTCGGCGTCGTCGTCGCCGTGGCGATCGTCGCGGCCGTGGCCTGGCTGGCGCTGCGCTGACCCGGCGGCAGGACGCGCGGAGGCCGCCGTTGCGCCCGTGAGGGGCGCCCCGGCGGCCACGGGTCCGCGTCCGGTCCGGTGACCGGCGGGGCCGTGGACCGGCGCCCGAGGGTGAGCGTCAGTGGCTGCCGGCGGTCGGTGTGTCCCGGCCCGACCGGTGTCTCTCAGTCCGCGATGAGACCCTCGCGCAGCTGGGCCAGGGTCCGGGTGAGCAGCCGGGAGACGTGCATCTGGGAGATGCCGACCTCCTCGCCGATCTGTGACTGCGTCATGTTGGCGAAGAAGCGCAGCATGATGATCCGCCGCTCCCGGGGCGGCAGCTTGGCCAGCAGGGGCTTGAGCGACTCCCGGTACTCCACGCCCTCCAGCGCCGTGTCCTCGTAGCCGAGGCGGTCCGCGAGCGAACCCTCGCCGCCGTCGTCCTCGGGCGCCGGCGAGTCCAGCGAGGACGCCGTGTACGCGTTGCCGACCGCGAGTCCGTCGACGACGTCCTCCTCGGACACGCCCAGCACCGCGGCGAGTTCGGCGACCGTCGGGGAGCGGTCGAGCTTCTGGGAGAGCTCGTCGCCGGCCTTCGTCAGCGCCAGGCGCAGTTCCTGCAGCCGGCGCGGCACCCGCACCGACCACGACGTGTCGCGGAAGAAGCGCTTGATCTCGCCGACCACCGTCGGCATCGCGAACGTCGGGAACTCCACGCCCCGTTCGCAGTCGAAACGGTCGATCGCCTTGATCAGCCCGATGGTGCCGACCTGGACGATGTCCTCCATCGGCTCGTTGCGCGAGCGGAAACGGGCCGCCGCGTACCGCACCAGTGGGAGGTTGAGCTCGATCAGGGTGTCCCGGACGTAGCCGCGCTCCGGACTGTTCTCGTCGAGTGCGGCGAGCCGCAGGAACAGGGAGCGGGACAGGGTGCGGGTGTCGATCGCCGCCGTGTCCGGAAGGGTTGTCTCCGGAAGGTCCGGAGCCGGCGCGGCCGCGAGGGCCGGAGCATCGTCGATGGGGCCGAGTACGTCGAGAGCATTGGGAGCTGTCTCGCTCTCCGCGAGCGTGAGCACCTTCGAGCTGCCCTGGTCTGCGGACATGCCACCCCCTTTGGGTCGCGGGACGGTCGCGGCGGCGTTCCCGTCCGAGGAACGCAGCCTTCACCTGAATACCGGAGCCGGGGCTTCGGCAAACGCGCTTCCGGCAGAATGTCACATGTCGGCAACGCGCTGTAGTGACATGTCGACATCGATCCTGCGAATCAGCCCTGGAAACAAGGGGTCTGGCGGTGTTTCAGGCCAGAAGCACGCGTAAGGGTACTGGTGAGCGATTCGCTCTCGGGGGTTACGCGTCGATCCTGTTTGCGGACCGCAGTCGCTGGAAGCTGCGCGCGAGCAGCCGGGACACGTGCATCTGGGAGACGCCCAGTTCGGCGCTGATCTGCGACTGGGTGAGGTTGCTGTAGTACCGCAGCAGCAGGATCCGCTGTTCCCGCTCGGGAAGCTGGACGAGCAGGTGCCGGACGAGGTCGCGGTGTTCGACGCCGTCCAGGGCCGGGTCCTCGTAGCCGAGCCGGTCGAGGATCCCGGGGAGCCCGTCGCCCTCCTGCGCGGCCTCCAGGGAGGTGGCGTGGTACGACCGCCCGGCCTCGATGCAGGAGAGCACCTCCTCCTCGGTGATGCGCAGCCGTTCGGCGATCTCGGCGGTCGTCGGGGAGCGCCCGAAGGCGGTCGTGAGGTCCTCGGTCGCGCTGTTGACCTGTACCCACAGCTCGTGCAGCCGGCGCGGTACGTGGACGGTCCGGACGTTGTCGCGGAAGTACCGCTTGATCTCGCCGACCACCGTCGGCATCGCGAACGTCGGGAACTGCACGCCCCGCTCCGGGTCGAAGCGGTCGATGGCGTTGATGAGCCCGATGGTGCCGACCTGGACCACGTCCTCCATCGGCTCGTTGCGGGAGCGGAAGCGGGCGGCCGCGTAGCGCACGAGTGGCAGGTTGGCCTCGATGAGCGCGGCGCGTACGCGGGAGTGCTCCGGCGTGCCCGGCTGGAGGTTCTTGAGCTGGCCGAAGAGCACCTGGGTCAGTGCCCGGGTGTCCGCCCCGCGTCGTTTGGCGGGTGACGGGGCGGTGGCGGGCGGTGGAGTGCCGGGAGGAGTGGCGAGGGGGACAGGAGGGGCGGCGGACGTGTCCGGGGTGCCCGGGGTGTCCGGGGACTGGGCCGGAGCCGGAGTCAGGGCGGACACCTGGTCCTGGGGCGGCGCGGTACTGGCCGACACGGTCAACGCCACCTCTTCATCGGTCAACTCATCCGTCAAAAGCGGTCATAGCATCACAAGACATGCTCACCGTGTGCAAGCACCGCATATTCCGTGTTGGGGGAGAGGAGCGCCGGGAACGCGGGAAAGCCCCCCGTCGTCGCGACAGGGGGCTGCGGGGGCGAAGGCTCAGAACTCGTAGTCGGCGATCACCCAGGTGGCGAACTCGCGCCACAGGCCGACGCCCGCCCGGTGCTCCGGGTGCTCCACGTACCGGCGCAGCGCGTCGGCGTCGTCGAACGCCGAGTTGATGGCGAAGTCGTAGGCGATGGGCCGGTCGCTGATGTTCCAGGCGCACTCCCAGAAGCGGATCTCCGGGATCCTGCCCTCGAGGGAGCGGAACGCCTCCACGCCCGCGACGACGCGCGGGTCGTCGCGCTCCACGCCCTCGTTCAGCCTGAACAGGACCAGGTGGCGGATCATCGGTCTCCTCCGCCGGCGATCCATGTCATGAAGTCACCGACGGCGGTCGCGGCGTCGGATATGCCCTCGAACGCTATCTGGACGTAGTCCGCCGCCTTCGCCGGATCCGTGATGATCACGTACAGCGCGAAGACCACGAGGACGTAGACGGCGACCTTCTTCGCGTTCACCGCCATCGCGGCCCTCCCCTGTCACTGTTGCGCCCCGGTGCCACCGTGGTGCACCGGCGCCACCCCTGCGTGCCGAGCGGGCCCATGATCGCACGAAGGGCCCCGTCCGACGACGAGGCCCTTCACCGGCGGTAGCGGAGGGATTTGAACCCTCGGTGACTTGCGCCACACTCGCTTTCGAGGCGAGCTCCTTCGGCCGCTCGGACACGCTACCGAGAGAGACCCTACAGCACGCGGCGCAGTGGTTTGAAATCGGTGTGCGGGATGCGGCGGCCCCGCCGTCAGCGGTCCCGGAAGAACGCCGTGAGCAGGTGCGCGCACTCCTCGGCGAGCACCCCTTCGACGACCTCGGGCCGGTGGTTGAGCCGCCGGTCGCGGACGACGTCCCAGAGGGAGCCGACCGCGCCCGCCTTCTCGTCCCGGGCGCCGTAGACGATCCGGTCGACCCGGGACTGCTGGACGGCGCCCGCGCACATCGTGCAGGGTTCCAGCGTCACCACGAGGGTGCAGCCGGTCAGCCGCCACTGTCCGAGCGCCGCGGCGGCCCGCCGCAGGACGAGCAGCTCCGCGTGCGCGGTGGGATCGCGGCCGGCCTCGCGCTCGTTGTGCCCGGAGGCCAGCACGGTGCTGCCGTCCGGCGCCAGGACGACGGCGCCGACGGGGACGTCCCCGCTCCGGTCGGCCCGCTCGGCCTCGGCCAGGGCGAGCCGCATCGCGGCCCGCCATGGGGCGCGCACCGGATCGGGTGGGGCGGGCCCGGTCAGCGGACGGTCTCCAGGACCTCGGCGACGCCCAGGACCTCGGCGATCGTGCCCAGGGCGTCCCCGGACAGCGAGCGCAGGTCCTTCTCGCTCACCCCCAGGTCGTCCAGGACCAGGGCGTCGCCGACCGGCCCGTGCGGCACGGAGTCGGCGGGACCGGTGTCCGCCGCGACGTCCTCGTCGTCGGCGGCGTCGTCCGGTTCACCGTCCTCCGTGCCGTCGAGGTCGAGAGTGTCCAGGTCGGGGCCGTCGTCCCCCGGTTCCCGGCCGAGCAGCTCGTCGGTGAGCAGGATCTCGCCGTAGCTGCTGCGGGCGGCGGCCGCGGCGTCGGACACGTAGATGCGAGGGTCGTCCTCGCCGTCCACGCGGACGACGCCGAACCAGCCGTCCTCCTGCTCGATCAGCACGAGCACCGTGTCCTCGTCGGGGGCGGCTTCCCGGGCCAGATCGGCCAGATCCGACAGAGTCTCCACATCGTCGAGCTCCGTGTCGCTCGCTTCCCACCCGTCTTCGGTGCGCGCGAGCAGTGCGGCGAAGTACACCGTGACTCTCCCACTGGTCTTAGGCGTGCCGGTTGGGGTTCCCCCCGGCGGAGGTGTGTGGACGAGGAGTGCTCCATGAGCCCCGCCCACTCGGAATCGTGGCAGAAACAAGGCCGACAGGGGACGTCTTCGGCTCCCTGTGTCCGGCAGTTTTGACCCGCGCCGCCGAGTATTCCCCCGGAACCTGCCCGGGACCCGTCGGCGCGCCCGCCGTCGTCACAGCGGATCGTACGCGGCTCGGACTGCCGTCCTGGTACGGCCACCCGGCAAACACCCGCATGGGCCGCGGTCTTCCCGCAGCCGGGCCTGTTTCCGTCGTGTCCGCGGTGCCTCGCCCACCGGGGGCGCCCCGTTCCGGGACCGCCAGGGGATTCCTACCAGCGGAAGGTCCGCATGCGCATCGCGTGCCGCAGCCGGGCCGCCTTGGCGCGGCGCGGCTGGACCCGGTCACGCAGTTCTCTGGCCTCGGCGAGTTCGCGCAGGAACCGGGCGCGGCGCCGCCGCCGCTCGGCGTCCGTCTCGTCAGCCCCGGGTGGTCCGGTCATGCCGGGCACCCCGGAGACGCCGGACACCTCCGGCGGGCGGCCGCCCCGGCGCTCGCCGACCTCATCGCGCGGGCCGCCGGGTGTCTTCCGTACCGACGGCTCATCTCGGGAATTCCGCTCAGGCATTGCTTCATCACCCCAGTCCGTCCCTGCCACCTTCCCCCGGACGAGCGGTTTGACGCCATCGAAGGAGCGGTGGCGGACCGCGGGGCCTGCCGTGTGCGGGGGAACCGGGCCCGTCCCCGCCCGGTTAGTGTGGGGACATGCGTCTCCACGTCGTCGACCACCCCCTGGTCGCACACAAGCTCACCACGCTGCGCGACCAGCGCACCGACTCCGCGACCTTCCGCCGTCTCGCCGACGAACTGGTCACCCTCCTCGCCTACGAGGCCACGCGCGACGTGCGCACCGAGCAGGTCGACATCCACACGCCGGTGGAGCGGACCACGGGTGTCAAGCTCTCCCACCCGCGCCCGCTGGTGGTGCCGATCCTGCGGGCCGGCCTCGGCATGCTGGACGGCATGGTCCGGCTGCTGCCGACCGCCGAGGTGGGCTTCCTCGGCATGATCCGCAACGAGGAGACGCTGCAGGCCTCGACGTACGCCACCCGGATGCCGGAGGACCTCTCCGGGCGTCAGGTGTACGTGCTGGACCCGATGCTCGCCACCGGCGGCACGCTGGTCGCCGCGATCCAGGAGCTGATCAAGCGGGGCGCGGACGATGTGACCGCCGTGGTGCTGCTGGCCGCGCCGGAGGGCGTCGAGGTCATGGAGCGCGAGCTGGCCGGCACCCCGGTGACCGTCGTGACGGCGTCGGTCGACGAGCGCCTCAACGAGCACGGTTACATCGTGCCGGGCCTCGGCGACGCGGGGGACCGGATGTACGGGGCGGCCGAGTAGCCGAGCAGGCCCGTCCGTCGCCGGTACGCAGCCGGTACGGAGCCGTACCCGGGCGATACCGGGGCCGGTACGAAGCGGGGGGGGGGGGGGGGGGGGGGCGGCCCGGGGGGGGGGGGGGCGGGGGGGGGGGGGGGGGGGCCCCCCCCGCCCCCCCCCCCCCGCTTCTGTGTGCTTGTGCTTCTTCCTGCCCTCTGCCCCTGCCCCTGCCCCTGCCCCTGCCCCTGCCCCTGCCTCAGGGTCAGCAGCTCTTCTTCGTGGTGGGTGCGGGCTCGGGGGCGTTCAGCGCGGCGAGGGCGCGGCCGGCGTCCGCCTCGGCCGTCAGCCGGGTGAAGGCGTCGCCGATGATCAGGTCGATCTCGCCGCCCTTGCGGGATGCCTCGGTGCGGCGTTCGGCGTCGGCGAGCTGGGTGCCGAGCACCGGCAGCGTGGTCCTGAGAGCGGACGCGGGGCCGAGGAGCACTCCGCTGCCCTTGACCTTCTTGTCGTACTCCTTGGCCGCGTTGCCGACGTCGCCGATCTTGAAACCGCGTTTCTCCAGCTCGTCGGCGGTCTTCTTGGCCAGGCCGGACCTGGTCGTGGCGTTGAGGACGTTGACCGTGATCCGGTCGGGTTCGGGCAGCGCGGCACTGGGGCTCGGGCGGGGCGAGGGGCTCGCCCCGGTGGTGCAGCCCGCCTTGACGCCGACCGCGGAGGCGGGGTTGCCGCCCCCGGTGAAGACGTCGAAGAGCTGCAGCGTGCCCCAGCCGGCCACGCCGAGCGCCGTGACGGAGGTGATGGCCAGGACGACGAGCCTGCCGTGGCGTCGGGGTCGGCGCATCCGCGGGTACTTGTCACCCCGGATCCGGTACTGGCCGCCCATGCCGGGAGGAGTCAGCATGCTCATGGGCGCAGCGTAATGCGCTCCGACGACTATGCCTACCAGGTGATCATCCGATAGGGCGCAGCCCACCCCGAAAGGGTCAAAGCGCGTGTCCGCAGGGGTGCGTCCGGCAGGGGCGAAGGGCCCCGCCGACGTGCTGGCGTACTGCTGACATGCGTCCTGCTGACACGGCGTCCGGCGACATGCGTCCGGGCCGCAGGCCGCGGGCGGGGGTGTCAGTCCAGTTCGAGGACGCGGGCGTGCAGCACCTGGCGCTGCTGGAGCGCCGCCCGTACCGCGCGGTGCAGCCCGTCCTCCAGGTACAGATCGCCCTGCCATTTCACGACGTGCGCGAAGAGGTCGCCGTAGAAGGTCGAGTCCTCGGCGAGGAGGGTCTCGAGGTCGAGCTGCTGCTTCGTCGTGACGAGCTGATCGAGGCGGACCGGGCGCGGCGCGACGTCCGCCCACGACCGGGTGCTTTCCCGGCCGTGGTCGGGGTACGGCCGGCCGTTTCCGATGCGCTTGAAGATCACACGGGAAGCCTACCGGCCCGGACGTTCCGGGCGCAGCCTCCTGGCTGCGGCGGCACGGGCAAGTGCGTACAGATCTTGAACCATTTCAGGCAAAGGGGGCTCGTCTGTCCGAATTCGGGTGCGGTCGGTCCGCGCGCCAGTACCCCAGGGCGTGCATCCGCTGCTTGGGTACGCCCAGTTCCTTGCGCAGGAACGCCGACAGCGTCCGGGTGGTGGCGGTGTCGCAGGCGACCCAGACGTACGGGTCGGGGTGGGCCCGCAGCAACCCGGGCAGGTCCGCCCGGACCCGTTCGACGAGGTGGGTGCCGGAGCCGAGGCGCGGGACCTCGCGCACCTCGTGCCGCTCCGGGTCGGCGAGGCAGGGCAGCCCGTCCAGGGTGCCCTCGAACCAGATGGTCGCCGGTGCGGATCCCAGGGCGCCCAGCAGGGAGTTGATCGCCGGGAGGGAGGCCGGGTCGCCCACCGCGAAGACGTGCGAGGGGGCGGGGCGGGGCGCGTCGAAGCCCGTGCCCTGCACGGTCGCCTCGATGGTGTCACCGGGCTTCGCCGCCCGCGCCCAGTCGCTGGCGCACCCCTCGTGCAGGGCGAACTCCAGGCCGAAGGTGCCGGCCGCCGGGTCGGGGTCGACGAGGGTGTACGCACGCTGGTGCGGTGTGCCCGCGTTGTCGAACCACAGCCGCACCCACATCGTCGGGTGGACGCCGGTCGCGGCGAGCATGCCCCCGTCGGTGAAGCGCAGCCGCCGGTAGTCGGGGGTGACGTCCTCGGCACGCGTCACCGTGAACTCGAAGTCCTTGGCGCGCATCAGTTTGAGGACCGCGCCCTCCCAGCCCCGCCCCTGCCCCATCGTCCGTTCGCCTCTCGCGTACGATTCCGTCACGGTTTACTTAGGAGAGCCTAACCTAAAGCGAAGGGGGGCCACCGTGGCCGGCGAGATCTTCCGGGACGCCTGGGGCATTCCGCATCTGCGCGCGGGTGACGCCGTCGAACTCGCCCGTGTCCAGGGCCGGGTCACCGCCCTCGACCGGGCCTGGCAGCTGGAGACCGAACGACACAGGGCACAGGGCACCTCGGCGTCCTTCCTCGGCCCCGAGGCACTGCCCTGGGACCGTTTCGCCCGCCGTGTCCGCCTGGCCGACACGGCCCGCCGCTGCCTCGCCGCACTGGACCGGCGGGACCCGGAGACGGGGCGGTGGCTCCGGGCGTACGTGGAGGGGGTCAACGAAGGGCTGGCCGCGGCGGCGGCCCCGGGTGCTCCCCACTCCGCGGCCCCCGAGTTCGCCCGTGTGGCCCTCGCGCCCGGCCGTTGGGAGCCCTGGACGCCGCTCGCGGTCTGGCTCGCCGCGCACGTCCTGTTCGCCGGGTTCCCCGCGAAGCTCTGGCGCGAGCAGGTCGTGGAGCGGCTCGGGCCGGACGCCGTGGGACTGTTCGCCGCCGACGGCCCCGGCACCTGCGGAAGCAACGGCTGGCTGGTCGCCGGGGAGCGGACGGTGACCGGGCAGGCGGTGATCGCGGGGGACCCGCACCGCTTCATCGAGGACCCCGGCGTCTACCAGCAGATCCACCTGTCCTGCCCGGAGTTCGACGTCGTCGGCCTCGCCGTGCCCGGCGTCCCCGGCATCGCCCACTTCGGCCACACCGGCACGGTCGCCTGGGCGATCACCAACGCCATGGCCGACTACCAGGACCTCTACCGGGAGCGGTTGCGCCGCACCGGCACGAGTGTGGAGGCGCTCGGTCCGGACGGCGTCTGGCACCGGGCCGCCCGGCACACCGAGACCATCGAGGTCGCCGGCGAGGACCCGGTCGGGGTCGAGGTGATCGAGACCGCCCGGGGGCCGGTGGTCATCGGCGGCCCCGAGGGCCTCGACGACGGGGTGCCCGAGCCCGGCGCGCCCCCGGTCGCCGTCGCCCTGCGCTACCCGCCCCGCGTCACCGGCGACCTGGGCTTCAGTGCCCTGCTGCCGCTGCTGCGGGCCCGCCGGGTCGCCGACGTGGACCGGGCCGTCGACCTGTGGGCCGAGCCGGTCAACGTGGTCCAGGCCGCCGACACCGGGGGCGGCACCCTGCACCGGGTGGCCGGCCGGGTGCCGGTCCGGGCCGAGGCCAACCGGATCCGTCCGGTACCGGCGTGGGAGCCCGGCCACGACTGGGACGGCTGGCACGAGTCGCCGCGCGCCGGACTGGCCGACGGCGTCGCCGTGATGGCGAACCAGCGCGGCCCGGCGGCCCCACTCGGCGTCGAGTTCGCCGCGCCGCACCGCGCCGACCGTATCGCCGCGCTGCTCGCACGGCGGGACCGCTGGTCGGCCGCCGGGATGCCCGCCCTCCACACGGACACCCACCTCGCCTCCGCCGCCGCCCTCCTCGATCACGCCGCCGCCCTCGACGGCCTGACCGGTGCGGCGGCCGGCCTGCGCGACCGGCTGCTGGCCTGGGACCGGCACATGGACGCGGACAGCGCCGGTGCGGCGCTGTACGCGGCGGTGCGCGGCGCGCTCGTACGGCGGTTGGCGGCGCACCCCGTGTTCGCCGGGCTGACCTCGCCCCCGGCCTACCCGGAGGTGTTCCAGCCCTGGCTCGCGCTGGTACCGCGGATCGGCTACGCGCTCGAACACCTCCTGAACGCGAAGGAGCTGTACGGCATCGACCGGCCGGCGGCGGTACGCGCGGCGCTGGAGGAGGTGGCCGCCCGGCACCCGGCCGGTGCCCCGAGCGGCACCTGGGGCGACACCCACCGGCTGGCGCCCTGGCGGGCCCTGCCGCCCACGGCGCCGTACGACGAACCCGCGCTCTCCGGCGACCACGACTGCGTGCTGTGCACCTCCTCCGTACCCGGTCTCACCGACCTCTCGGCGCGTGGTCCGGCCGCCCGTTACGTCTGGGACCTGGCCCGCCGCGAGGACAGCCGCTGGGTGGTGCCGCTCGGTGCCTCGGGTGTCCCCGGCTCGCCCCACCACCGCGACCAGCTGCCGCTGTGGCTCGCGGGGGACCTGGTTCCGGTCGTCACCGACTGGGACGGGCTCCGCAGGGAGGACGTGGTCCGGACCCCGCAGGGAGAGACCGGACAGGCCGGGGAGCACGAAGAGCGCGAAGAGGAAGAGCGCGAGGAGACCGGTGAGCTTCAGGAGGAGACCGATGTCTGACCCGTCCGACCCGTCCGCCCCGCCCGCCCCGTCCGACCCGTACGCCTCCCGGGTGGCCGTTCACGAGCACGTGGCCGACGGCTTCGGCTCCGTACGCGTGCTGCCGCTCGACCCGTCGGCGGACGCGCCCGTACTGCACCACTGGGTGAGCGGCGAACGGGCCTTCTTCTGGGGCATGAACGGCCTCACCGAGCAGCAGGTGGCCGAGATCTACGCCCATATGGGCACGCTCGACACCCATCACGCGTACCTCGTCGTCAAGGACGGTGAACCGGCCGCGCTGCTCCAGACGTACGAGCCGGAGGCCGACCGGGTCGGCGACTGCTACCCCGTCGAGCCCGGCGACATCGGCGTCCACCTGCTGCTCGCTCCGGCCGGCCCGGAGGGGGCGCGTTCCGGGTGGACCGCCGGGCTGGTGGCCGTGCTCATGGGGTTCGTCCTGCTGGGCCTGGACCGCAGGCGCGTGGTGGTCGACCCGGACGTGGCCAACGGGAAGGCGGTCGCCCGCTTCCTGCGGCAGGGTTTCACGGCCGGCCCCGAGGTCGTCCTGCCCGAGATCGACCTGCCGGACGTGTACCTGCCGGAGAAGAAGGCCCGACTCGCCTTCCTCACCCGGGAGGCGGCCTTCGGCGACAGGTGACGCGGGCCGGCCCGGCGGACCGCCGTTCCGCCGGGTGGTGAGCATTTCGCGCCTGACGCCCGTACCCACCTGAGGCCGGATTGCCGGATGGCCGGGAGGTGGGAACGACGTGCAGCGACGGCGCGGTGGGGCGGCGGGCGGTGTCGGACGGGGTGCGGGACCCGGGGCGACGGGCCGCGGAGCGACGAGCTCCGGGACCCGGCGACTTCAGGGGCTGGTGCTGCTGGGCACCGTGCTGGTGCTGCTCCTGCTCGGCAGTGCGGGCCCGGCGAGCGCCCACGCGGCGCTCCGCGGGGCCGACCCCGAGGACGGAAGCGTCGTCCGGTCCGCCCCCCGGCACGTCACCCTGGCCTTCACGGAGTCCGTCGCCCTGCTCGACGACTCCTTCCGGATCTACAGCCCCGACAACCACCGGGTGCCGCTGGGCGAGCCGGAGCACGCCGACGGCAGGTCCGACACCGCGCGCGTCGGCCTGCCCGACGGGCTCGACGACGGCACCTACACGGTCGCCTGGCGGGTGGTCTCCGCGGACAGCCATCCCGTCTCCGGCGCCTTCACTTTCTCCATCGGCGAACCCTCGCCCACCGCAGCCGCGGTACCCGCGCCCCCGGCGGAGCACCCGGTCACCGCGAGCCTCTACGACACCGGCCGTTATCTCGCGTACATCGCCGCCGCGCTGCTCATCGGTACGGTGGCGTTCGCGGCCCTGTGCCGGCCGCCGGACACCGCCCCGCTGCGGATGCCGCTCGTCACGGGCTGGTGGACGCTGTCGACGTCCACCGTGGTCCTCCTCGTCCTGCGGGCCCCGTACGAGAACGGCACGTCCCCGGCGACCGCGTTCGACCTCGCGGCCTTCACCGGCGTCCTCACCGAGCGGCCGGGCATCGCGCTGCTGGCCCGGGCCGCCCTGCTGGTGCTGACGGCGGCGCTCCTCCTGCGCCTGCGCCGCCCGCCCCTGCCGCGGCGGGGCCACGGGGGGCCGGACGACCGGACACCGCCGGCCCGGCTCGCCGCGGGCACCGCCCTGGCCGTCGCCCTCGCGTTGACGTGGGCGTCGGCCGAGCACGCCTCGGCCGGTATCCAGGTCCCGCTGGCGATGACGTCGTCCGTACTGCACCTGCTGGCGACGGCCTGCTGGCTCGGCGGCCTCACGGCCCTGCTCATCGTCCTGTTCCGCGCCGGCACCCCGCCGCCCGTCGCCGCGGTCACCCGCTTCTCCCGCCTCGCCTTCCTCTCGGTGACGGTCCTCGTCGTCACCGGCGTCTACCAGTCCTGGCGGGGCCTCGGCTCCTGGTCGGCGCTCGCGGACTCGTCGTACGGGAGGACCCTGACCGTCAAGCTCGTGACGACGGCCGCACTGCTGCTGGCGGCGGGCCTGTCCCGCCGCCTGACGCTCCGCCTGGCGACGGCGGCTTCGGCAGCCGCGGATACAGCCGCAGCCGCGGATACAGCAGCGGATGCGGATACGGAGAAGTCCGCGGGAAGGGCCTCGGCGGCCGTGCGGGAACGGACCCCGGAACTGGTGGCCTCCGCCGCCCCGGACAAGCCGTCGCCGGACGCCCCCACGCAGCCCACCGCCCCCGCAGGGCCCACCCCGGACGACGGCCCTCCGGGTCCCCGCCCGCCCGCTCCGGGCCCGTCCGAGGTGCCCGGCCCCGACGACCCGCCCCTCGACCGCCACCGCCGCGCCCTGCGCGTCTCCGTGCTGGTGGAAGCGGCGGTGGCGGTCGTGGTGCTGCTGGTCACGACGGTGCTGACCGGTACCCTCCCGTCCCGGGCCGAGGCCGAGGCGGCAGCGACGGAGGCGGGGGCGGCCCCGGTCGCCGGACTGCCCGCGGCGACGGTGGTCACGATCCCGTACGCCATCGACGTCCCCGGCGGGAAGGGCGACGTGCAGATCACCCTGGACCCGGGCCGGGTGGGCGAGAACGGCATCCAGGCGGTGGCGTTCGACTCCGCCGGCGCCCTGGACTCGGTCCCGGAACTCCGCCTCTCCTTCACCCTCGCCGAGAAGGACATCGGCCCGATCGACGCGGGCCTGACCGACCGCGGCGGCTACTGGGCCACCAGCGACCTCACCCTCCCCCTGCCGGGCACCTGGACGATGAAGGCGACGATCAGGGTCTCGGAGGTGGACCAGGTGACCGAGTCCCATTCCGTGCGCATCGAACCCTGAGCAGCAGGGACCGGACGCCCGTCGGTTTCTTCGTGTGCGGCGGCGGTGGCTGCGGTGGTGACTGCCGAGTCGAGTCCGGGCCGGGGGCGCCCGCGGGCTCGGGAGCGGGTGTGGGGCCGCCCTCGCCGAGGCCGTACGGCGGTCGTGGAACGTGCGCGGGAGGCGCGGTGCGCACCGTGCTCGCCGGCCTCCGCCGGCGCATCGGGGCCACCGGGCCGCGCTGACGCCCCGCGTGCGGCAGGGAGATGCCGAGGACCCCGGCGGCCGCTCGGCGGTCCGGGGTCCTGTCGTGCCTGTTCACGCGGCCGCGGGCCAGGGCCTGCGGCGAGAGTGGCGTCGTCGTCCGCAGGGCGTCCGCGCGGCGTCACGTGGGTCCGCCTGCTCGAGCGAAGCCGAGAGCTCGGGGGAGCGTGCTCGGGGCGTGCCGTCCGGAAGCCCTCGTACCGGGCGGGCGTACCCGGGCTCTCGTCCGGTGCGGCGGGAGTGCCTGCCGGGCGTCGCACGGCAGGCGTCACGCTCGCCCCAGGTCCTAGCGTGCCCTGCGGCGGGGCGCACCCGTGTTCTGGTCGGGGAAGGGCGACGTCCCCGCATCCTCGAACGGGAAGGTCTCGTCCTCCCCGAAGTCCGGGGCCTGGAAGGGGTCCGCCGCCGGAGGTGGCGATGCCGCGGTGGTCCGGCGCGGTGCCCCTTCCGGGGCGGAGAACAGCGAGGTCGGTTCGATGGGAGGTCTCCGATTCGGTGCGGGGCCGTGAATGGGTCTGGCATGTGGTGACCGGGCCCGGCGGTCCTGGAGCCGCGGTGAAGACTGTGACGCAGATCGCAGCGGCACCTTCGGCTCCGGCTGCGGCTACGGGTGCGGCTGGTCCTGCTACAGCTTGCTCATCTTGGCGTACGGGCTCAGGATCCGCTGCTGCGCCGAACCGAAATCCACGAGTGCCGCGATTCCGTCCTCGATGCCGATCACCCGGCCGAGACCGTACATGTCGTGCGTGACCTGGTCGCCCACGGTGAAGTGCTTGGGCGGAGGTGCGACCGGGGCTTTGAAGGGGCTGGTGGGCAGAATGCGCTTCGGTGCAAGTGGCTTTGTCATTGTCACCAGTATGGGCCTGCGGACGCCGCTTGCTACCGTCGTCCACGGTCCACTACTCCCGGCTCCATGGGAAACTCGGAGTGTGATTGTCGAACGTGCGTACGTATCTGGTGTCTCGTCCGACGGGGACGAGGGGAAATGGCCCTGGTCCGTGCCCTGCGTGCGAGGGCTCGTGGCGGACGGTCTGCGCCTCACCGCGCCGGTGACCTATCTGGTCGGCGAGAACGGCTCGGGCAAGTCGACACTGGTCGAGGCCCTCGCCGAAGGCTTCGGTCTGGACTCCTGGGGCGGTTCGCACGACTGGCGCTATGCCACTCACCGCCCGAAGTCGGTGCTGGGCGAGCGGATCCGCTTCGACGCGGCGCCGCGCGGGCGCCACATGCTGGGCAGCTGGCGTGCCCGCAAGGGTTTCTTCCTGCGTGCCGAGACGGCGCTGGACGCGCTGGACCGGGAAGGGTTCGCACCGGATTCGGTCAGCCACGGCGAGGGCTTCCTCGCGGCGTTCCGGGGAAAGTTCCTCCATCCCGGCCTGTACGTGATGGACGAGCCGGAGGCGGCGCTGTCGTTCACGTCGTGCCTGGAACTGCTCGGCCACATCGACCAGTTGGTGAAGCGCGGCGGCCAGGTCGTCTGCGCCACGCACTCTCCGCTGCTGACCGCCCTGCCCGGCGCGGACATCGTCGAGGTCGGCGACCACGGCATGCGCCGGACGGCCTGGGGCGAACTCGCCCTGGTCGAGCACTGGCGCCGCTACCTGGCCGACCCGCGCTCCTACCTGCGACACGTCCTGGACTGAGCGCGAAGGGCCCCGCCGTCCGCCGTCCGGGACGGCGGTTCCGTCCGGCGGGGCCCACGGGGCCGCGGTGCGGCGGGTCAGCGCTTGATGTCGAAGGTGGCGGCGGAGGGCACGAACAGGGTGTCCCCGTCCTTGGCCGTCGCCAGTACCGAGACCTGCCAGGTGCCCGCGTCGAGCTCCGCCTCCTCCTTCTCGGTGACCTTCAGGGTGTAGGTGCAGCGGGAGGTCTCGGCCGAAGTGCTCCGGCACGTGGCGGTGTCCACCTCGCGGAGCTCCGCCTCGGTCGGGTCCAGCTTCGAAGCCGTGGGCCACGCCAGGACGTTGAGGTTCTCGACGCCCGAGTCGTCCCTCACGTCCGTGACGAAGGTGAACGTGCCCGCGCTATCACCGGACGCAGCGGTGTGGTCGGCCGAGCTGTTCTTCAGGGACGGCTTCTCGGGCGCCGAGGCCGCGGCGAGGCCGGCGGCGGCTCCGCCGACGAGGACGGCACCGGCGACGGACCCGATGAGAACACGCTTGGTCATGGTAAATCCCCCTGGATGTAGGCGAGTTCGTTGGAACTCGCTCGGATGGCGGTGCAGGAGCAGGTGAGGTCGCACCTGTCGGACCGGGCAGCGGGAAAGTGGTGCGCCGGATGGGATCCACTGACCGAAACCGCTGACCGAAACCGCTGACCGAAACCGCTGGTCGAGCCGGTGGCGGGCTGCTTTCCCGATGTGATCGAGACTATGGCCGGGGGTGCCCCCGGTCCTCGGGCCGAGGGACGACTGCCGTGTGGAACCTGAGACGGAGGAGGGCTTCGGCGTCTCCACCGGGCGGGCGGCGCCGCGCCTGCAACCCAGGTAAGAGAAGAGGATCCGCCTCCAGCCGGAGTCGGGCCGCCCACCTGCGGACATAGCCTTGGCGCCTCATGAAGCGAACCGACGACCGGCTGCTCCCGGTCCTGCTGATCTGTGCCCAGGCCGTGGTGTGGCCGGGAGCGGAGCTGGTGCGCGGGGCCGTCCCGCCCGCGTCCGATCTCCTCGTGGCGGTCCTGGCCGCCGGACCGGTGACGGCCGCCCTCACCCTGCGCCGTACCCGACCGGTGACCACCCTCGTCCTGGTCGCCGCCGCCTGTGCGCTGGGTGCCGGACCGCTGCCCGTCGGGGCGATGGCGGTACTCGGGACCGCGGGTGTCGCACTGGTGCTGTTCACCGTGGCGACCGAACGCGACGCCTTCACCTCGGTGACGTGCACGGTGGCGCTCGCCGCCTGGCAGTTCCTGCACATGATCAGCCTGCACGGGCTCAGCGCCCAGGACGGGCTCGACCTCGTCCTCACCGCCCTGCTGTACGCCACCGCGTGCGGCACCGGCCTGTTCGTACGGCGGGCCCGTTACGCACGGCGGACGGCCGAACAACTGCTGAAGCGCGCCGAGTCCGAACGCCATCGTCTTCCGGCAGCCGAACGACGCCGCATGGAAAGGGAGCTGCACGACGTCAGCGCCCACCACCTGACGGCTGTCGTGGTCACGGCGGGCGCGGCGCTCGGACTGCGCGAGACCCGCCCCGAGCTGGCCGACGAGGCACTTCGGTTCGCCGTCGACACCGGCCACGAGGTGACCCGCGCGCTCGGCGCGGTACGGGCCCCGTCGCCCTCCCGGGAGGAACTGCCGTCTCCGGAGGACCGGTTGCGGGACCTGGTCGAGGGGTTCCGGCGGCTCGGCCAGCAAGTGGACCACGAGACGGACCCCTTGCCGGACGGCTCCGTCGCCGACGCGGCTTTCGGCATCGTGCGCGAGGCGCTGACCAACGTGGCCCGGCACGCCCCCGGCGCGCACACGCGGGTGCGGTGCCGGTACGGCGACACGCGTACGGACGTCGTGGTCACGAGCTCGGCACCACCGGCCGGGGCGACGGCGCACGGCGCGGGCCTCGGCGGAGGACGGGGCACGGCCTTCCTGCGGTCCCGGGCGCGGGAGGCGGGAGGAACACTGACCAGCGGCCCGACAGCGGACGGCGGCTGGGAGGTGTGTGCCGTCCTGCCCGGCCGGACCGCGGACCCGGTGAAGCGGTCCGTCCCGCGCGGCTACCGGCTCGCTCAGGTGACGGCCGCGGCCGGCCTCGTCCTGCAACCGCTCCTTCCCGTACTGGTCATCAAGGCGGAGGAGGCGCCGAACGGGTCACAGGTGTCCGCCGGCGCGCTCTTCGCGCTGCTGGCCGCGGCACAGGCGGTCGCGCTGCTGTGGCGGCGCCGGGCGCCCCGTGCGGCCACGGGCCTCCTGCTCGCACTGGCCCCGCTGTGGCCGGTGGCGATGGCGGTCGGCGACTACACCGGGCCGGTCGTCCTGCCCCCCGCGCTGAGCATGCTCGCCACCTGCGGTGCGCTCGCCGCACACGCGGCGCAGACGGCTCGTACCGACGTCGGCACGTCCCCCGCCGGGAACCGTCCGCACCTGTCCCGGTGGCTTCGCGCGGTCGCGGCGGTGGCGGGAGCCGTAGTGGTGCACGCGGCGGCCGCGACCGCCGCCGTCCTGGACCGGGGCACCACGGCCTCCGTCTGGACCGTCGCCGCGTCGGCGACGGCCGGGGCGTCCGTGGCGGCCGGCGCGGCCCTGTGGGGCGGGACCCTGCGCGGCCGGCGCGACCGGTCCGCCCGGGGCACACGGGACGAACGTCTCGCCGCCTGGACCGAGGAGGCCGTCCGGGACGCGTGGGCCGAGCGCCGCCGGATCGCCGCCGGGCTGGAGACCACCGTGCTGGCCCGCACCGCCGACATGGTCGCGGAGGCGCAGGCGGGCCGGCTCGACAAGGCCGCGGAACGAGCCCGCGAGGCCCTGACCGCGATGCGCGCCCTCCTCGACACGGTCCGGGAGGGCGGGACGGAGGTCGTACGGCGGCCGCAGCCCACCCTCCAGGCCCTCGACCTGCTCGCCCACCAGTGCCGGGCCACCGGCCGTGACGTGGAGATACGGTTGACCGGCGGGGTGCCCGAGCGGCTGCCCACCGCGGTCGACCTGACCGCGTACCATGCGGCCGAGACCGTGCTCGCGGCGAGCGGAGAGGGACCGGTGGTCCTGGAACTCGACGTGCACGACGGCATGTTGACGCTCACGGTCACCGGGGTGCCGGGCGCCGCCCGCGGCGTCGTGCGGGAACGGCTCGTGACGAGGGTCGAGGCGCTCGACGGTACGGTGACCACCGGCCCGGCGGACACCGTCCACCTCCGGCTGCCCCTGGCTCCGGACACGAGGGCTCCGGGCACGGGGGCTCCGGACGCGGAGGCCGGCGGCACACCCGGGGCCACCGGCGCGCCGGCCGCCGGACGGGGGGACGAGGGGGAGAGGAAACGATGAGCCTCAAGGTGCTGGTCGTCGACGACCAGGGCATCGTGCGGGCGGGGTTCGCCGCCGTGATCGGGGCCGAGGAGGACCTGACGGTCGTCGGCGAGGCCGCCGACGGCGCCGCCGCGGTGCGGCTCGCGGAGGAACTGGCCCCCGACGTCGTCGTCATGGATGTCCGGATGCCCGAACTGGACGGCATCGCCGCCACCCGGATCATCACCGGAAAGGAGAACGCGCCCCGTGTCCTGGTGCTGACCACCTTCGACCTCGACGTGTACGTCTTCGACGCGCTGCGCGCCGGCGCCTCCGGCTTCCTGCTCAAGGACGTGCACCCCGCCGAACTGCTCCAGGGCATCCGGGTGGTGGCCGCCGGCGAGAGCGTGCTCTCCCCGTCCGCGACCCGCAGGCTCGTCAGCCACTACGCGTCCGGCGCGCCCACCCGGATCCACACCGGGGGAACCCACCCCGAGCTGGACAGCCTGACCGCGCGGGAGCGGTACGTCCTGACCCTGGTGGCGTCCGGACTCACCAACCTGGAGATCGGCGCCGAACTCGGCATCACCGTCGGCACGGTGAAGTCCCACGTGAACGCGTTGCTGCGCAAGCTCGGACTGCGCGACCGGGTGCAGGCGACGATCCTCGCGTACGACGTCGGTCTCGCCCGCCCGCACCCGCCCGGCGCCCACTTCTGACGCCCCTGATCACACCTGGCGCCTCCGGCGACCTCCGAACCCGCGACACCCCTGACACTCCTGACACTCCTGGCACCGAGAGACAAAGGCCCGCCATGACCGACTCCGACGGATCTGTCAGTCCTGCCCGATCCCTTTCCCGTCGGCTGCGCCACCTCTTCGGTGATGTCTTCACCCTCGTCTACCTCGGGGTCTGTGCCGCCCTGCTCGTGTGGGCGCTGGTGGTGACCGTTGCCGGCGACGGCCCGGACGCGTCCTTCGCGGGCGTCATCCCGCTGCTGGCCACGGCCCCGGTGAGTATCGTGCTGCTCCTGCTGCCGGGCGGTCCCATGACGGTCATTGCCGCGATCGTCGGCGGCGCGCTGGCCAACGCCGCGGTCATCGGCTGGTGCGCCCGCACACTCCGCCGCGGCGGCCGCCCGGGCCCGGCCGGCTGAGCAGCCGGGTGCGGGGCCGCCGGGCACCGCGCGCCGCCCCGGGGGCCGGCGGGTTCTGTCAGGTGTCGAAGCGCTGCCGGGCGGCATCGATGTGGCCGAGGTACTGGTGGGTCCAGCCGCACATCCCGTCGACCATGGCGCGCAGGGCCCGGCCCGGTTCGGTGAGGGTGTACTCGACCCGCGGCGGCACAGTGGGGTACACCGTGCGCTCGACCAGACCGTAGCGCTCCAGCATGCGCAGGTTCTGGGTGAGCATCTTGTGGCTGATGCCCTCGACCGCATCCCGCACCTCGCTGAAGCGCAGGGTCCGCTCACCGAGCCCTTCGATGATCAGTAGCGCCCACTTGTTGGCGACGTCCGAGAAGATCTCCCGCGCCAGGGAATCCGCGCGCCTCAGGTCCGCGTCCTCGGGTGATCCCGTGTACTGCTTGGTTCCCATCTGGTTCCCCAGTCACCGAAAAGTGCGTTCTTCCCGTTCAACAGCCACTTTCCTACAGTGCCTGAGTAACCACAAGAGAGCACGTGTGGGCACCCCCATCGGAAGGACGAGCACCATGACCACCACCGACGTCTTCCACCACGGCATCCCGGCCGAGAGCGACTTCGGCTACGCGCAGGCGATCAGGTCCGGCGACCTGATCCACGTGTCCGGTCAGCTCTCGCTCGACGAGGAGGGCGCGTTCCGTCACGCCGGGGACTTCGCCGCCCAGCTCGAACTGACCCACACCAACATCGACAAGGTCCTGGACCACTACGGCGTCACCCGCGACCAGATCGTCTCGCAGACCCTGTACGTGGTGAACCTGCTGCGGAACGCCGACGCGGTGGCGGAGGGCAACCGGGCGTACTTCGGCGCCCACCACCCGGTCAGCACCGCCGTCGGTGTCAGCGAACTGACGTTCCCCGGCCAGGTCGTCGAGATCAGCTGCGTCGTCGACACGAGGCCGACGGCGTAGTCCCGGGACCGCATCCGCGGCGCTCGCGCGAGGTACCCGCGCAGCCGGGGCTCCAGGCGCCGACAGGGGCCCGTCCCCCCGGGGCGGCGACTTCGTCCACGGCCGCCACAAGAGCCGGTGCGCCGCCGACGAGTACGCGGCCGGCATCGCCTGCACCGGCCGTCCCGGCTCCTCCCGCACCCCGGACGTGCTGCACTGCCGCAAGCCGACCTGACCGGCACCGGGTGCCCGACTCCGCCGAGTCGCGCACGGGGCACGCCCGCTCCGTGCGGGGGCGGGGCGGTCCTGCCCTGGCTCCGTGTGATCCCCCGAGGGCCCTGGTGGAACGCCCCTCGCCCCCTGTCCCTCGCCCCCTGTTCCTCCTCTCCCGGCCGGTCCGGCGTTGCGCCAACCCGCTCACCGAGCGCGCCGACGAGGTTGCCGCGCTCGGCTTCGACGAGGTCTTCCACAGGCTGTGGACCTTCCGTCTGGCGTACTCCGAGGCAGGGTTTTGGGCCGGCTGCCTCGACGTGCAGCAGTACCTCTTCACGAAGGAGAACCGTTCCCGGCCGGTGAGCGGGGACAGGTCCGGCGGTACCGGCCGTGCCCGCGGACGGGGACTCACTCGACGGTGACCACGACGGAGTGCCATCCACTGGCGCCGTCGGGGACGGTGCGGGTGCGCTTCTCGGTCTGCGTCTCACCGGTGCGGTCGGTGGCACGGACGGTGAGCGTGCGGCCCCCCTTGGCGGCCTGCCAGGGAAAGGACCACTGCCGCCAGGTGTCGCGCGAGGCCTCCGCCGCCAGCCGGGCCTCCTGCCAGGGGCCGTCGTCCACACGGATCTCGACCTTGTCGATGCCGCGGTGCTGTGCCCAGGCGACCCCGGCGACCACGACCGTGCCGGCCGACGGGCGGGCGAAGGGCTTGGGGGTGTCGATGCGGCACTGCGTCTTGACTGGTGCCTCGCGGGCCCAGTCCCGCTCGACCCAGTAGGGGTCGTAGGCGTCGAACGTGGTGAGCTCGATGTCCTGGATCCACTTGCAGGCGGAGACGTAGCCGTAGAGGCCGGGCACCACCATGCGGACCGGGAAGCCGTGCTCGAAGGGCAGCGGTTCGCCGTTCATGCCCAGGGCGAGGAGGGCGTCGCGGCCGTCCATCAGGTCCTCGACGGGACTGCCGATCGTCATGCCGTCCACGGAACGGGCCACCAGCTGGTCGGCCGGGCCTCCCCGGGAGGGCGGTTCGACCCCGCACTCGGCCAGCAGATCGGCGAGGCGGACGCCGGTCCAGCGGGCGTTGCCGACGTAGGGGCCACCGACCTCGTTCGACACGCAGGTGAGCGTGATGTCGCGCTCGATCAGTTCGCGCCGCAGCAGGTCGTCGTAGGAGAGGGTGACCGGCCGGGTGACGCCCTCGCCGTGGAGGCGCAGGTTCCAGCGCGTCGCGTCGACCTTGGGCACGACCAGGGCGGTGTCGACGCGGTAGAAGTCACCGTTGGGCGTCACGAAGGGGCTGACCCCGGGGATCCGCAGCCGGGCGCCCCGGGGGACGGGCCGGGCCGGGGAGCCGGGTGCGGGCAGGACCACGTTCTGGCGCGAGGCGACCGCGTCCCGGCGGCCGGCCCCGTTCAGGGAGCGGCCGAGCAGACCGGCTCCGGCGGTCACGGCCGCGGCGGCGCCCGCCGTGACCACGAAGCCGCGGCGGTCCCACGTCCCGTCCTGCGGCGGCGCTTCCTCACCGCGCGGTGGTGGTGTGCCCGGCGCGGGGTCCCGGGGCGCGAGGCGGCCCACGAGGACGTACAGCAGCGCGGCTCCGAGGACGGCGCCGACGACGGAGGGCAGGGCGTCGGTGATGCCGTTCGCGTCGGGCCTGCCCGTCGCCGCGACCGCGCCGACGGCGCCGAACAGCAGCACACCGGCCGCCGCGCCGCGCCGGAACCGCAGCGCGGCCACTCCGAGCGCCAGGGCGAAGAGCGTCAGTACCGCGAGAATTCCCAGCTGAAGAACCAGCTTGTCGGCGGTGCCGAACGTGCGGATCGCCCAGTCCTTCACGGCGGCGGGCGTACGGTCGATCACCGCGCCGCCGACCGCGACGACGGGACCGGCCTGCGGACGCACCGCTCCCGCCACCGCCTCGGCCACCGCCAGGGCGGCGAAACCCGCCAACGCCCCGCTCAGCGCGGCCGGCAGCAGCCGTATCGGCCTGCGCGGACTCTTCGGGCTCCGTGGTTCTTCCTCGTTCTCGGTCACGCGGGGAATCCGTTTTCGCCGGTTGGCCGGATTGGTCGCCGCCACGATCGAACGGATTTCCCTCTCCGGCCCCTGCGCGCCGATTCCGGCCACGGAGGGGGAAACGGAGGTGCGGAGCTGCGGACTCGGAGCTGCGGGGAGGAGGGCGCGGGGACGAGGAGGCGGGGACGAGGGCGCGGGGACGAGGAGGCGCGGGGACGAGGAGGCGGGGGACGAGGAGGCGGGGGACGAAGAAGCCTTCTGCCGTCAGGTGGACCGGGGCGGTCTCCGGCAAGGTCCCGGCCGCCGGCCGGAGCCGCCCGCCGCCCCCGTCGCCGTTCACCCGAGCGGCGACGGGCGCGACGCGGCCCGACGGTCCGGATGCCGGACCGTCAGGCCTCTCCGTCCCTGCCGGTGTTCTCGTCGGGGCGTTCGCTCAGGTGGGGAGGGACATCAGGGCGACGGGTTCGGTGGTGGGCTGCTTCGAGCCGCCGCCGGGTTCGACGGTGATGCCCATGCCCGACGCCCCGTCGACCGCGCCCCGCATGAGAACGGCCTGGTCGCTGCGGGCGGGGTCCATCAGTCCGGCCGACCGCATGGTGCCGCCGTCGTCGAACCACAGCTGGTAGACCTTCCCGCCGGGCGGGCGGGCCATCCCGGAGGCGACGAACACGGCCCTGTCCCGGTCGCGGGAGACGACGACGGTGCCGGTGGCGCCGTCGCCCAGCCCGGACGCCAGTGTCCTGGCGTCCGGTGCGGCCAGTACGGCGGCGATCTCGTCCGCCGCCTGCACGGCGCGCCGTGCCTGGTCGCGGGCGTCCTCGGCCCGCTGGTGCTGCCACACGGCCGTCCCGCCGAGCGTCGCGGCCGCCGCGAGACAGGCGGCGAGCGCCCACCTGGACAGGGTCCGGGCCCGCAGGCCGGCCCGGGCGGGGAGGGGACGGGCGCGGGTACCGGGCGTCTGCTGCCGGACCGTGGAGATCCGGCGCAGCACCTGGTCGCGCAGGGCCGGCGGGGGCGTCGTGGCGACGGCGAGGCCCAGGCGCGCCGCGGTGGAGCCCAGTTCGGCCGTCTCCTGCGCGCACGGCTCGCAGCCCGCCAGGTGCCGCTCGAACGCGGAGCTCTCCTCGTCGGACAACGCGTGCAGGGCGTAGGCGCCCGTCAGCCGGTGCAGATCGGTGGTCGTCACGCGGTCACTCCCAGGCAGTCGCGCAGCCGGATGAGTCCGTCACGCAGTCGGGTCTTGACGGTCCCCAGCGGAAGCGCCAGTGCCTCCGCCACCTCGCGGTAGGTCAGCCCCCGGTAGTACGCGAGGGTGACGGCCTGGCGCTGGAGTTCGGTCAGCGTGCGCAGACAGCGCCGTACCTGTTCCCGCTCCAGCCGTGCCTCGACGTGTTCGGCCACCTCGTCGTACTCGGGAAGCCGGTCCAGCAGGGCTGCCTTGTGGTCCCGGGCGGCGGCGGCGTCCACCGACCGCACCCGGTCCACGGCCCGACGGTGCGCCAGGGTGAGGATCCAGTTGATGGCCGTTCCGCGGTCGGGCCGGTAGCGGGGGGAGGTCCGCCACACCTCCACCAGTACCTCCTGCGTCACTTCCTCGGACTGTGCCTGATCGCGCAGCACGGCGCGCACGACACCCAGCACCGGCCCCGCCACGGCGTCGTAGACCCCGGCGAACGCCTCCTCGTCCCCCAGAGCCACCCGCCCCACCAGCTCCTGCAGGTCGGGTCTCGTCGAGGGACTTCCGACGATATGCACTGCTTCTTCCACCGAGGGCCTCCGCGGTCGGGACATGTCCGGTCGTAATCCGTTACCGCCACAGCCCCGGATTGGTCACGGTGGCGGCGGCACCGCGATCGCGCACGACGACACGGGCGAGCCCTACGGCACGGGCGGGCCCTACGGCACTGGGGGCGCGCCGGTGTCCGCTCCCGCGGACCCGTCCTTGCCGAGTTCCGCCGTGAACTGAGCGCCGGTGAGCAGCGCGAGGTTGGACAGCCAGAGCCAGACGAGGAAGACGACGACGCCGGCGAGGGAGCCGTAGAGCCTGCTGTAGGTGGCCAGGGTGGAGGTGTACAGGGTGAACCCCGTGGAGACGGCCAGCCAGAGCGCGGCGGCCAGTATGCCGCCCGGCACGCTGTGGCCGTTGCGGCGGGCCGGGGCGGGCCCGGTGTGGAAGACCACGACGACCAGCAGTGCCACCAGGCACAGCAGCAGCGGCCAGCGCAGCAGGCTCCAGCCCCAGGCCGCCGTGGTGCCCAGGCCGATGATCCGGCCCAGGGCCTGCGCCAGCGGCCCGGTCAGCAGCAGGGCGAGCGAACCGGCCAGGAGCAGGGCGAGCAGGGCGAGGGCGGTGAGCACGATGCGGTGCGCCGTGCGCCAGGGCGAACGCCGGTCCTCGACCCGGTGCATGCGGTGCAGGGCACGGCGGAAGACGGCGAGGTAGCTGGAGGCGGACCACAACGCGCTGACGGTGCCGGCCACCAGAAGCGGCCAGGCGCCCCCGCCCGCGTTCAGTACGCGCGACAGGACGGCGTGCAGGGCGTCGGCGGACTCGGCGGGGGCGTACGCGGTGACGTGGGTGACGAACTCCTCGGCCGTGTTCGGGCTGAACGTGCCGAACGCCAGGACGGTCACCAGCATCGCCGGCACCACCGCCAGGATCGCGTAGTACGTCAGGGCCGCGGCGTAGTCGGAGATGTCGTCGTTCCACAGGGACACCGGGGTGCGCCGCAGCGCCGGCCCCCACGCGGCGGGCCGGCCCGCGCCGCTGACGCCACCGGACACGCTTGTGGTCGCCTGCGCCGTGTCGCCGGGGCGTGGTGCCGGCGGGTCCTCCGGGTCCTTCGTGGTGGCTGCGCTCTGCGTGGTCATGGCATGCCCCTCTCTGCGTCGGGCGACGTGCCTACGTCTCTCGGGACCCGCCCCGGTGGTGACGCGGATGCCCGCAAACGTCCGCGGAACACCGACGGGGCCGGGGCATCTCCGGGGCCCCGGCCCCGTGTCTCCCCGCACCGTCAGGCAGCGGGCATGAGGACGGTGTCGATGATGTGGACCTCGGCGTTGGCGGTCCTGACGCTGCCGCAGACGACCTTGGCGGAGTCGTTCACGGTGTACTCCTCGCCGGAGCCGGCGGTGGTGAGCTCGGACTTCTCGAGCGTTTCGTAGGAGCCGCTCTCCAGGTCCTCGGGAGTGAGCTTCTGGCCGACGACGTGGTGGGTGAGGATCCGGGTGAGCTGTTCCTTGTCGTTGAGGACCTTCTCGAGGTCCTTCTCGGGGATCTTGGCGAAGGCGTCGTTGGTCGGCGCGAACACGGTGATGTCCTGGGCGTTGTTCAGGGTGTCGACGAGGCCGGCCTTCTTCACCGCGCCGACCAGGGTGGACAGGGCGGGGTTGTGGGAGGCGGCGGTCGCCACCGGGTCCTTGGCCATGCCGTCGAAGGATCCGGCGCCGTCCTCGGGGACGGAGGAGCAGGCCGGTCCGAAGGGCTGGCCGGCGGGGGTGGCGTCGGAGCCGCCCATGCCGTCGTCCGAGGCCGGTGCCGAGGCGGACGCCGCCGAGGAGGTGTCGGCCGTGGCGGAGTCGCCGCTGTCGTCGGAGCAGGCGCTCAGGGCGAGGGGAAGCAGGGCGGCGGCGGCCAGGGTGCCGGCGGTACGGCGGATACGGGTGGTCATCGTGTTTCTCCTGCGGTCAGGTGCAGCCGACGCTGCGTCGTCAATGAGGGAGAGGGATCAGTGGTTCGTCAGTGGCTCGGGTCCCGGCCGACGGTCACGACCGGGCGGGCGCCGGAGCGCACCCGCCGCCGGGGCCCGTCCGGGCCCGCGGATCGCGTGGCTCTTCTCGTGTCCGGTCACGGGGGGAATCCGGTTCCGCGCCTGCGGCGGATGGGTCGTATCCCCCGTTCGGGTGAATCTTTTTTCCGGACCAATCCGCATGCGTTCCCGCTACGGACCAGGGGGGTCTGCCCCCCGGTGGTCCCACCGGGCCGGGCATCCGCCGGGCGCCTCCGCGGAGAAGCCGTCCGTAACGGGCGCGGCGCGCAGGTGCCGAACCCTGGGAGACCGGACGAGAGGAGCCCCCGGTGGCGGGGGCCCGCAGACAGACCGCACCACCGGACGGTGCGGGGAGCCGCGGACCGCGAGCCGGGCATGGCCGTCGCGGCGGTGGACGTCCGTATCGCCGACCTCGTCCGACCGCCCCCCTCTGCCCCCGTACCGGCCCGGCAGGGGTCGGCGGGAGCACCTGTAACATCTCCGGCCCGGGGGAGCACGCCCCGGGTCTGATGGTGACGGTGACGGTTTCCTGGCGGTTCGTGCCGTCGGTTCGGTGTCCCGGAGCCCGGTGACCCTCTTCTGCGACGCGAAGGTTGAGTCTTGTCGAACGACATATCGAATGCCGTCGCGCAGGCCCGTTCCCCGCTCCCGGGGCCGACGGCGAAGCCGGGGACCGGCACCCCTGCCGGCGGTGGCACACGCGACGCGTTCTTCGACAACGCGAAGTACCTGCTGATCGTCCTGGTGGCCGTGGGACACGCGTGGGAGCTCGTCGAGAGCACTCGCGCGACCAAGGCGCTGTACATCCTCGTCTACACCTTCCACATGCCGGCGTTCATCGTCATCTCCGGCTACCTGTCGCGCAGCTTCGCCGGCCGCCCCCGCCAGATCGGGCGTCTGCTCAGCGGCATCGTGGTTCCGTACGTGGTCTTCGAGACCGCCTACTCCCTGTTCCGGCGCTACGCCGCCGACGAACCCGACTTCGCCATCAGCCTGCTCGATCCGTTCCTGCTCACCTGGTTCCTCGCCGCGCTGTTCATCTGGCGGCTCACCACGCCCCTGTGGCAGCAGCTGCGTCACCCTCTCGCCGTCGCCCTGGCCGTCGCGGTGCTGGCATCCGTCACCCCCGGCATCGGGGAGGACCTCGACCTGCAGCGGGTCCTGCAGTTCCTCCCGTTCTTCGTGCTCGGCCTGTGCCTGAAGCCCGAGCACTTCCGGCTCCTGGACCGTCGCGCGGTCAGGGTGCTGGCGGTACCCGTCTTCGCCGGCGCGCTCGCCTTCGCGTACTGGGCGGCCACCCGCATGCGCAACGAGTGGTTCTTCCGCCGCTCCAGCGCGCAGGAGATCGGGGAACCGTGGTGGACCGGCGCGGCCATGACCCTCGCGCTGTTCGGCTGCTCCCTGCTGCTGACGGCCGCCTTCCTGGCCTGGGTCCCGCGTCGGCGCACGTGGTTCACGGTGCTCGGCGCCGGCACCATCTGCGGGTACCTGCTCCACGGCTTCCTGACCAAGGGCGCCAAGTACTCGGGCTTCATCGACGCCCACGAGTGGCTGCACGACCCCGCGGGGAAGATCGCCCTCACCCTCGTCGCGGCCGTCGCCGTCACCCTGATGTGCACCCCGCCGGTGCGCCGTGTCCTTCGTCCGGTGACCGAGCCGGACCTGTCCTGGGCCCTTTGCCGGGACCCGGCCGAACGACCGGCCAAGGGCTGAACCGCTACGCGGCCGGTGCCGGCGACCCGCGGCAGCAGGTCGTTCGCAGGGGGCCCCGGCGCGACGGTGGCCTCCGCCACTTCGCCCGTCACGCCCGTCACCCCTGCCGTCAGGACCGCGGCAGCGGCGGAAGCGGCCGCCGCCCACGAGGTCGTCCGGTTCTGCCGGTCGGCGCCGCTCGGTCCGTCGGCTGTTGCCGGGCCGACGCCGGCGACCGGACCGGATCCAGAGGACGGGCCGGATCCAGGGGACGGGCCGGATCCAGGGGAGGGGCCGGTGAAGCGTGGCCACTCGCAGGACCGCCCGCCGGGTCCTTCCCCGGGCACTGCTGACCGGCGGTCCGTGGCGGACGTAAGGGTTTCGTCATCCGCCGGGGGGCCCGGAACGGCCGCTCGACCCGTTGAATGGGTAGAGAGTTGAGTGACTCGCAGAAGGAGGCGGTATGGGACGGGTGCGGAGCGCGTTGGTCAGGCCGTGGACGGTCGGTGTGCTGGTGGTGGCGGTCGCCGCGGTCGGCTTCGGGCTGTACTGGTTCCAACCGTGGAAGCTGTGGCAGGACGAGACGGTGCAGGAGTCGCTGCCCGCCGCGGCAGCAGCGGCCTCGCCGGAGCCGGTCGAGACACCGTCCGGTGCGTCCTCCGCGCCGCCGGCCCCGTCCGGACCGACGACGCTGGCGAGCGGCGAGCTGATCAGCCACGAGCACGCGACGTCCGGCACGGTGAAGCTGGTGCAGCTGGCCGACGGTTCCCACGTGGTGCGCCTGGAGCAGCTCGACACCAGTAACGGACCCGACCTGCGCGTGTGGCTGACCGACGCGCCGGTGAAGGAGGGAACCGCCGGCTGGCACGTCTTCGACGACGGGGAGTACGTCAGCCTCGGCAAGCTCAAGGGCAACAAGGGCAGCCACAACTACGCCCTGCCCGAAGGCGTCGACCCGGCCCGGTTCAGCAGCGTCAGCATCTGGTGCGACCGCTTCGACGTCTCCTTCGGCGCGGCGGAGCTCGCCCGGGCCTGACGCGAACGGCGGAGCTCCCGCGCGGGCCGTCCTCCTCGAGGTTCCCGCGCGTGCCTTCTTCCACCGAGCCGTCCGGTGACGGGCCGACGGCTCCCGTGCCTCGGGTGATCCTGCCGGACCGCTGCTCGCCTCCCTGCTGGTCACCAGCGAGATCGTCCGCAGGAAGTACCGCTGGGTGGAGCGGGGCGCCTTCCTGCTGGTCGTGGCGCTCCCCCAGTTCGCAGCCGTGGTGTACACCGCGTGACCCCCCACCGGGCGCCCGCGCCCGTCGGGTGTCACGGGGACCGCGACCGCCCGGGCCCACCGGCGGTTTCGACGGGTCCGGGCGTGCTGGGCGGTGGTCCGTTCGCGAGGTCAGTTCACGGTGAAGTAGTAATCGTAGGCGGCCAGTTGGATGCCTGAGCCGGTCGTCGCGTAGACCGTGAGGTAGTGGAAGCCGTTCGTGTCCGGCGTCCAGTCGACGCTCGCGGTGTGGTCGGTGCCCGCGGCGACCACGACCTCCGGGCCCCCGTCGAAGGAGTACGTGTAGCTCACGACGTCTTCCACCTTCGGCGCGAACGTGAACGTGCCCGGGACGCCGACGCCGCCGCCCGATCCGTTCTCGGGGTAGACGTCCGAGGTGACGGTGGGTGTCGTGTCGTAGCTGATGTTCCACGATGCCGTGTCGCTGACCCAGCCGTTCGCGCTCCTGCTGGTCACCTGGATGAATTCGCCGTGGATGCCGTCGAGCGTGAGCTCCACCTGCGCGGTGCCGTCCTCCGCCGCCGTGACGTCGACGGTCCTGGTGCCGCCCTGGTGGTCGCTGGTCCGTACGGAGTAACCGACGACCGGGCTCGTCGACTGGAGCACCGCGTCGGGCCGGAGCGTGAACAGGGTCTTCCTGCCGAACTCGGGCGACGGGACGGCCGGGGTGACAGTCGGAGCCGTGGAACCGACGCGGAACGTGTAGCCGGTGGTCGCCGAGCCGTTGAAGGCCCGGTCCAGGCTGCGCACCCACAAGGTCATCACGCCGGCACCGTGCGGCGGGATCAGGCTGAGCGTTGCCGAACCGCCGGGGGCGTCGGCGCGCTTGAAGTACTCGGGGTTCGAGTACGGGTCGACGGGCTGCGGGATGCCGTAGTCGCCGATGCTGGTGCCGATGACCGGGAAGTCCTGCTGCCAGGAGAACTGGAAACCGGTGACGTCGTCGTCGCCGTTGGCGCTCAGCGTGAACGTGACCGGCTGGCCGCCCTGGTTCCACCCGTCCGGAGGGTAGTTCGGCGAGGAGAGGGCGGGCGCGTTCGCGGGGCGGGTGTTGTCGATCGTGACGTAGCAGGGAGCAGACCACTCCGAGGCCGCGTCCCCGGCCACTGTCTGCGCCTGCCAGGCGTAGGTCTGTCCGTCGTTGAGCGCGGCGGCGGGTACGGTGGCGGGAGCCTCGAACCGGGGTCCGGCCCGGTCGCGGGTGACCGTGGTGACCTGATCCGGGTCGGCGACCGGCCAGATCTGGTACCGCGCAGTCACCAGGGAGTCGCCGGTGGTGCCGGGGATGCCCGTGATGACCAGGCCGTCGCGGGCCCAGAGGTGGGTGGGCCGGTTCACGTCGGCCGAGCAGTGCCGGTTGCCGTTGAACAGCTGAGTGGGTGCGGTGGGTGTCCCGTCAGCGGCGCTCGCGGGCGAGGTGCCGGCGGTCAGCGTGAGGCCGAGGACTCCCACGGAAGCGAGGACGGCACGTAATCCCGCGCCGAAGGACATGGTCAAGTGGTCCCTCCCTGTCGAATGCCCGTAAGCAGTGCCCTGATGTGCACTGGTGTACGAGCGGCGAGGGGATCGTACGCGGGCGCCGCAGGCGACCGCAGGGAATAAAGGACGGTGCCGGCGCCCACCTCGTCGCCATGGTGGGGGCGCCCCCGACGGGCTCCCCGTCCGCCGTCCGCCGTTCGCCGTTCGCCGTAGCATCCTCCGCACATGCCGTTCACGCCCCGGCCCCCGCCCCCCGCACGGCCTCGGCAGTCGCCGGCAGCGCCGGCGTCTCCCGTGAACGTCCACCGGCTTGCTGATCACCAACCGCCGCCGCGACCGGTGACGAACGCCGCCCACGGGAACGGGCGGCAGCCTGCGCACGCGGTTCTGCCGTCAAACCCGGCGCCGTGGGCCCACGGGCCCACGGGCTCACGGGCCCACGGGAGACGAGGGCCGGCCCAGCCGGATCGCGGGGCCGGCTGCGGGGCCGGCTGCGGGGCCGGTGAGAATGATGCCGGAACCCGGACTGCGTTCTTTCCGTCTTGCCCCGACGGGCTGCTCCTCGTGAGGAGGGTGTGGTTCCGCTCGGAAGACGATGAACGACATCCGCTCCGCCGTGAGCGAAATACAGCAAAGCTGACAAAAATTGAGACACGTGCCAGCGCGGAACCTTTCCCGAATAAGTAGGAGAGCCGCGTTCTTCCCATGGCGTCAACCACGGTTCGGGCTCTGGGCCGTGGTCGTTGTCGCGGCCCTGGGGTTCCTCGTCGCGCTGGAGCTCGCCGCGCGTCGCTACGGCGTGCCGGGACCGGTCGCCCTCCAGGTGCGGGAGGTGATATCCGCCCCCAAGTCGGGGGGCCTGTTGTACGCCGCCATGGCGTTGACGATGGTGGTGCTCACCTGGCGGGAACGGTTCATCGCGGTGGGGACGGCGATCGGTGTCGACGTCGCCTTCCTGGCGGTCCGGTGGGCGGCCGACGCCAGGACGACCGACGGTCACCCCTTCGGCAACGGCGCCTTGTGGGTGATCCTGGGCTGTGCGGTCGTCGCTGTCACCCGCCGCACCGGCCGGGAACGAGTCCTGCTGCTGAAAGGCGTCGGGCTGGGACTGCTGCTGGTGGCCGGCCGCAAGACCGGCGACACCTGGCTGCTCATCACCTCGAAGACCCGCCCGGCGGTGCTCGACCAGTACGTGGCAACCGCCGATCACGCGCTGGGCAACCCGTCGTGGCTGGTTGGCCGGATCGTGACGGCCACCGGCCCCATCGGCTTCAACGTCCTCGACTTCGTCTACGGCCAGCTCGCGGTGGCCGCGGTCGTCGTCGCGCTGTACCAACTGCGCGACGTGGCGGTCGAGCGCCGCTTCCCGCGCCACCACCTGGTGCGCACGTTCCTGGTGATCGGCCTCCTCGGGCCGGCCTTCTACATGATCTTCCCGGTGGTCGGGCCGATCTTCGCCTACGGCACAGGCACCGAGCACTGGTCGGCGGTCAGCCTGTGGGCACCGGCCATGCCGCCCAGCGAGCCCTGGGCCGTGGCCGACCTGTGGCCGCAGACGCTGCCGCCGATCAGCACCCCGCACCCCATGCCGTTCGACGAGATCACCCCACGGAACTGCATGCCCAGCCTGCACACGGCGTGGGCGACCGCGATCTTCATCCATTCCCGCAAGGGCCCACGGCTTCTGCGCCATGCAGGAACGTTCTGGCTGATCGCCACGCTCTGCGCAACGCTGGGATTCGGCTACCACTACGGCGTGGACCTCATCGCCGGCGTGGTGTTCACGCTCACGATCGAGGCGGCTCTGCGCTCACTCGACCGCGGCTGGGACCGATCAGGGATCCGGTTGGTCGTCTACGGCGCATCGGTCTTCGCCGCGCTGCTGGTGTCGTACCGCTGGCTGCCCTTGCGGATGGCCGAGTATCCGTGGGTGTCCGGGCCCCTGCTCCTGCTGGCGATGACCTCCGTGGTCCACGGCTACGCGCGGACCACCGCACTGTGGTCACGCCGGACCGCACCAGCACGGCACCCCGAACCACAACCGCGACCGCAGCCCGAACTGATCTGAACCGCCCCTGCATCCGCTGGTCGTCCGATGTCGTCCGAGCGCTGCCCGAGTGCTGCCCGAGCGAGGCCGCGACGCCGGCGTCACAAGAGCACCCGTGCCACCGGGGCATCGGCCCCGCCGCCCTCGTGCCCCGTGTCCTGACCGCTGGACAGAAACGAACACCAGGGGCCCCAACAGGCTGCCACGCACCAGCCCCGCGCAGACGTGTGCGGGCCATGGGCACCCGACCGGCTGACAGATCCGCGTCGACTCGGGCGAGGGTGTCCGGCAGCGGCATACGTGCATGCTCGGGCAGAGGGGCAATGTCTTGACTGCTCTTCGTGGATCGACTCCGTGGTCCTGCTGATGCACGTCGTCGGCGGCACCCGCGCCCAGGACGGTGCCGGTCTGCCGGCGGCACCTCGTCCCCCGGTGAAGGCGGGACGCCCGGTGCGGCCGGCGGCTGTGGCGTGGGACGCCGAGTGGTTACCAGAAGAGGGCGTCCGCCGGGTTGTCCTGCCAGTAGGTGACGGTGGCGGCGCTGTTGAAGAAGACACCGCCGTTCGGCAGCTTCAGGGTCCTCTCCTCGTTGATCGCGTTGCCCTTCTTGTCGGTGAGGGACACGCCCAGGGTCTTCGCGGTGCTGCCCCCTTCGCCGTCGGGGGAGTACGTCGTGATGCCCGCGTACGCGGACTCACCGGGCTCGAGCACCACCACGGCCTGCGGCGTGGTCTCCTCGGCCCACGGCAGCGGGACCTGGGCGTCGGCGCCGGCCCTCAGGTAGGGGGCGCTGTAGGCGTAGCAGGGCTCGGTACCGGTGTTGGTGGCCTTGAGCAGCAGGTGGTTGATCGGTCGGGTCGCCTCGGTGACGGTCAGCTTGGTGTTCGCCGTGGTGCAGGTGACGGCCGAGGAGGCTCCCTTCGTGGCGGCGGAGGCGGTCTGGAGGCCGACGAGCGTGAGGGCGGCGGCGACGACCATGGAGGAGGCGGCCGCGCGGGAGGCGAAGCGAGTGGCGATACGCATGAAGGGACTGCTTTCTGTGAACGTCAGGAAGATGGGTTCTCGGTGGTGAACCGTGCCGGTCGGTCTGGTCCTGCCCGTGCTGCGGGGGTGCGGGTGGGCACGCCGAAAGCGCGGGCCGTGAGAGTGGAGTCGAGCGGGGCCGTTCACCGTGTCCGGCGAGACGCCGTGCTTGGATGGCCCAAGGCTGTGCCATGCGGCGTCCCCTTCGCCATTCCATCGGGAGTTTCGGAACGCTGGGATGCACGAACGGCTCTGACCTGGAGAAACGCGACCTTCATGGGATGCCGAACGGGATGGGGGACTGGTGGGGGCGGCTGAGGAGATTGCTGATTTCGCGGCGCTGCTGAGCGAGTTGAAGCAGCGGTCCGGGTTGAGTTACGAGGCTCTGGCGAAGCGGGCGCACATGAGTACCTCGACGCTGCACCGGTACTGCAAGGGGGAAGGGGTCCCGGCCGACAACGCGGTCGTCTCCCGCATCGCCCGGGTGTGCAGGGCGACTCCCGGGGAACTGGTCGAGTTACACCGGCGCTGGGTCCTGGCGGACGCGGCGCGGGAACGTGCCCGGCGGACCGCAGCGGACTCGGAACCGGACCCGGAACCGGGCTCCGCGGAGCGGGCCGGAGCGTCCACGTCCGGCTCGGGCCCGGGGCCACGCTCCGCGCAGGCACGCACGGACCAACCTCAGCCGGAGGCCGTGCCGGACACCCCGCCCGCGCTCGCGCCGCCGCTCGCTCCCGCGTCCGCGCCGCCGCCCACGTCCATGAGCGAGCTCGGGGGCCCTCCCGAGTCCGTCGCCGGACCGCCGCCTGCGGCCACCGTGCTCGCTGGCCGCAGGCCGGCGCCCGTCCGGACCGCCCGCAGGCGGTGGGCCCTGATCGCGGCGAGCACCGCCGTCGTCGTCGCCGTGTCCACCGCGCTCACGATCGGCCTGAAGGGCGGGGGAACGGACCTGGCGGAGAATGGCCGGCCGGCCGGCCCCGTGACCTCTTCCCACGAGCCGTCCTCCGCCGCCTCCACGCCGCACCCGTCGGCGTCCACGTCCCCCTCGGTGCGTCCGAGCCGCTCCTCGGCCCCGGCCCCGGCAACGCCCGGTGCCAAGCCGTCGGCACACAGCACCGACATGTCGGGGCACAGCACTGGCACGGGCCGCGCCCGGGACGGCGCTGAGGTCCCGCTCACGGTGAGCACCCGCACCTATGCCTGGGAAGACCCGCAGTGCGAGGGGAAGTACCTGATCGACCGGCCTGCCGACGAGGTCTCGCCGCCGGTGATGGGGCAGGACGTGCCGGGCTGGGTGAAGGCGCACGGCGCCGTCGCCGCCGACCGGCAGCGGGTGGCGCTGACCGTCCAGGGCACCGGGGACGAGACCGTCGTCATCGAGTCCCTGCACGTCCGTGTGGTCAACTCGAGCGTGCCCCCGGCCTGGAACGCGTACCTGGGGTCGTCGGGCTGCGGCGGGGGCGTGGAGACGAGGTCGTTCGACACGGACCTCGACGCCGGTCACCCCACCATCGTGCCGAAGGCCGGCCAGCGCGGTCTCCCCTACAAGGTCAGCCAGTCCGATCCCGAGGTGCTGTACATCACCGCCCACGCCGATGCCCACGATGTGAACTGGTACGTGGAGCTGCAGTGGTCCAGCGGCGGCCGTCAGGGAACCACACGGATCGACGACCACGGAAAACCGTTCCGCACCAGCGGCAGTCGGGGCCGTCCCGTCTACGAGCACCTGGTCGGCGGCACCGAGTGGTTCCGCGTGGGGGAGAACTGATCTCCAGGGTCCCGGCACCGAGAACGTGTCCGGGCCGAAGCCGGGCGGAGGAGACCCCGGCTTGAGGGCACGCGAGGGGCACGCCTGCAGGTTCCCGCTTTCGGTGTCATGCGCATCGCGACGATCTTGAGGGCGCACCGGGTGATCGAAAACAGGCTCCACTCCGTCCGGGGCACCGCTTTCCGCGAGGACGCCTCCAAGGTCCGCACTTCGACACCATGGGACGGTCTCAACCGTATCGCTCAACGAGCGCGTCGCCGATCGAGGCCAGGTGGGCTCGCACACCCGGAGGGCCAGTCACCTCGAGCCATTCGACCAGCCAGGCAAGCTCGCCGGCGAGCACGTACTCGTTGTGGCCGCGGATCACGACCTCGATGCGGCCGTCGGTCGTGGAACCTCCCACCTCGAGCCGACCGCCGAGCGCCATCCGGAGCAGGCCTATCCCGTGGGGCGCGCACACCGCCCGGATTTCGAGGGGCGTTCGCTTGCGGTCGACCTCGTCGGCGATCTCGTGCCAGCTCTCGGCAAGGTCGAAGTCCTCGGGGCGGCGCACGGGATCGTCGGTCGGGTCGGCGGACGACACGCGGTCGATCCGGAAGGTCCGCCGGCCTGCCTCGGTGTCGGAGACGAGGTACCACGACGGGCCTTTGGCGACGATGCCCAGGGGGTGGACGGTTCTCTCGGTTTCGGTGCCTTCGCGGTCGATGTAGCCGAGCCGTACCTGGACTCCGCGGATCACCGCGTCCTGGAGTTCGTCGAGGAAGCGGGGCGGCCGGTGCTCGATCCGGCTCGACCCCCATCGTTGCGGGTCCGTGACCAGCGACGACGCTGCTGCCTCGGCCTGGACCCGGAAGGGTTCCGGCAGGGCATGGACGAGCTTGCGCAGTGCTGATTTCACGGCCGGTGTCGCGGCCGAGGCCGGGCCGGCGACCAGGAACAGGGCGCGGGCCTCGCTGGCGGTCAGCCCGGACAGGTCGGTGCGGGCGCCGCCCACGAGGCGCCAGCCGCCGCTTCGGCCCTGCAGGGAGTACACGGGCACCCCGGCCATGGCCAGGGCGTCGAGGTCGCGGCGGGCGGTGCGCTCGGAGACCTCCAGCTCTCGGGCGACCTCTGCTGCTGTCACCTGCTCGCGCCGTTGCAGCAGGAGGAGGATGGCCACCAGCCGGTCGGTTCGCATGCCGACGACACTTCCACAAAAACCGGTCATGGGGTGACCGGTTTCGGTCGGCAGGATGGCGACATGGCCTCACCGGCGAGTCCCCCTGCCCACGGCCGTGTCGGCCCCCGGCCCGTCGGGGGTGCGCCGACGCTGTCTTCGGGAACCTTCGTCGCCTGAGCCTGATCACCCCGAAAAGGAAGAGAGGAAATGCAATGTTCGATCCGGCCGATTTCCCCAAGCCCACTCTTGTCTCGGTCAACGGTGTGGAGCTTGAAGTCTTTGAAGCAGGCCGGCAGAATGCCGGAAAGCCAATTGTGCTCTGTCATGGCTGGCCGGAGCACGCCTTTTCCTGGCGCCATCAGATGCCCGCCCTCGCCGCGGCGGGCTACCATGTCATCGTCCCGAACCAGCGGGGTTACGGGAACTCATCCCGTCCGACCGAAGTGACGGACTACGACATTGAGCACCTGTCGGGTGATCTCGTCGCACTTCTCGATCACTACGGATACGAAGATGCCGCCTTTGTCGGTCATGACTGGGGCGCGATGGTCGTCTGGGGACTGGCCCTGCTGCATCCGAACCGGGTAAACAAAGTGATCAACCTGAGTTTGCCTTACCAGGAGCGCGGAGAAAAGCCCTGGATCGAGTCCATGGAAGATGTGCTTGGCGGCGACTTCTATTTCGTCCACTTCAATCGGCAGCCAGGCGTCGCGGACGCCGTGTTCGAAGAGAACACCTTCCAGTTCCTTCGCAACATGTACCGGAAGAACGAGCCCCCCAGGGAGCCTCGGCCGGGTATGGCTCTGATCGATCTCGCCAGAGCGGAAACGCCACTCGGCGATCCCGTCATGAGCGACAGTGAACTGGCCGTTTTCGTCTCCGCCTTCGAATCGACGGGGTTCACGGCCAGTGTGAATTGGTACAGGAACCTTGACCGCAACTGGCGCTTGCTGGCGGACGTGGACCCGATCATCCGGCAGCCCACACTCATGATCTACGGTGACCGGGATGTGGTCCAGAGGTCTGAAAAGACGGCAGAGTTCGTGCCCCATGTGGAAGTGGTCAATCTGGATTGCGGTCATTGGATCCAACAGGAGAAGCCCGAAGAAACGAACCAGGCGATTGCGAAATGGCTGGAACAGCAGGATGCCATTTAGTGGCTCGTGATCCGGTCCGTGTCGCCTGAGGCTCTTCGAGTCGTCGGGCAGTGTGTGAATCTCTCTTCGGCCGAGGTCCGAGCAGCCGCCACCGTCCGGTCAGCCACGGCCACCGGCCGTACGGCAAGCCGGGGGCAGACTCACGGGGGGACAGCGGCACAGCGAGGCAGCGGCGGGGCCCCCTCCCCCGGGGCCCCGCCGGAGCGTCTGACAGCGGCCTCGTCAAAGCGATCCGGAAGGTCATGCTCGGCGCCGCCTGGCAAAGATGTCGTGTCCACTTCGTCCGCAACGCCTTCGCCGCGCCAAAGGGCCCGGCGGAGACGGTCGCAGCGACGATCCGCACGCTCTTCGCCCAGCCCACCGCGGACGCCGTCCGCACCCGGCTCGACACCGTCGCCGACATGCCCGGCCGACAGTTCCCCAGGGTCAGAGAGATGCTGCCGGACGCGAAGGAAGACCTGACCGCCTTCGCGGACTTCCCCCACCAGCACGGAAAGAAGATCCAGTCGACGAACCCGCTCGAGCGGCTGAACCGGGAGATCAAGCGCCGCACCGACGTCGTCCGGGTCTTCCCGAACCCGCCCGCCGTCCTACGGCTCGCCACCGCGGTCCCCGCCGAACTCCACGACGAGTGGATCGCCTTCCCCCGCCGCTGCCTCTCCACCGAGAGCATGGCCGCCCTCCACACCGACGGCCCCACCGCGCTGCCCGCTGCGTCAGACGACTGATCCCCTACACCACGACACGGGACATGACCTCTCCAGCTCCGCAGCCGGCGGCTCGCTCCAGACCTCGTGCTTCCACCCTCGCGACTCCACCGCTCGCCGGGTCCAGGCGAAGGTGAAGGCCACCTCGGGCTTCGATAGCCGACGACTGGGCTTGACGTCCACGACGAGGGGTCTCTGCTCAGTGATCAGGAGGTAATCCGGGATGTGCTTGCGGACTCTTCCCTCCAGTACCGCTTTCAGGAGGAAGGGCCGGGCCGCCATGCGGTGTACGCACGGATCGGAATCGGCGAAGAGCATCCGCGCCGGCTCCAGGGACAGCGGGCAGGGCGCCTGCTGGAACGGTGCTCCGGGCTTGGCCGGGCCGGCCCGCACGTCCCGCCCGGAGAACACCCCGCCGGCGCACGGCGTCCGACGCACCGGTCCCGTGCCCGGCCGGTGACGGCGGCCCGGTGAGCCGTGGGCCCGGCGCGCACGTGGCCTGTGGTCACCGCGCACACGGCCCGTGATCACGTCGGCGGGCCGGCCCGCGGTGGAGCCTGCCGTGCTCAGGCCGGTCGCCGTGGATCCTCCAGATACCGCAGGACCGCGGCGACCCGCCGGTCCACCCGGTCCGTCGGCGCCAGGTCGAGCTTGGCGAAGATGTTGCGGATGTGCTTGTGGACGGCGCCCTCGGTGACGACGAGCCGTTCCGCGATGGCGGTGTTGCCGAGCCCTTCGGCCATCAGGGCGAGTACCTCCCGCTCGCGGGGGCTGAGTCGGTCGAGGCGGGTGTCCTGGTGGGAGCGGGTGAAGAGCTGGGCGACGACCTCGGGGTCGATGGCGGTGCCGCCGTCCGCCACACGCCGCAGCGCGTCCAGGAACTCCTCCACCCGGCCGACGCGTTCCTTGAGCAGATAGCCGAGGCCGCTCACACCGCCGGTGAGCAGCTCGGTGGCGAAGGACTGCTCGACGTACGCGGACAGCACGAGGACGGCCAGGCCGGGACGCCTGCGCCGGGCCTCGACCGCCGCGACGATCCCCTCGTCGGTGTGGGTCGGCGGCATCCGCACGTCGAAGATGGCGACGTCCGGTCCGTGCCCGTCGATGGCGTCCAGCGCCTCGCCGGGGGTGCCCGCGGTGGCCACCACGTCGAGCGCCTCGGCGCGCAGCAGCAGGGCGAGGCCCTCGCGCAGCAAGGGGTCGTCCTCGGCAATCACGATCCGCACGTCACGCTCCGCATGTCACGATCCACAGGGAAGATCCACCTTCAGGGTTGTCGGGCCGCCCGGCGGGCTGGCCAGGGAGAAGGTGCCGTCGTACGCCGCGATCCGGCGGCGGATGCCGGCGAGTCCGGAACCGCCGTCCTGGTCCGCGCCGCCCCGGCCGTCGTCCTCGACGCACAGGTGGAGACGTCCGCCGCGGCTGTGCGCGGTGACGGTGGCGCATGCGGCGCCGCTGTGCTTGGCGACGTTGGTCAGGGCCTCGGCCACGACGAAGTAGGCGGTCGCCTCGACGGAGGCGGCACAGCGCCCGGGCACCTCCACGTCGATCCGGCAGGGCACCGCGCAGTTCGCGGCGAGCCCCGAGAGCGCGCCGGCCAGCCCGCGGTCGTCCAGCACCGGGGGCAGGATGCTCCGGGAGACCGTGCGCAGTTCCGCGAGGGCCTGCTCGGCGGCGGACTGGGCGCGTTCGAGGAGCTCGTCGGCGCCCGCCGGGTCGCGGGCCACCATGCGGCGGGCGGCGCCGAGCAGGACGGTGACGGAGACGATCCGGTTCTGGGTGCCGTCGTGCAGGGAGCGCTCGATGCGCCGCAGTTCGGTGGCGTGGGCGTCCAGGGCGGCGGCACGGGTGGCGGTGAGTTCGGCGATGCGGAGCGACAGATCCGTTTCCGGCCCGGCCGCCAGGAGCAGGCGTCCGGGGCGGTCCTGCGCACGGGCCATGCCGGGGCCGAGCCCCAGGATGATGGCGGTCCAGCCCACGCCCAGCATGGCCACGGCGAGCGTGTCCGGCCAGGAGTGCGCGTTGCCGAGCCCCACGGAGGTGGCGGTCGTGTTCTCGGGCAGGAGCTTCCAGTACAGCGGAAAGAGGCTGTCGCGCACGGCGGTGATCGGCAGGAGGACGCCGAGGAGCCCCAGGAGGAACCCCAGGGTGGCGTGCCGGGCCAGCCAGCGCAGCTCCCGTCGGGTGGTGGGGTCGACGAGGGCGAGCCGCAGCCGCGTCGGCGGAGGTTTTGGGGCGATGACCTCGGGACCCCGGCGGCCGAGCCGGTCGCGCTCCCGGTCGGCCAGGGCGTGCAGCGCGCTCAGGACCGCGGGCGCCATGAGCAGTCCCACCCCGACCAGGCTGGTCACGGCGGTGACGGCCAGCAAGAGCAGCACGAGCAGCGCCAGGAAGGCCGTACCGAGCCCGGAGACGAGCTGCGCGATCGCGGCACCGGCCGCACGCGTGGTCCGTACGACGGCTTCCTTCGGACTCACCCGCCGGTCACCGGCCGTGGCGTCCCGCCGGTCACCGGCCGTGGCGTCCTGCTGGACCGCCATCCGTCCCCCTCCCTTCCGCCCTGTCCCACGAACGTACTCCCCGCCTCGCGAACGATTTTATGGCGCAAACCAGTTGGCCGTCGGCCGAGGAGCGGGGTACAGCCTGCTGCACCCCGAACCGGGCGGGTTGCGGGATCGGCCGGGAGGGGTGCTGATCCCTAGCGTCTGTGACATCAGCCGGAACCCCGGACCCACCGCTCAGCACCACGGGAGAAACCCCATGGCGACCACCGACCCTTGCCGCCTCACCACCCCCGCCGACGGCACGCACGAAGCACCGTCGCCCGCCGTCACCGGCGGGGAGGTCATCCGTACGCTGCTCTGGATCCTGATCGTGGTCAGCGGGGTCGTCAACACGGCGGCGACCTACGCCGAAGCGGACACCTGGGTGCACCTGACCTGCGGCGTGGTCACCCTCCTCAGCGCGGGCACCCTCGTCGCGCGCCATCTGCGGGGCCGCCGGTGAACGCCCCTCCGCCCGGGCCCGCCGCTCGGCGACCACCGCACACGACCTTGTGGTGCGGGCGCCGAGGGGAGCCGTCCTGGGCTGGGCGGTCAAGGGCCCTGCTGACCTGCTCGGACGCAATGTACCGACGTGGTGGTGAGCTCCGTTGTACTGCTGTTGACCGTGACTGTCCGCTCTTACGGGCACGCCGTGGGCACGGCTTCGGACGAGGGCCGACGGAGCGTGCGCACGAACGGCTCTGTGCCTGACCCTGCTGACGCGTATGCCGAGCCCAGGGACGCCTTCGCGGCTGCATGGGCCCTGGGGTGAAATGTGTCTCTGCCAGGTGGCCCGGGGGTGGACCGCACTACGCCGCCGGGTGGACCGCAGTGCGCCGCCGTGAGGTGAGTACGGGCGGACATGACGGTCCGTCAGGCGCCGCGTCCGCTGTCGGACCGGTACGTCATGATCGCCTCATGGAGCGTTCGAGTGCGGTACGGGGAGACGGGATGACCGGGAGTGGGCTGCTGACGGCACGGGCCGGGACGGCGGCCCTCGACGATCACGGCCTGGCGGCCGCGCTGGGCGGGCTCGTGGACGGCCTGGGGTACTGGAGCGGCAAGGGGGCGCTGGCCGCTGTCGAGCGGACGGGGCGCTGTCTCGCCGGGACGGGAGAGCCGTCCGGGCCGGACGAGGGGCCGGGAACAGCGGGGGAGGGGTCCTGGTCACGGTTCATCGGGCGTATCGGTGCCGTGGCGTTGCGTGCCGTGGTGGAGCCCACCCGCGACGAGCGGCGCCGGCGGTTGCTCGCGCTGCTGGAGATCTGGGCGGACGGTCCCTTCGCCGATCCGCGGGCCCGGATGCGCACTGGCCTCGTACGGGTGACCGAGGGCGGCCCCGTGGTGGTCCGGGACGAGCGGGGGGCGGCTGTCGTGGTCGGCCGGCCCACCGAAGGGCTGCGGAAGTTCGTCGACCTGCGGGCGGGGGAGTCGGATCCGCCGAGCCTGGGGGTGATCGAGGAGGTGACCGACGTCCCGCGTGGGGGATGGGGTGATGCCGAGCAGGTGCGCCGGCTGGTGGGCCTCGTCCGGGAGCGCGGCCCGGTGCCGTGGGACCTCGACGCGGTGGCCGTGCTGAGGGACGGAACGGGGATGGGCCGTGCGGCGGCGTCCTTCGCTCTGGCGGGGATGCTTGCCGGAGGGCATCTGCCGTACCTCGACGACAGGGAGCGGAGGATCCACCGGCTCAAGGTGGCCGAGATCGAGGACGGCGTCCACGAGCCCTGCCGGATGGGCTCGCTGGACCGCCTCGAACTGCTGGCGGACGTACTGCCCGAGGACCCCGCCGAGCTGTGGGAGCCGCAGGGCATGCGCGTGGTGGCGGAGCGGGTCGCGCATGCGTGGCGGGATCGGTACGGCCGCCGGACCGTGGTCCCGGAGCGCACCTTCAACGCGGCCATCGAGCTGCACCCGTTCCCGCTGTCGGCGGGCCGCTTCTGCGCGGCGTTCACCGACCACGCTTCGGTACGCGGTCTCGGTTCCCACCTCGACCCCTGGATCCGGAACAGCGAATCCGGCCCCTTCCTGACTGCCGGGGGCTGGGACCTCAACGATTTCAAGGACATCTTGCACGTCGCCGTGTCGAACCTCTTCCGGGTCTACGCGGAGCTTCCCGCCGGTGACCCGGTCCGCGCCGGAGCACCCGCCCTCCTACGGGCGCTGCGGGAGCGGGTGGACCATCCGGGCCTGCTGCTGAACGCCGGCATTCTCAGCCACACGGTGGGACGCCGGGTCGCCGATGTGCACGACAGGTTCGGCTCGCGTCCCTACGTCGGCCCGGAACCGCTGGAGGTCGCGAGCGTCGACGACGGACTGACCGTGGTCGTGGACGGCGTCGTCGACCGCAGGGGCGACCGGTCCCAGCCCCGGCTGTACTTCCGCCCGGCGTTCTACGGCGACGACGAACGCTCCCGGACGTTGTCGGCGGCCCGGGCGGACCCCCGTCACGATCCCGGGATCGAGAGGGTCGAGTGGCTGCGTGGACCGGCCTGCGCGCGCATCGTCGAGCGGCTCGAGGACTCTTCGCTGCCTCCGGGGTCGTACGAGACGAATCCGGCGGTCTCCACGCCCGACGTGCTGGCACGGGCGGCCTGCGGGCTCGGCATCGACGAGGACGCGGCAGCGCTCTACCTGCAACTGCTGACCCTGTACGCGCCGGGCGACCGCAACATCCGTGTGTGGAACGGCTGGAAGGCCGACCGGCACCAGAAGGCCGCCGCCGTGCTGGTCGAGCGCGGTCTGGTCGTCGAGGACAGGCGCGCGAGGACGGGCCGCCGGATCTTCCTGCCGGGCGAGTGGATCCACGCCGGGAAGCCCTACCAGCCCATGGAGGCGTGGAAGGCGGAACTGCTGGGGGTGGAACGCTCGTACAACGGCCGGCTGGAGAACCCACTCCCTCTTCCCACCCGTACCGTGCCCGAGTTGTTCGCCCACGCGTGGGAGCTGGTCGAGGGGGGACGGGGCCCCTCGGCTCGTCCAGCAACTGTTGCCCGTGTTCGGTGAGCCGGGCGGCGGCCTGTTCGACGGTTCGCCGACCCACTCCCAGCCTTGCCGCGCGCAAGGCGTCGTTACGGCCCATGCGTCCAGTCTGCGGTGTCATCGCGCTCGCCTCCGCCCGTGGCCGCCCCGCGGCCGCGCATGGCCACGATGCGGCCTGGTCCCGCCTCTTTCAGGGAACCCACCATCACCGTGTGACTCCAGAGCGTGCAGGAGGAGTGGTGCAAACGCCCGAGCCGGGATCTCGGGTCGCCGCTGAGCACGGCACGGTTGATTGCGGCCGGAGTGCACCAGCCGGCCGAAGCCGCGGAGGGTCTCCGGCAGGCTTGACCGCGTGGTGCCGGTGCTTCTTGCTGGACTCGGCGGTGATCTCGGCCGAAGCTGCCGTCGTGGTGCGGATCTGGCGTGCTTGTGGCAGACGGCAACTGATCACGGCGCAACAAAGAACCCCCGAGCCTGTGACCTGGGGGTTTACGTGGAGCGGGTGACGGGGGTCGAACTCGCGCTCCCCGCTTGGGAAGCGATGACGCTGGGACGGCCGCCCTGGCGCTGGCCTGCAAGTACGCGCTCGACGACGATGACGCGCCGCTTCGGCACGTGCTCCTGTCGACCGTGGGTGTCCGCTCTGAAGGGCACGCGGTGGGCACGCGGTGGGCACGGCATTGCGAAGTGGTCCGACCAAAGGCATGGATGTGTCCCGCGTGGCTCTGCGTCTCCGTGTCCTGCTCGCCCGAGGAGTCCTGGGCGCTCCCGCACATGATCCGCAGACGAAACGCGGGAGTCCGCCGGGCGCACCGCCGCAGACCGAGCAGCCCCTCTGCCTGCCCTGCGACCGGTTCGGATCTGGCCGAGGTCGATCTCCGCCGCGAAGGGGGCGGTGATCTTCAGGACGCCGACGAACACGTCCCCTTCGCGGTACGTCCTCGTCGCGGGGTCGAGCAGGTGCGTATACACCAGCGGTGTACCCGTCGCAGCCTGCTCGATCCGCCAGTAGAAGCCGATCCCGGCCTTGGCGTGCTGGTCCACCTCCACGATCCGGTCGGTGGTCTCCGGGCCCGGCGACACCACCTCGGCCACGAGCAGTACGTGCTCGGGCCGGGTGGGCGTGACGTCGATCGTGTCCGCACGGTGGACGATGACGTCGGGGCGGCGACTGGTCGGCGGGACGTCCTGCAGCCGGACGGCGAAGTCCGTGTCGGCGTTCCAGCCGGGGCCGGCTGCGGCGTCCAGGACGTTCGCCAGGATCCGGGCCGGCCGATTGTGCCGCTTGGAGGCGCTGGGGCTCACGACGACCATTCCGTCCACGATCTCGATGCCGGCGCACTGCTCCTCGGACCAGGACTCGTACTGCTCCGCCGTGATCTGCTCGTGCGTCCACGCCGGGGCCCCATCTCGGCAGTCATGACACGCCTCCCGGACACTGTGCGGCGGGCCCGATCCCGTTGGAGCCGGCGTACTGTCCACGGCTCGGCCGACGCTTCCTGCCGCCTGTCACTGCTCCCGCCACGGGGGCGTGAGTTCCACCGACGCGATCACGCTCCCGCACTGCCGGCGGCCGGCAGGCCCTGCTCGTCCCCGCGCACCTGCGCTGCGGTGACACCTGTGCCCGCCCCGCGGCGGGTTTCCGCATCGCAATCGCGACGGTCTGCCGCTACATACGTGAGGCCGCCGACCTCCTGGCCCCGCTCGCTCCGACACTGGAGCAGGCCATGGACACGGTCCGCAGCAAGGCGTACGTCGCCCTCGACGGCACGCTGCTGCTGATCGACCGCATCGCCACCGACCGCCCGTACTGCTCGGGCAGGAAGAAGCGCCACGGCATGGACGTGCGGGTGCTCGCCGACCCGGCCGGACGCCTGATCCGGGCATCGGACGCGCTGCCGGGAGCCCTCCGACCTGACCGCGGCCCGGACCCACGACATCCCGGCCACTTTGGCCGCCGACGGCCTCAAGTGCCGGGCGGACAAGGCGTACCAGGGTGCGAGTCCCGCCGTCCGCGTCCCGTTCCGGGGCAGGAATCCGCGCGGCCGGCGCCGGCGGCGCAACCGGGACCACGCCAAGACCCGCAGCCTCGGCGAACGCGCCATGGCAACCCTGAAAGGCCGGCGGCTCCTGCGCAAGCTCCGCTGGAACGACGCTTCGGCGTCCGTGAGTTGTTTTCCGACGGCTCCCCGAGCCGCTCAGGGGCCGACCGGGTGCGGCGCTGCGTTCTCGGCGTTACCTCTCGGTCGAAACCGAGAGGTAACGCCTCCTCAGATGGTCGGGGTGTCGTCGACAACCGGCCTGTGAATCGTAACGACCGGCTTCCACCCTGCGGAGAACTCGATGAAGTCCGCACGGGTGGGGTAGGTGTCGATCGCGCGACGGTCCCGCTTGGGGCTGTCGCTCCCCTTGCGCCCCCGGGGAATCTGCTCCTCGAAGATGTCGACCTTCACGTCGGGAACCTCCTTGAGGCCCTGGCGCCAGATCTGCACGATGTCGGCGCCGAACGCCTGCCGGGCCGCAGCGTAAAGGGCCGTGAGGGCCCCCCTGTCCCCATTCGGGACGAAAAGTGCCAGGTCCAGCACGACACCGGCGGACTGGAGGACCTCGATGGTCACCGAGCCGTTCTCGTCGGCCAAGTAAATCCCGGCTTCATTCTCGTCGTCGGGAAGGCAGGACACCTCTTCTTGGAATACGGTTCTCGCCGTGACCGAGCCGCCCTCGAAATTCTCGCCGGGCTTGGTCAGGAAAGCAGGGGCGTAGCAGTCGGGAAGCTTGAGTTCTGCCGTGTCGGCGGAGACGAAGATCCTGTCCTTTACGCCGAGCTTCGTCACCTCTTCCAGTGAGAGGCGGCGTGCGGCGATCTTCTCCGTGTTCACGATTTCCCTTTCAGGTTGCACTGTCCCTCCGGACAATGACGCTACCACGAAACTCTGAGGTCAACTGCCCAGTAATCTCTGGGTAAATAGCCTCCGGTTACGTGCACGGGAGGATGCTGAAGCGAGTGCCACTCGGTCGGGAACACGCATCTGCCGGATAGTGTCCCTCGTCATGGTGTTGGGAATCAACTGGCGGTTGCATTTCGGTGCGTTGGGTGGCACGGAGGAACTAAAAGAGAGTTTGCGGTAGATATCACCCATATAGTCTTCGGGGGGCGGAGAGGTGAGGCGCTCCATTCGTCATGCATCTCGAAGAGCGCAGCGGAAACCAACTGGACGGTCCGACAACGCGACCACGGGGACTCCCGCCGGAAGAATCTGGATGCAGCGCGAACCGGAAGTCTCGTACTGCCGCGCCTTCTGCCGTCCACTTCCCCGCGGTCATCCGCCTCGACGGCCCGGAAGGCGGCGACACCCCGTCCCCGCCCTGGGCCACGGCCGAGCTGCCGACCGACGCCATCCGCGCCGCCGCCCCGCCGTCGCTTCCCGCGTGGACGGCCCGAGAATCGACGGCCGGGCCCACACCTTCGCCTTCGGTCGGCAACTCGACGTCCGCCCGGTCCGCTCCGCCGACTTCGACGGCGGCCAGGAACCGACCGAGCGTGCCGTGGCCGCCTGAATCGCCGAGTACGCCACCAAGGGCGCCGAGACGACGACCGGCCCCCTGGACCGACCGACCGACCGACCGATCCGCTTCCTCGCCGAGCCGGCCCACGCCCGCACCACCGACCACGCCCGCCGCCTGATCCGCACCGCCTGGACCCTTGGCGCACGGCCGGAACTGGCAGACCTCCGCCTGCGGGCCTGGGCCCACATGCTCGGCTTCCACGGCCACCACGAGGTCGACGGCGCCGGGCTCGGTCGGATGCCTGGCCGGCGGAGACTTCGGGTGAGCACACAGTTCCAGCGCAGCCCTTTGCCCCGGCCGCGGTGGACCTGCGCTCCGGGTGCCCGTCGGCGGCCATCGCCTCCGCCCGACCGGCCTCGCCCACGCGGTGGTCGGCCGTCATCGCGCTGTGTGTACCGACGGCGCTGCCGATCCCCAGACACGGCACCGTGAACACGAGCCATCCGAGGACGGCCCGCCAGGAATGCCGGACACTCCAACGCGCTGTGCGCACAGTGAGTGGGGTAAGTCCGAAAGCCGTACTCGGCGCTCGGCGGCGCCGGATGGCACCGCCGCTGAGTGGTCGACCGGTCTTGCGGCCCGATGCTCAACGCGGCGTGCGCGGCTGAGGCTGAAGGCGGCACTGCCAGTGACAGTCTCCGCAGGAGTGCCGTCAAGGGGGATCTGGCTGGACGGACCCGTGCACCCGATGCCGAGGGTGATCCACTGGAGGCTGCCGGTGGAGAACCCGAGGGTGGTGCCCCCCTCGGGCAGCGCGACATTCAGGACCGTCGCGCGGCGACCTGCCGTCTGCGGCGTTCGCGGTCGACGCGGCTCGGGTGGCGGGTCGCCGACGGCGGTGGCTCGGCGCCCGCGGCGCTGTTTCGCGCGGCGGGACAGGACCTTCGGGGCATGGAGGCGCACTTACGGGAGAACGATGTTGCGGCCGGGTCCGCCTTCGAGGACGTCCTTTCCGGTGCCACCGCAGACGATGTCGTCACCGCCTTCGCCGTCCAGTGTGTCGTTGCCGGGGCCGCCGAGGACGAGGTCACGGCCGTCCCCGCCCATGGCGTGGTCGTCGCCGGGGCCGGCGTGCACGGTGTCGTCACCGCCGTAGCCCTCGATCATGTCATCGCCCCGGCCGCCCCACATCTGCTGGTTGCCGCTGTCGCCCATCAGGTGGTCCGTGCCGTCGCCGCCGTGCAGGGCGGCGGGTCCCATGACCATGTCGTTCCCCGCGCCGCCCAGCACCGCGCGGGCGGTATGGGCGTGCAGTTCGTCGTCGCCGGGGCCGCCGCTGACGGTGCCGATCCCGGGGGTGAAGGCGGCGATCTTGTCGTTGCCGTCGCCGAGTAAGACGTCGATCCTGTCGGGCCGAGGGCTGTCGGCGGGCAGTTCGCAGACGACGGAGGTGGTGTCCTCGGCTCTGGAGTACGCACAGTGGTCGCCCGGTTCGAGCGGGACCACGTCGCTGAAGCCGATCCGCCGGATCCCGTCGCTGGTGTACATGGAGAATATGTTGAGGTTGTTGGCCTGCCCTGCGGCGGCGGTGAAGAGGATCGACTGAGTTGCCCAGTCGGCTCCGACGCGGGCCTTCGCCTCGGTGGCGGTGGCTGCGGCTGCCGGGCCGACGGCGAGGCCGGTGGTGAAAAGGGCCACGGCGACCGCGCCGACGGCGGCTCGGTTTCGGTTCATGAGACCTCGTCTCGGTGGAGTGACGGTGGGCCGACCTGCTTGGCGTGGTGCTGACGGGGACCGGGCGGACCCGGTCGTGAAGGCAGTCTTCCCTGCTGCTCCGGATCCGCAAGACCGCGAAGTGACGCGGCGACATGGTGAGCCGATGTCCCTCCGGAGTGATGGTTGGGCTTCTTCGGTCAGTCATGTCACCGGTGCCGCCGTGGCAGGAATCGCCAGCCGACGTCTGTCCTGACGTCGCTCCGCAGATCGGTCCAGGCCGCATCCTCGTGTTCCGGTCCGGGAACGGTCCTGACTCCCGGCTCACGGCAGATTGCCTTCTCGCCGACCATCCCTGTGATCAACTCCGTTTGCTCCATTGACATTTCACTCAGCGGGCCTACCGTTGGGAGCGCTCCCACTACAGCTTGCAACTGGAAGGAGTTCCCCCCACATGCGCAAACAGAGTTCGTTGACCGGGCGTTCGCGGTCGCCCCTCCGCCGGCCTCTCCAGGTGCTCGTCATGCTGTTCGCCGTAGTCGCCGGCGCACTGACCTGGTCGGCCCCCGCCCAGGCTCACGGCACCATCGTCGGCCCCGCCTCCCGCGCGTATCAGTGCTGGAAGACGTGGGGCAGCAACCACACGAACCCGGCCATGCGGACCGAAGACCCCATGTGTTGGCAGGCTTTCCAGACCAATCCCGACACCATGTGGAACTGGATGAGTGCGCTCCGCGACGGCCTCGGTGGCCAGTTCCAGGCGCGGACCCCCGACGGGACGCTCTGTAGCAACAACCTCTCGAGGAACGCCAGCCTGAACACGCCCGGGCAGTGGAAGACCACCACCGTCGGCAACAACTTCTCGGTCCACCTGTACGACCAGGCGTCCCACGGTGCCGACTACTTCAAGGTCTACGTCAGCAAGCAGGGCTTCAACCCCAAGACCCAGACCCTGGGCTGGGGCAACCTCGACTTCATCACGCAGACCGGCCGTTTCGCCCCGGCGCAGGACATCACGTTCCCCGTCCAGACCTCCGGCTACACCGGACACCACGTCCTGTTCGTGATCTGGCAGGCCTCGCACCTCGACCAGGCCTACATGTGGTGCAGCGACGTGAACTTCGGCTGAGCCGGGAAGCGCCGCACACGGCACCGGCCTCTGCCAGGCGCCGGTGACCCGCCGCCCGACCGACCGAGCTCCGTCGGGACAGGGGACCCATTCGGTCACCCTGCCCCGACGGGGCTTGCTGCGCTCCTTGCGCTGTGACCGGGAACCTTTGCCGGACCGCCGTTGTGCTGGATGTCAGGACGGCGTGGGGCAGGGGCGGGTATGGCATTACCGGTGAGGGTCCGTCGGCCGACCGAGCAGGAGGGGCAGAAGCTGCAGCAGGTCGGCGTCACAAGTGGCGCAACCATGCGACTCAGGGCACACCGCCGCCGAACTGGACCAGACGAAAAGAAACCCCAGGGCGCTGACCTGGGGTTCCGCTTGGAGCGGGTGACGAGAATCGAACTCGCGCTCTCAGCTTGGGAAGCGACGGGGCTTGCGTAGCCGGACACTTCCGGCCTGGCCGTTTGCTTCCAGCGTGACCCCTGCTGGCGCAGGATCGCACCGCTGTTGACCGTGGTCGACCCGTCGTACGGGCACGCCATGGGCACGCCGCCGACTCGAAGGCGCGGGAAGTCCTTCGAGGGAGCACCGCCGAAGCGCTGTAAGCGACCCGCTCGATTGCGCCGTGCGGTCGATGCGCTTTCCCGGCCGGTCCTACGGGTGGATCAGCGCAGTCCGGCGAAGAGATCATTCTCGGGCAGGGCCGCGCCGGTGGCGTCCTGGACACGTACGAAGGTCTCCGTGCCCATCAACTCGCCGAACCTCTCCTTTCCCATCTTGAGGAAGAAGATGTTCTCGCCCTGACTGGCGTGCGCGGCCAACGCGTCGAACTTCCGACCGCTGAACGCGGTGGTGTCCACCCACGTGGTGACCTCATCGTCGGGGAGGCCGATCTCGGCCATCGCGGCGGCCTCGGCAGGGTCCGGCTCCGGCATGTCCGGATGAAACTCGCGCATGATCTCGCCGAACTGCTGCATCCCCGAGCGGGGCATCGTGGTCCAGTACACCTTCGGTGTCAGCGCGGTCATCTCCAGCGCCGCCATCGTGATGCGGTGGGCTTGGATGTGGTCGGGGTGGCCGTAGAAGCCGTTCTCGTCGTAGGTGACGACCACATCAGGTCGGTAGTGCCGCATGAGTTCCGCGAGTCGGGCCGCGCCTTCCTCCACGGGGGTCTGCCAGAAGGATCCGGGGGCGTCGTTGCTCGGCCAGCCCGTCATCCCGGAGTCGGCATAGTCCAGCATCTCCAGATCACTGACCTTCAGGACGTCACAGCTCGCTTTGAGTTCTTGACGACGCATCAAGGCGACCGCCGCCGGGTCGTGCCCGGGATCGCCCGGCTTGACACCCCCCGGCCCGTCACCGCAACCACCGTCGGTACACGTCACGAGAACCGTGCGGATGCCTTCCGCCGCGTACCGCGCTAGAACACCTCCGGTTCCGGTGGCCTCGTCGTCGGGGTGGGCGTGTACTGCCATGAGCGTCAAGGGTCGGTCAGTCATGAAACAGTCCTCCTGCGGATATAAGTCCTGGTCCGAGTACGCGGCGGGCGTGCCGCGATCCTGGAGCCCGGATCCTGGTGGGGCGGATGACCTTGCGGCCTCAGTGCTCCCGCCGTCTGGCGCCGGCCCCTCGGTCGGTGCAACCGCGCCGGACGCACCGGCTGTTCCCGGCGCGGCCACTTGGCCTTCGAGCGTCGGCGTTCAACGCGACCGGGGGACAGGCGCGACCTGCACGTCTCAGCACCACGTCGGATTCGGCTTCCGTCCAACACCAGCTGTGAGATTCCGACCGGTGTGCGGGCCCGGGGATGCGTAGAGCGGCTGAGCGCGACAGATGCGGTCGCACATGGCTGCCGGGCCCTCGCCTCGGCTCGGGAGATCACAGAATGTGGGATCACCCCTACGGACTTCGACCTCCACGAGAAGTGGTTCGGTGCAAGAGGCGGCGAGCACGGTGCGGTGCCGTAGCTCAATGCCTCACACCCATGACGGGCGCGGCCAGTTCTGCCCCCCTGCGATTGCGGCATCCGATGAACCGAAGGACAAGGCACCTGCGTGTGTCAATCTGGTACATGGACTATTCTTGGTACATGTCCATGAAGCGCACGAACGTCTACGCCGACCCCGAAGACCTGGCGATCATCAAGGAGGCCGCGAAGCGTCGGGGGATGAGTGAGGCCGAGATCATCCGCCAGGGCATCCACCTCGCGGCCATGGCGAACAGGGTCTGGGACGAGCCGCTGTTCTCGCGCACCTTTGAGGGGACGGGGCGCACATCCTCCAGGTCGGAGGTCCGTGACGCGGTCGCCGACGCTGTCCGCCGTGAGACCGACTCGGATTCCGGAACCGTCGCGTGATCATTGTCATCGCCGGCACGTCCGGCCTCCTGGCGGCCCTGGACTCGGCTCACCCGGAACACCGGGCGGCGAACGAGGCGATCATGGCGGCCGGCCTCCTGGTCATGTCCCCGCTGCTGCTGGCCGAACTGGATCACGTCGCCACGCGCGAGCTCGGCAGGGAGGCCGCCCTCGGCGCGGTCGACGACCTCCGGCGCTGGATGAACCGGGGGCGTGTCGTCATGCCGGAGATCACGGAGGACCACCTGGGCGCCGCCCAGTCCGTCCGCGTCCGCCACCGCGCGCTCGACCTCGACCTCGCCGACGCGGTCAACGTGGCGCTCGCCGCCGACTACGACACGGACGCGATCCTCACCCTCGACCGACGTGACTTCCGGGCCGTACGCCCCTTGGGCCACCACAAGGCGTTCCGGGTACTCCCCGACGATCTCCCGCTCTGATGCGACGAGAGCCGAACTCGCGCTCTTCGCTCGGGAAGTGACGGTGCTCGGGCAGCTCGTGCGGCTCTGACACGCACGGATGTTGTGTGGCAGGGTGGGGACGGTCGCTGAGAACACGGTTCGCCTACATGCACCGGACGGCTACGACGGCGGACGACGTGGACAGCGCCGTCTCCAAGCAGAACCGCCGAACCCGTGACAGGGCGCCGCCTTCCCTGGTCCGGTGCCGACCCGCACGCATCTCCTGCGGGCGGGCACTGCCCGCCCGCACCATCGACGAGCCGATGGTGCGGCACCCGCCCACCGGTCTGGACGACAAAACCCCCGGGTCGATGACCTGGGGGTTTCGCATGGAGCGGGTGACGAGAATCGAACTCGCGCTCTCAGCTTGGGAAGCTGATGTTCTACCATTAAACTACACCCGCTTGTGATCCAGAACGCCGACCTCGGCCGGTGTCCGGATGCCCGCCCACTGTACCCCATGCCAGGTCCCCGGTGTTTCCCGTACCCGGGGGCCTGATGATGTCTCAGGGGTGGAAGCGGGTGCGGAGGGCTGAAGTTGGGGCGTACGGTGGGGGCCCCGGGCGGGGGGTGGCCGGGTGTGGAGTGCCGCCTGCGAGGCCGTCTCTTTGATCCCGTAACGTGGCTTTTGTCGTCAGGGCAGGAAGCCAGATGCGGTTCTTGGGGAAGGGACTCTCGGACTTGATGCAGCGCACCGTCGTCCGCTGTGCCGATGGGCACGTGTTCACCGCCACCTCGTTCCCGATGCGGCAGGCCGAGCGACTCGGCCCCGGTCGGTTGCTGCGTTGTCCGCGCTGTGCGCGGCTTCGCAGCGTCGTACCGGTGGTCTTCGAGAAGCGGTAGAGCGGCAGGGCCGGGTCCGGCCCGCCGGTCGTGAGACCGGTCGGCGGGCCGGGGCAGCACACCTGGGGCATGGGCGCGTGGGGCGGCGGGATGGTGGCCGGCCTGCGCGTCTTGCGTATCCTCGGGGAGTGCTTCTCTCAGACAAGGACATCCGGGCCGAGATCGACGCCGGGCGGGTACGGATCGATCCCTACGACGAATCCATGGTGCAGCCGTCCAGTGTCGACGTGCGCCTCGACCGCTTCTTCCGGGTGTTCGAGAACCACCGGTACCCGCACATCGACCCCTCCGTCGAGCAGGCCGATCTGACCCGGCTCGTCGAGCCGGAGGGGGACGAGCCGTTCATCCTGCACCCCGGTGAGTTCGTGCTGGCCAGCACGTACGAGGTCATCTCGCTCCCCGACGATCTCGCCTCGCGGCTCGAAGGGAAGAGTTCGCTGGGGCGGCTCGGGCTGGTCACGCACTCGACCGCCGGGTTCATCGACCCCGGCTTCTCCGGTCACGTGACCCTCGAACTGTCGAACCTCGCCACGCTCCCCATCAAGCTCTGGCCCGGTATGAAGATCGGCCAGCTGTGTCTGTTCCGGCTCAGCTCGCCCGCCGAGTTCCCGTACGGCAGCGAGCGGTACGGGTCCCGGTACCAGGGGCAGCGGGGGCCCACCGCCTCGCGGTCCTTCCTCAACTTCCACCGGACCCAGGTGTGAGCGGCGCGGGTGACGCGAGCGGCGTGCGGGAGAAGCTCACGTACGAGCAGTTCGGTGTCGCCGTGCGTGAGCTCGCGCAGGCCGTCGCCGACGACGGGTACCGGCCCGACGTCGTGCTGAGCATCGCCCGTGGCGGTGTCTTCGTCGCCGGCGGGCTCGCCTACGCCCTCGACTGCAAGAACCTCCATCTCGTGAACGTCGAGTTCTACACCGGCGTGGGGACGACGCTGGAGATGCCGGTCATGCTGGCGCCCGTGCCCGACGTCGTCGACTTCACCGACAAGAAGGTGCTGATCGCCGACGACGTCGCCGACACCGGCAAGACGCTCAGGCTCGTCCGCGACTTCTGCCTCGAAGCCGTCGCCGAGGTGCGCAGCGCCGTCGTGTACGAGAAGACGCAGTCGCTGGTGAAGTGCGAGTACGTCTGGAAGCGGACCGACGAGTGGATCGACTTTCCGTGGTCCGCGCAGCCGCCCGTCGTCGGGCGGGCCGGGCAGGTTCTCGACGCGTAGAGCGGGCGAAGAGGGAGAGGAAGGGGGCACCCCGCCGGGAGCCCCCTTCCTCGTGTGCTGCTCGCCGCGCTACAGCGTGCCCAGCTTGATCAGGGACAGCAGGGCCAGGAGCTGGATCGCCGAGGCGCCCAGGGCCTTCGGCCAGGGGAGGTCGTGGGAGCGGCTGACCATCAGGGTGAGGAGCGCGCCGCCCGCGACCCAGGTGGCCCAGCCGATGATCTGGACGAACGTGGCGTCGCCGCTCGCGAACATCGCCAGGATCAGGCGCGGGGCGTCCGTGAGGGACGCGATCAGCATGGACAGGCCGACCGTGGGCTGCCAGTTCCCGTTGCCGCCGAGCTGGCGGGCCAGGGAATGGGTGACCACGCCCAGGATGAGGAAGCTGACCACCATCGCCACGGCCGTCATCAGGACGATGGGTATGGCGTTGGTGATGGTGGCGTTGATCGCCTCCTCGCGGGCGCCGTCGAAGCCGAAGACCGCGAGCAGGCCGTAGAGGAAGGTCACGATGAGGGCGGGGCCCCACACCGTGTAGTCACGCATCTGCAGGAAGGTCCGGTCGGGGGCGGTGACGACGCCCTTGAGCAGGTCCTTCCAGCGCAGCCGGGGCCCCACCGGACCCGGCAGGGGGGCCGCGTCGCCGGGGTAGTGGTCGTCGTTGATCTGGAAGGCCTGGGTGTGGCCCGGGTTGTTCGCCGCGTAGGGGTCGTGCGGGGCGTGGGGGGAGTGCGGGGCGTGGGCGCCGGGAGGGTACGCGCCGCCGTCGCCGAAGTATTCGGGCTCGTCGTGACCGCCGCCGTGTCCGCCGCCGCGCCCGGGGCCGTGCGGGCCGCCGTAGCCGCCGCCCGGTCCGGCCGGGCCGCGGTTCATCTGCGGCCAGCCGCCCCCGTTGCCCCCACCGTTGCCGCCGCCGCTGCCGCCTCTGCCGTAGGGCGGCTGCTGGGGAGGGTACGGCTGAGGCGCCTGCGGGGAGCCGTAGGACGGCCCCGGCGGCGTCTGCTGTCCGTACGGAGGGTTGTGCGGTCGCGCGTGAGGAGCGCCGTTGTTGTCCCGGCCGCGTCCGATTCTGAATCCAGCCACGTCGTCGAACGTACCTGGTCCCGGCGAGCCGCGCGCCGGGCCCGGGGTTCCGGGCCCGGCTTTGCGGCTGAGCTGTGACATCCCCTAAGGGGCCGTCAGCCCGGCTGTCCGTCCTGCGTAGGGCTTCGAGGCGGTCCGGTCCTGCGGAGGACGGAGCCGGAGCCGGAAGAGGACGGAGCCGGAACCGGAGCCGGAGCCGGTGTCAGCCGAGGAAACCGCCACTGAACTCCGGCAGCGTGACGGCGTCCTGCGACGTCGGGGTGGTGCCCGTGCCGTGCAGCAGGATGCCGCGCCACTGCGCGCCCACGCCGAGGTCGGCGCGGCCGTCGGCGTTCAGGTCGCGCAGGCGTACGGAGTGCCCGAAGAAGCTGTCGGCTTCGGCCGGGCCCAGCACCGTCTGGGCGATCCAGGAGGAGCGGGAGCCGCTGAGGCCGCCCGAGCCGCCGCGGAAGAAGTGCACGCCACCCTGGTAGGCCCGGTCGCCGACGGCCTCGTGCGGCACGCCGACCGCGAGGTCCGCGTAACCGTCCTTGTCGAGGTCGGCGCTCGCCAGCGTCTCGCCGAACCGGTCGTCCTCCTCGCCGGCCCCGGGGACGCCCGCGCTGTCCTGGTGGATCAGCTGGGGGCGGGTGGTGTCGAGGCCGCCCGAGGCGCCGTAGAGCACGGTGACGGTGCCGCCCTCGCGGCCGACGTCGTCGTTGCCGCCGTAGGCGAGGTCGCGGTGGCCGTCGCCGTTGAAGTCGTCGTGGTGCTTGGCGACGGCGGCGGAGGCGGAGGCGGGGGCGGCGAGGAGGACGGGGGTGAGGCCGGCCGCCAGGAGGGTGGCGGCCAGGGCGGCGGTCTGTCTGCGCACGAAGGCCTCCCGGGGTGGGCGGGCCGACGGGCTGGTGGGACCGGCCGGCCGGCCGGCGGTGCGGGGCTGGTGGGGCGGGGCCGGCCGGTGGGCGGCGTCAGCCGTTGACGTGGAAGCCGAACAGCGGGGTGCCGGCCGAGGAGATGCCGGCGGGGGTCAGACCGATGCCGCGTCCGGCGGGGTCGATCTTCGCGCCGTCGGAGTTGAAGACGACGGCGTAGCCGTTGCCCGTGTTCTCCCAGGGGGTTCCGACCGTGAGGTCGGCCTTTCCGTCGCCGGTGACGTCGGAGAGGAGGACCTCGCCGCCGAAGCCGTCGTTCTCCTCGCCGCCGCCGGGGACGCCCGGGGTGTTCTGGTCCAGGGCCTGGGAGCCGGTCTCGCGCAGGCCGCCGGTCCAGCCGTAGATCACGGAGACCATGCCGGCGTCCTTGACCCCGTCCAGGTCCTCGCCCGGCGCACCGACGACGAGGTCGTCGTGGCCGTCGCCGTTGATGTCGCCGAGGGAGACCTCGTAGCCGAAGCTGTCTCCGGTCTCGTTGCTGCCGGGCACGCCGGCCGTGTTCTGGTCGATGGTCTCGGCGGCGCCGTCGGGGCCGGACGACGTCCCGTAGAGGATCTCGACGGCTCCGCCCTTGGACGTGCCCGCGCTGTTGCTGCCGCTGTCCCACTGGTTGCCGATGACGATGTCGCCGCGGCCGTCGCCGTCCACGTCGCCGATGTCGGAGATGATCCCGGCGGGCAGCTTCTGCGCACCCGACGTCGTCACACCGGAGGAGGAGCCGGGCAGCCAGTAGTTGGCGTTGTACGAGTACTCGTCGTCGCTGTCGCCCTCGTAGCCGTCCACGACCAGGTCGGTACGGCCGTCGGCGTCGATGTCACCCGGGGTGAGGTTGAAGACGTCCAGGCCCTTCACCTTGAGGATGGGGGTCGTGACGCCGTAACGGCCTCCGGTGGAACCCGACTTGGTGAAGCCGCCGCGGTAGATGTCGACCTTGTTGATGTCGGACGCGATCGCGAGGTCGTCGCGGCCGTCGCCGTTGTAGTCGCCGGCCGCGACCACCTGGCCGAACCAGTCGTGGGTGGAGCGGGCCGGGTCGGAGACCGTGGTGCCGCCGGACAGGCCGCCGGAGCCGCCCCACAGGATGGCCACGGTGCCGCCGTCGGTGTCCGAGCCGGCGTCCTCGCCCGGCGCGCCCACGGCCAGGTCGGCGTAGCCGTCGCCGTTGTAGTCGCCGGGTGCGGTGTGGGAGCCGAACTGGTCGCCCGTCTCGGCGGCGCCCGGGACGCCGGCGCTGTTCTGGCTGAGGGTCTGGATCCTCTTGGCGCCCGCGCCACCCGGGGAGCCGTACAGGACGGTGACGACGCCGGCCTTGGACTTGCCGTTGACGGAGGCGAGGGGGGCGGTGACGGCGACGTCCCGGTAGCCGTCGCCGTTGAAGTCGCTGTCGAGGCCCGGGGCGGCGGCCGCGGGTCCGGCCGTGGCCACGAGCAGGCCGCCGGTGAGCGCGGCCGCGGTGGCGGCCGCCAGGGTGATGCTGAGCTTCTTGCGCATGGGTCTCCTGCCCTGTGCGGGACGGCCGCCGGCTGCGGCGCCCCGTGCCGATGCGGTGATGCATCCGTGCTCGTCACTGGATGGGGGCACGGGTTCACCGGGCGGTCACGGGGTGATCACCCGGCGATCACCGACAAGGAGACCGGCGAGGGGCGGGGAGGGTTGTACGTGGACATGGCGAAAGTGCGGGAGGGGTGCGCGACGGACATGAGGGGTGCGCGACGGGCGTGAGGCAGGCACCGACGGGCGTGAAGCCGCCGCCCGCGCCCAGCATGGTGGAGCCCCGCACGGTTGCGCCCGGGACGGAAACTTCGGGGCAGGCGCGTCAGGGCGGAAGACCTGGGGCGGAAGCTCCGGGGCAGGTGCGTCGGGATGACGGCGGTGCTCCGCCGCCGGTCGGAGCCGGGACGAAAGCCCTGGGACGGACGCATCGGGGCGGAAGACCTGGGGCGGACGCGTCGGGGCGGAAGTCCCGGGATGGAAGCTCCGGGGCAGGTGCGTCGGGATGACGGCGGTGCTCCGCCGCCGGTCGGAGCCGCGACGGAAGACCCGGGACAGGTGCCTGGAACAGGCGCCTCGGGACGGCGGCCTCGGGACGGCGGCGCCCCGCCGCCGGCCGGAGCCGGGACGGGGCGCTGGAAGCTGGAGGAGTGAGGGAGAGTGCCCTGGGGCCGGTTACTTCACCGGCTCGGGCTCCGGGGCGTCTTCGCTCTCCGTCTCGCCCGCCGGGTCCAGCGGTGTCTTGACGGACTCCAGCAGGAGCTGGGCGACGTCCACGACCTGGATGGACTCCTTGGCCTTGCCGTCGTTCTTCTTGCCGTTGACCGAGTCGGTCAGCATGACGAGGCAGAACGGGCAGGCGGTGGAGACGATGTCGGGGTTCAGGGCGAGGGCCTCGTCGACGCGTTCGTCGTTGATGCGCTTGCCGATCCGCTCCTCCATCCACATCCGCGCGCCGCCGGCGCCGCAGCAGAAGCCGCGTTCCTTGTGGCGGTGCATCTCCTCGTTGCGCAGGCCCGGGACACCGGCGATGATCTCGCGCGGAGGCGTGTAGATCTTGTTGTGCCGGCCCAGGTAGCACGGGTCGTGGTAGGTGATGAGGCCCTCGACCGGGGTGACCGGGATCAGCTTGCCCTCGTCGACGAGGTGCTGGAGCAGTTGGGTGTGGTGGATGACCTCGTAGTCGCCGCCGAGCTGCGGGTACTCGTTGCCGAGGGTGTTGAGGCAGTGCGGGCAGGTGGCGACGATCTTCTTGGCCGACTTGGGCTTCCTCGTCTCCTCGGTGACGTTGCCCTCGTCGTCGGTCTCCTCGCCGAAGGCCATGTTCAGCGACATGACGTTCTCCATGCCGAGCTCCTGGAACAGGGGCTCGTTGCCGAGGCGGCGGGCGGAGTCACCGGTGCACTTCTCGTCGCCGCCCATGATCGCGAACTTGACGCCCGCGATGTGCAGCAGTTCGGCGAAGGCCTTGGTGGTCTTCTTGGCGCGGTCCTCGAGGGCGCCGGCGCAGCCGACCCAGTACAGGTACTCGACCTCGGACAGGTCCTCGATGTCCTTGCCGACGACCGGGACCTCGAAGTCGACCTCCTTGGTCCACTCCAGGCGCTGCTTCTTGGCCAGGCCCCAGGGGTTGCCCTTCTTCTCCAGGTTCTTGAGCATCGTGCCCGCCTCGGACGGGAAGGAGCTCTCGATCATCACCTGGTAGCGGCGCATGTCGACGATGTGGTCGACGTGCTCGATGTCGACCGGGCACTGCTCGACGCAGGCGCCGCAGGTGGTGCAGGACCACAGGACGTCGGGGTCGATGACGCCGCCCGCGGCGGGGCCGCTGTCGGACGCGGCGTCGAGCGTGCCGATCAGCGGGCGCCCGGCCTCGGCCAGCGCCGCCGCCGGCACGTCCTTCAGGGCCCCGGCGGACGCCTTCTCCTCGCCCTCCACGGTCGTGCCGCCGCCGGCCAGCAGGTAGGGGGCCTTGGCGTGCGCGTGGTCGCGCAGCGACATGATCAGCAGCTTGGGGGAGAGCGGCTTGCCGGTGTTCCAGGCGGGGCACTGCGACTGGCAGCGCCCGCACTCGGTGCAGGTGGAGAAGTCCAGCAGGCCCTTCCAGGAGAACTGCTCGACCTGGGAGACGCCGAAGACGTCGTCGTCGCCGGGGTCGGTGAAGTCGATGGGCTTGCCGCCCGACGTCATCGGCTGCAGGGCACCGAGGGCGGTCCCGCCGTCGGCCTCGCGCTTGAACCAGATGTTCGGGAAGGCGAGGAAGCGGTGCCAGGCCACACCCATGTTGGTGTTCAGCGAGACCACGATCATCCACACGAACGAGGTCCCGATCTTGATCATGGCGACCAGGTAGACCAGGTTCTGCAGTGTCCCGACGGACAGGCCGTCGAAGGCCAGGACCAGCGGGTACGAGGCGAAGTACGCGGCCTCGTAGCCGTCCACGTGGTGCAGGGCGCCCTCGAGGCCGCGCAGCACGTAGATGGCGAGGCCGATGGTGAGGATGACGTACTCGACGAAGTACGCCTGACCCGACTTGGAGCCGGCGAAGCGGGACTTGCGGCCCGGGCGTGACGGCAGGCTGAGCAGCCGGATGACGATGAGCACGGCGATGCCGAGCACGGTCATCACGCCGATGAACTCGATGTACATCTCGAACGGCAGGAAGCCGCCGATGACCGGCAGGACCCAGTCGGCCTGGAAGAGCTGGCCGAAGGCCTGGGCGAGGGTGGGCGGCAGTGTCAGGAAGCCGACGGCCACGAACCAGTGGGCGATGCCGACGATGCCCCAGCGGTTCATGCGCGTGTGGCCGAGGAACTCCTTCACCAGGGTCACACTGCGCTGGTAGGGATGGTCGGTCCGGGTACCGGCCGGGACCGGCTGGCCCAGCTTGAAGTACCGGACGAACTGGCCGATCGCGCGTGCGAGCAGGGCAACGCCGACCACGGTCAGGACCAGCGACACGATGATCGCGGCGAGTTGCATGGGGGCTCCTCGGGCCTGCGAGGGTTTCGTCGGGGGCTCCTGCCACGGGATTCCCGACATTACTAAGCGGTAACTTATGCAGTCCGTCTGAGACTACCCCCAACCCCGGTCGCACTGTAGCCGGGTGCGGGGTGATCTGGGTCGCTGAGGCTTGCCTTGGCAGGTGCCCCGGATGTGGCCGCGTGACGGCCCGTAAAGCGGGGCATACGCCACTAACTTATATCCGTGCCGCACACCCGCGTCCGCGTGCCGCCGTGACGGCGGCCATGGCGGCGGCCCGTGGATGCCTGCGCGCGGCGTCTCCGCGCGGTGCCCTTCGCGCTCCCCGGAAGGGCTGTTCCTGCCTCGCCTGCCCGCGCGACTTCGCGACATCGCAGGTCAGCGCCTGGTTGCGCGTAAGGAGAGGATAAGAGTTGAGTCCGGCTGACTCACCTCTGTTGACCCTGCGCCGGACGTCAGGCATGCTTGAGTCTGTTCCACTCAAGTCAGTTGGAGGAATCGAAATGGCACGTGCGGTCGGCATCGACCTGGGCACGACTAACTCCGTCGTCAGCGTTCTGGAGGGCGGCGAGCCCACCGTCATCACCAACGCCGAGGGCGCCAGGACCACGCCTTCCGTCGTCGCCTTCGCGAAGAACGGCGAGGTGCTGGTCGGTGAGGTGGCCAAGCGTCAGGCCGTGACCAACGTCGACAGGACCATCCGGTCGGTCAAGCGCCACATGGGCACCGACTGGAAGATCAACCTGGACGGCAAGGACTTCAACCCGCAGCAGATGAGCGCCTTCGTGCTCCAGAAGCTGAAGCGGGACGCCGAGGCGTACCTGGGTGAGAAGGTGACCGACGCGGTCATCACCGTCCCGGCGTACTTCAACGACGCGGAGCGCCAGGCGACCAAGGAGGCCGGCGAGATCGCCGGCCTGAACGTGCTGCGCATCGTCAACGAGCCGACGGCCGCCGCCCTGGCGTACGGCCTCGACAAGGACGAGCAGGTCATCCTGGTCTTCGACCTCGGTGGCGGTACGTTCGACGTCTCGCTGCTCGAGATCGGCGACGGCGTCGTCGAGGTGAAGGCCACCAACGGTGACAACAACCTCGGTGGTGACGACTGGGACCAGCGCGTCGTCGACTACCTGGTCAAGCAGTTCCAGTCCGGGCACGGCGTGGACCTGGGCAAGGACAAGATGGCGCTCCAGCGCCTCCGTGAGGCCGCCGAGAAGGCCAAGATCGAGCTGTCCTCGTCCACCGAGACCACGATCAACCTGCCCTACATCACCGCCTCCGCCGAGGGCCCCCTGCACCTCGACGAGAAGCTGACCCGCGCCCAGTTCCAGCAGCTGACCGCGGACCTGCTCGAGCGCTGCAAGACGCCGTTCCACAACGTGGTCAAGGACGCCGGCATCGCGCTGTCCGAGATCGACCACGTCGTCCTCGTCGGCGGCTCCACCCGCATGCCCGCCGTCGCCCAGCTCGTCAAGGAGCTGACCGGCGGCAAGGAGGCCAACAAGGGTGTGAACCCGGACGAGGTCGTCGCCATCGGCGCCTCGCTCCAGGCCGGTGTCCTCAAGGGCGAGGTCAAGGACGTCCTGCTGCTCGACGTCACCCCGCTGTCCCTCGGTATCGAGACCAAGGGCGGCATCATGACCAAGCTGATCGAGCGCAACACCACGATCCCGACGAAGCGCTCCGAGATCTTCACCACGGCCGAGGACAACCAGCCGTCGGTGCAGATCCAGGTCTACCAGGGCGAGCGCGAGATCGCGGCGTACAACAAGAAGCTCGGCATGTTCGAGCTGACCGGTCTGCCGCCGGCGCCCCGCGGCGTCCCGCAGATCGAGGTCTCCTTCGACATCGACGCCAACGGCATCATGCACGTCACGGCGAAGGACCTCGGCACCGGAAAGGAGCAGAAGATGACCGTCACCGGCGGCTCCTCGCTCCCGAAGGACGAGGTCGACCGCATGCGTGAGGAGGCCGAGCGGTACGCGGAGGAGGACCACCAGCGCCGCGAGGCCGCCGAGTCCCGCAACCAGGGCGAGCAACTCGTCTACCAGACCGAGAAGTTCCTCGCGGACAACGAGGACAAGGTCCCCGGCGAGGTCAAGACCGAGGTCGAGTCGGCCGTCGCCGAGCTGAAGGAGAAGCTCAAGGGCGAGGACACCGCCGAGATCCGCACCGCCACGGAGAAGGTCGCGGCCGTCTCCCAGAAGCTGGGCCAGGCCATGTACGCCGACGCGCAGGCCTCCCAGGCCGCGGGCGGGGCCGACGCGGGTGCCGCCGGGGCCAAGGCGGACGACGACGTGGTCGACGCCGAGATCGTGGACGACGAACGTAAGGACGGTGCGGCGTGACCGAGGAGACCCCGGGCTTCGACGAACAGTCGCAGCAGCCCGACGTCCCCTCAGGCGTTCCGGCCGATGACGCCGAGCCGAAGGCCGCAGCCCCCTCCGCGGAGGAGGAGGCGGCGGCCCCGGCCGGGGACTCGGGTCCCGATGCGGGTCTGGTGGCCCAGCTGGACCAGGTGCGTTCGGCACTCGGCGAGCGCACCGCCGACCTCCAGCGGCTCCAGGCCGAGTACCAGAACTACCGCCGCCGGGTCGAGCGCGACCGGATCGCGGTCAAGGAGCTCGCCTCGGTGAACCTCATGACCGACCTCCTGCCCGTGCTCGACGACATCGGTCGCGCGCGGGAGCACGGCGAGCTGGTCGGCGGGTTCAAGTCCGTCGCCGAGTCGCTGGAGGCGACCGTGGCGAAGCTGGGCCTGCAGACGTTCGGCAAGGAGGGCGAGCCCTTCGACCCGACGATCCACGAGGCCCTGATGCACTCCTACGCCCCGGACGTCACGGAGACGACGTGCGTGGCGATCCTGCAGCCCGGGTACCGCATCGGCGAGCGCACCATCCGTCCCGCGCGGGTGGCCGTCGCCGAGCCGCAGCCGGGTGCCCAGCCGGGCAAGCCGGCCGAGGAGGGCACCGAGGCGGCGGCGGACGAGAAGGAGACCGGTGGCCCCCAGGAGGGCTGACGCCCCGGCCGGCGCGAGCGTGCCGGCGCGGGCGGGCACGACAAGCGGGACGGGCAGGACGGGCGGGCCGGGGACGGCCCGCAGGGCAGGAGAGGAGGGACGTCGGGGATGAGTACCAAGGACTTCATCGAGAAGGACTACTACAAGGTTCTCGGCGTCCCCCAGGACGCCACCGAGGCCGAGATCAAGAAGGCGTACCGGAAGCTCGCCCGCGAGTACCACCCGGACGCCAACAAGGGCAACGCCAAGGCGGAGGAGCGTTTCAAGGAGATCTCCGAGGCGAACGACATCCTCGGCGACGCCAAGAAGCGCAAGGAGTACGACGAGGCCCGCTCGCTCTTCGGCAGCGGAGGTTTCCGCGCGGGGCCGGGCGCGGGCGGTGCCGGGTCGTTCAACTTCGACCTGGGTGACCTCTTCGGGGGCGGCCAGGGCGGCGGTCAGGGCGGCGGCCAGGCCGGTGCCGGCGGCTTCGGCGGCGGGATCGGCGACGTCTTCGGCGGCCTGTTCAACCGCGGTGGCGGCACGGGCGGCGCGCGTACCCAGCCGCGGCGCGGCCAGGACATCGAGTCCGAGGTCACCCTGAGCTTCACCGAGGCGATCGAGGGGGCGACGGTCCCGCTGCGGATGTCCTCCCAGCAGGCCTGCAAGGCCTGTTCGGGCACCGGCGACAAGAACGGCACACCGCGCGTGTGCCCGACCTGCGTCGGTACCGGGCAGGTGGCCCGGGGCAGCGGCGGCGGCTTCTCGCTCACCGACCCGTGTCCGGACTGCAAGGGCCGCGGGCTGATCGCGGAGAACCCCTGCGACATCTGCAAGGGCAGCGGCCGGGCCAAGTCCTCGCGGACGATGCAGGTGCGCATCCCCGCGGGGGTCAGCGACGGCCAGCGGATCCGGCTGCGCGGCAAGGGCGCTCCGGGCGAGCGCGGCGGCCCGGCGGGCGATCTCTACGTGGTCGTGCACGTCGGCAGCCACCCGGTGTTCGGCCGCAAGGACGACAACCTGACCGTCACCGTCCCGGTCACCTATCCGGAGGCGGCGCTCGGCGGTGACATCCGGGTGCCGACGCTCGGCGGCCCGCCGGTCACGCTGAAGCTCCCCCCGGGGACGCCCAACGGGCGGACCATGCGGGCGCGGGGCAAGGGAGCGGTCCGCAAGGACGGCTCGCGCGGTGACCTGCTGGTCACCGTGGAGGTGAGTGTTCCCAAGGATCTTCCGGGGAAGGCTCGTGACGCGCTGGAGGCGTATCGCGAGGCGACCGCGGACGAGGATCCGCGGGCGGAGCTGTTCCAGGCCGCGAAGGGAGCTTGAGGGCGATGGACGGTCGTCGACGCAATCCGTACGAACTGACGCAGGACACTCCGGTCTACGTCATTTCGGTGGCGGCCCAGCTCTCCGGGCTGCACCCGCAGACGCTGCGTCAGTACGACCGCCTGGGACTCGTCTCCCCGGACCGCACCGCCGGCCGGGGCCGCCGCTACTCGGCCCGCGACATCGAGCTGCTCCGCCAGGTGCAGCAGCTGTCGCAGACCGAGGGCATCAACCTGGCCGGCATCAAGCGCATCATCGAGCTGGAGAACCAGGTGGCCGCGCTCCAGGCCCGGGTGGCGGACCTGGAGGGCGCGCTGGACGGCGCGGCGGCGACCATGCGCCAGCGCGAGGCGGCGGTGCACGCGTCGTACCGCCGGGACCTGGTGCCGTACCAGGAGGTGCAGCAGACCAGCGCGCTGGTGGTGTGGCGGCCCAAGCGCCAGCAGCAGCACGACTGACGGCCGGACACCGGCTGCCGGGCGCCACGCACCGCACACCGGCTGCCGGGCGCCGCACACCGGCTGGCGGACGCCGGACGGCAGGTGTCGGCCACCTCCGGTCGGGGGTCGCCGGGTGGCGTGAAAGCGTCGGTCCGGTGCGGGTGGCGCTGTGACGGCCACGGTCCCGCGTGCGGGTCGCGGTCCGACGGGGAAGTTCCGTTTGGCGCGGAAGTGGAGTGTCCTGTGAGGCCCGGAGGTTCGTTCGAACCTCCGGGCCTCACCTGCGCGCGGACGGTTGACGGCCCGTCACCTCTCGGTTCGTGCGCCCCGGCGTACGCCCCGCGCACGTCTGTGAGCAGCGCGTGTATGCGTGTGTAGGGGTTATGTGCGAGTCTTTCGCCGAGCCCACACGACTTCAGCGCACGGTGCTGTGTTCATCTCGTTAAGTAGTTGGTCTTGACGCCAGTGGTCGCTGGAGCGTTGGCTTTTCAGTCACATGGGCCGCAATGCTGTGCCCACGTCCAAAAACGCACTGAAGTGAGCTCCCGTATGCGTCGTATCGCCATATCAGCCGCCGCCGCCTCGATGTCCGTCGTGCTCGCCGGTTGCGGCGCACTCAACGCGACGGGGAGCAGTGACGGAGCGAGCCCCACCAAGGGGAACGACGTCACCATCGGGCTCCTGCTGCCGGAGAAGGCCAACACCCGGTACGAGCAGTTCGACTACCCCATCTTCAAGAAGAAGGTGGAGGAGCTCACCGGCGACAAGGGCGAGGTGGACTACGCCAACGCCGAGGCGGACGCCGGCAAGCAGTCGACCCAGATGCAGCAGATGATCCAGGACGAGGTCGACGTCATCGTGCTGGACGCGGTCGACGCGCACGCCATCGCCGAGGACGTGACGAAGGCCAAGGACGCGGGCATCCCCGTCATCGCCTACGACCGGCTGGCCGAGGGCCCGATCGACGCGTACATCTCCTTCGACAACGAGCTGGTCGGCGAGGTCCAGGGCCGCTCCCTGCTGGAGGCGCTCGGCGGCGACGGCGGGATCACCAGCAAGGTCGTCATGATGAACGGCTCGCCGACCGACCCGAACGCCAAGCAGTTCAAGGCGGGCGCGATGTCCGAGCTCAAGGGCGCGGTGACCATCGCCAAGTCCTACGACACCAAGGACTGGAAGCCGGAGAACGCCGAGGCCAACATGGCCGAGGCGATCGCCGAGATCGGCGCGGACGACATCGCCGGGGTCTACTCCGCCAACGACGGCATGGCGGGCGGCATCGTCAAGGCCCTGCAGGCGGCCGGCGTGACCGAGCTGCCCCCGATCACCGGCCAGGACGCCGAACTCGCCGCGGTGCAGCGGATCCTCCTGGGCGACCAGTTCATGAGCGTGTACAAGTCCTACCCGACCGAGGCGGACAACGCCGCGGAGATCGCGGTGGCGCGGATCCAGGGCAAGAGCATCCAGTTCGACGCGCTGACCGACGACCGCGTCGACAGCCCCACCCACAAGGACATTCCGGCGCAGCTCGTGCCCGTGGTCGCCCTGACCAAGGAGAACATCGCGGACACGGTCGTCGCCGACGAGATCTACAAGCTGTCGGACATCTGCACGGCCACCTACAAGGAGGCGTGCGACGAGGCCGGGCTGAAGTAGCCCTCGACCGTCCTGCCGGGGAGCGCGGATCGCCGCGCTCCCCGGCAGCGTCGTTCCCCCGCGCGCCGCCCCGCGCCGCGCCCCGCGCCCCGCGCGCCTCGGGGCTCTCACTCCGGGCTCTCGCCCCGGAGCCTCGCTCTCGCCGCACCCCGCGTCCCCCGCCGCGCGCACGCCGCCCTGGCGCCGCTCACCTGGGCCCGGCTCCGCCGGTTTGTCGCAATGTGATGAGGCGAGCCCCGGAGATAGGCGGTCATACCGGTGGTTTACGGCAGTCACGCCGACGGGAGCCGTGTTGCGGAGCCGGGTGGGGCCGCGCATAGTTGCGCATCGGAAAGTGGCTGAACCGGGGGTGGGACGGGCAATGGCCGGGCGCGGGACGGGCGAGCATCCGCATGGTGCTGACCGACTGTGCGACGCCGGGGATCGTGTGTATTCCCGGGCCGTACGGCGCGGGCGGGTGCCGCGCCGGGATGCGGAGCCGGTGCCCTGCCTCCTGGACCTGGCCCTGCTGCATCCGGACCCCGACGACATGGACTGGCTGGTGCCGACCGCCCCGCAGGAGGTCATGACCCGGCTGCTGCGCGGGATGTACGACGAGGTCAGTGCGAGCCAGCGCCGGGTCGGTTCAGCCGTCGAGGCCTTCGAGTGGTACGCCGGTCTCGGCCGCGGGGCGCAGTCGCCGCCGGCCTTGGCCGCCACGGCCGGGGAGGGCCCCGCCATCCGGGTACTGGACGGTGTGGCCCGTATCCAGGCCGCGATGGACGAGGCGACGCAGGCGTGCACCACGGAGGTGCTGACGGTCCAGCCCGGCGGCATCCGGCGCGAGGCGGAGCTGTCGGAGGGACTGCACCGGGCGACGGCGCTGCGCGGGCGCGGGGTGCGGATGCGGGACCTCTACACGCATGTGGCCCGGCACGGCCAGGGGCTGCACACCTACCTGGAGCTGATGGGCGACGCGGTGGAGGCGCGGACGCTGGACGAGGTGACCGAGCGGCTGATCCTCTTCGACCGCACGGTCGCCTTCATCCCCGCCAACGCCGAGCGCTCGATGGCGCTGGAGCTGCGGCACCCGGCACTGGTGGAGTACCTGAGCACGGTCTTCGAGCGGCTGTGGCGACTCGCCCTCCCGCTGGCCGCCCCGCTCCCCGACACCGGCATCGAGGGCATCTCGCACCGGGAGCGGTCCATCGCGGCGCTGCTGGCGGAGGGGCACCAGGACGCGGTGATCGCGGAGCGGCTGGGGATCAGCGTGCGCACCTGCCGGGCCCACATCGCCCGGCTGTCGGAGACGCTGGGCGCGGCCAGCCGTACCCAGCTGGGCGTCAGGATCGCCCAGGCGGGGCTGGACGGCCCCCCGGGCTCGGCGGCGGCCTCCGTCACGATTCCTGCTCGAGGATCCCCGACTGGGCGATGAGGTAGCCCAGTTGGGCACGGCTGCCACTGCCGAGGGCGGAGGCCAGCTTGGCTATGTGGGCGCGGCAGGTGCGCACGTTCATCCCCAGACGCCGGGCGATGGCCTCGTCGACGTGGCCCTCCACGAGGAGTTTGGCGATGGAGTGCTGGATGTCCGTGAGGCCGTCCGAGGCCGGCTCGTACGGGGCGCCCATGCTCAGGGGGACCGCGCGGGTCCACATGAACTCGAAGACCTTGATCAGGTAACGGACGAGGCCGGGGTGGCGCAGTTCCAGGGCGACCTGGCGGTCGTCGCGGGTGGGGATGAAGGCCACGGTCTCGTCGCAGATGATCAGCCGCTCCACGAGTTCGTCGATGGTGCGGTACTCCACCCTGCCGGTGTCGAACCGTGCCACGTACGCCAGCGTCTCGGGGCTGTGGCGGGCGGTGTGCTGGTAGAGGGTCCGGATGCGCACCCCGCGTTCGGTCAGATGCCGGTCGCGCTCCAGCCCCTGGGCGAGGGTGTGTTCCAGCCGACGGCCGCCCGGCTGGACGGTGAGCATCTCGGACCGGCACTGCGCGGTGGCCAGATCGAGGGCGGCGTTGATCCGGTCGAGGCCCTCCAGCACCGTGATCGAGTGGGTCGTCATCGTCGCCTGGGCGCTGAGGGCCATGAACGGCTCGAAGGCGTCGGCCAGTTCGATCGACATCCGCCTGCGCTCGGTGATCTCCCGTTCCAGCGGGTTGAGCCGGTGGGCCAGGGCCACCGCCGGTGAGAGGGGACGCAGCCAGGTGGGGTCGTCCGGGTCGGGGTGCAGCAGGGCGAGCTCCATCAGGCAGGGAGCCGGCTCCACGTCCGTGCGGGCGATGCGGCCCGCGCGCAGGGCGTCGGCGTAGAGGCGGCTGCCGGCCTCGCACAGTTCGGTGACCGCATGGGGATGTTCCTCATTAGCCCGATTCATCATCAAATCTCCACCCCACAGGGTCCTGAACATGCAGGAACATGATGCACCGATTGTGTGGCCATGACGTGCCCGAATGAGCCATCGTCGTACCTGACGGGGGAAAAGGGTGATCTTCGAGTGAGGACGAAGCCGACTATGCGCAAGAGAACGCTTCGCTCGGTGCTTGTCGCCGCATTCTCCGCCGTCGTGGCCTTCGGGGCGCTGAGTGGCCCGGCCGGCGCGAAGGGTGACGTCCGGGCGGACAGCAGCTGGGGGCCGGCGGTGGCCGTCCAGTCCGCGGCCGGGGGCGACAGCAGTTGGGGTGTGGTCACCCCCATGACCGAGGGTGACAGCAGTTGGGGTGTGGTCACCCCCATGACCGAGGGTGACAGCAGTTGGGGTGTGGTCAATCCCACGGCTGCGGACGACAGCAGTTGGGGCTGAGTGATGACCACGCCTCCCGACGACCGATCCTTCCGCCGCGAGATGGCCACCGCCTACCGGTCCGGATGGCACTTCATCGACCTGGTCACCGCCATCCCCCACAGCGGTGACTCCCTGATGGTGACCGTGTTCGGTGAACCGGTCGTCGTCACGCGCGACGAGGATCAGGACGTACGGGCGTACCGGTGCCTGCGGCGGCCCCGTGGGGCACCGCAGCCCGTGCGGTGTGCCATCCGGTACGGAATGATCTTCGTGAACCTGGACCAACGGGACCATGAGCAGGTGGAGTCCGACTCTCCCGCTGCTCGGACCATCTCGGCCACCCCCCGCAGTGCCTGACGCGATTCCCCCGTCGTAAAAGATCGCGCAGGTGCTTCCCCCGGCAGTGGCGTCACCGTGACCTGAACACGGTGACGCCACTGCAGTTTT
>NZ_JAPJDM010000001.1:426400-507547 GCF_026242095.1 Streptomyces sp. NEAU-W12
CCCGGGGCTCCCCCCGGCTGGGCGCCCACGGTCACCTCACCACGGGGCCGCCACTGCAGTTTTCGGGGACATTTCCGGGTATGGGCAGAGGCCGGTGATGGCCGAAACCGGTTGTTGGGCGGTACGAACCGTCACCGCGGCATCACCCCTGCCCCCTCGCGCCGTGAGTGCGCTCTCCATGGTCTCCCGCGCCGGATCCGGTGCCGGTCGCGCCCGCCCGCGACGCCCTGCCCGCACCTCTACCGCGCGCTTTCGGCCGGTCCGCGCGACGGGCCGTCGCCCCTCCAGTGTCGCCCACGAACCGCGGTTGGCGTCCCCCGTGTGCGGGTCCGTCGCGCGCCTCTCGCGTCGGCCCCGTGCCTTCACGTCGGGCCTGCGCCTTCACGCTTCCTTCGCGCTTGCCTCACCTCATGGCGCCGAGTGCGGTCCTGTCCGCGTCCGCGTCCGTGTCCGACCCGCATCGGCATCGGATCGGCATCGTCTGATCCGTATCGGCATCCGCGTCCGTATCCATGTCCGCGTGCACGGGTGTCGACCGCGCTGGAAGCCGGAAGCCGGGAGTCGGAAGGGGGAAGGGGAAGGCTGGAAGCCGGAAGCCGGGAGTCGGAAGGGGGAAGGGGAAGGCGGGGAGCCGGAAGCCGGAAGCCGGAAGCGGGGAGCCGGAAGCCGGAAGCCGGAAGCCGGAAGCCGGAAGCCGGAAGCGGGGAGCCGGAAGCCGGAAGCCGGAAGCGGGGAGCCGGAAGCCGGAAGCGGGGAGCCGGAAGGGGGAAGGGGAAGGCGGGGAGTCGGAAGCCGGAAGCCGGAAGCCGGGATCGGGGGCCGGAAGCCGGGGTCGGGGGCCGTTCGGGCCTCCCGTCTGCACCTTGAGTGGAATAGACTCAAGTTTGTGTACGCTGGCAGAGTCAGCCAAGCCGAATCAGCCCTGAAGGCCGCTGAACGGTGATCGCAAGGAGGAGAACGCGAACGTGGACGCCGAGCTGACCAACCGGAGCCGGGACGCGATCAACGCAGCCGGCAATCGGGCCCTGACCGGGGGACACCCCGACCTCACCCCTGCCCACCTGCTGCTCGCCCTGCTCGAAGGGCAGGACAACGAGAACATCACCGACCTGCTCGCCGCGGCCGACGCCGACCAGGCCGCCGTACGTTCCGGGGCCGAGCGGGTCCTCGCCGGGCTGCCGAGCGTCGCCGGGTCCACCGTCGCCCCGCCCCAGCCCAACCGTGAGCTGCTCGCCGTCATCGCGGACGCCCAGTCCCGTGCCCGTGACCTGGGCGACGAGTACCTCTCCACCGAGCACCTGCTCCTCGGTATCGCCGCGAAGGGGGGCGCCGCCGGCGAGGTACTGTCCCGGCAGGGCGCCACCGCGAAGAAGCTGCAGGCAGCCTTCCAGCAGACGAGAGGAGCGCGCCGGGTGACGACGGCCGACCCCGAGGGCCAGTACAAGGCCCTGGAGAAGTTCGGGACCGACTTCACCGAGGCCGCCCGGGAGGGCAAGCTCGACCCGGTGATCGGCCGGGACCAGGAGATCCGGCGGGTCGTGCAGGTGCTGTCCCGCCGCACCAAGAACAACCCCGTGCTCATCGGGGAGCCCGGCGTCGGCAAGACCGCCGTCGTCGAGGGCCTCGCGCAGCGGATCGTCAAGGGCGACGTGCCCGAGTCGCTGAAGGACAAGCGACTGGTCGCGCTCGACCTGGGGGCGATGGTCGCCGGAGCCAAGTACCGCGGCGAGTTCGAGGAGCGGCTGAAGACGGTCCTCGCCGAGATCAAGGACTCCGACGGGCAGATCATCACCTTCATCGACGAACTGCACACGGTCGTCGGCGCGGGTGCCGGCGGCGACTCCGCCATGGACGCCGGCAACATGCTCAAGCCGATGCTCGCCCGCGGCGAGCTGCGCATGGTCGGCGCCACCACCCTCGACGAGTACCGCGAGCGGATCGAGAAGGACCCGGCGCTGGAGCGGCGCTTCCAGCAGGTGCTGGTCGCCGAGCCGTCGGTCGAGGACTCCATCGCCATCCTGCGCGGTCTGAAGGGCCGCTACGAGGCCCACCACAAGGTGCAGATCGCCGACAGCGCGCTGGTGGCGGCCGCGACCCTCTCCGACCGCTACATCACCTCCCGCTTCCTGCCCGACAAGGCCATCGACCTCGTCGACGAGGCGGCTTCCCGGCTCCGCATGGAGATCGACTCCTCGCCCGTCGAGATCGACGAACTCCAGCGCGCCGTGGACCGGTTGAAGATGGAGGAGCTGGCGATCGGCAAGGAGACCGACGCCGCCTCCCGTGAGCGCCTGGAGAAGCTGCGCCGCGACCTCGCCGACAAGGAGGAGGAACTGCGCGGCCTCAACGCCCGGTGGGAGAAGGAGAAGCAGTCCCTGAACCGGGTCGGCGAGCTGAAGGAGAAGCTCGACGAACTGCGCGGTCAGGCCGAACGCGCGCAGCGCGAGGGCGACTTCGACACCGCCTCCAAGCTGCTCTACGGCGAGATCCCCGGACTGGAACGCGACCTGGAGGCCGCCTCCGAGGCCGAGGAGGAGGTCGCCAGGGACACCATGGTCAAGGAGGAGGTCGGCTCCGACGACATCGCGGACGTCGTCGCCTCCTGGACCGGCATCCCCGCCGGCCGCCTGCTGGAGGGCGAGACGCAGAAGCTGCTGCGCATGGAGGACGAGCTGGGCAAGCGGCTCATCGGCCAGAGCGAGGCCGTACGGGCGGTCTCCGACGCCGTACGCCGCAGCCGCGCCGGGATCGCGGACCCCGACCGCCCCACCGGCTCCTTCCTCTTCCTCGGCCCCACCGGCGTCGGCAAGACCGAACTGGCCAAGGCACTCGCCGACTTCCTCTTCGACGACGAGCGGGCGATGGTCCGCATCGACATGTCGGAGTACAGCGAGAAGCACAGCGTGGCCCGCCTGGTCGGCGCCCCGCCCGGCTACGTCGGCTACGAGGAGGGCGGCCAGCTCACCGAGTCCGTGCGCCGCCGCCCGTACAGCGTGGTGCTGCTCGACGAGGTGGAGAAGGCGCACCCCGAGGTCTTCGACATCCTGCTCCAGGTGCTCGACGACGGCCGGCTCACCGACGGCCAGGGCCGCACGGTCGACTTCCGCAACACGATCCTGGTCCTCACCTCCAACCTGGGGAGCCAGTTCCTGGTCGACCCGCTGACCACCGAGGAGCAGAAGAAGGAACAGGTCCTGGAAGTGGTCCGGTCCTCCTTCAAGCCGGAGTTCGTCAACCGGCTCGACGACCTGGTCGTCTTCTCCGCGCTCACCATGCCCGAGCTGGAGCGCATCGCCGCACTGCAGCTCGACCGGCTGGGCCGGCGCCTCGCCGAACGCCGGCTTGCCCTGGACATCACCCCCGAGGCGCTGGCCTGGCTGGCGGAGGAGGGCATGGACCCGGCCTACGGCGCCCGCCCGCTGCGCCGCCTGGTGCAGACCGCCATCGGGGACCGGCTCGCCAAGGAGATCCTGTCCGGCGAGATCAAGGACGGCGACACGGTCCGCGTGGACCGCGCCGGCGAGGGCCTCCTGGTGGGCCCGGCCACGGGCAGGACGCTGTAGCACCCCCGGAGGCACGGACGCCACGGTCTCCGTGACCACACCGGACGGCCCGGATGTGATCATGGAGACCGGTGCGTGGGGGCGACCCGTCGGCCAGGCAGGTTGCCCGGCACGTGCCAAGAGAGAGAGGGTGGGACGTACGTCTGGTCCCATCCACGGCCGGACGCCAGACGACCGCAGGAGTGTCCCAGCATGTCCATCGACCCGTCCTCGATTCCCAGCTTCGGGGGCCAGCAGCCGGAGCCGCAGCCCCAGGGCCCCGCCGGCCCCGTCGTCCCGGATCAGGACCTCGTGAAGCAGCTCCTCGACCAGATGGAGCTGAAATACGTCGTCGACGACGAGGGAGACCTCGCGGCGCCGTGGGAGCAGTTCCGTACCTACTTCATGTTCCGCGGGGAGGGCGACCAGCAGATCTTCTCCGTGCGGACCTTCTACGACCGGCCGCACGGGATCGAGGAGAAGCAGCAGCTCCTCGAGTCGATCGACGACTGGAACCGCCGCACCCTGTGGCCCAAGGTCTACACCCACACCCATGACGACGGCACGGTCCGCCTCATCGGCGAGGCCCAGATGCTGATCGGCACGGGCGTCAGCCTGGAGCACTTCGTCTCGTCGACGGTCAGCTGGGTACGGGCCGCGATCGAGTTCGACAAGTGGCTCGTCGAGCAGCTCGGCCTGGAGCAGGAAGTCAACGAGGCGGAGAAGCCCGAGGACGACGCGTAGCCACTCGCCCCCGCCGCGGGCACGAAGGAGCCCGGCCCGGAACCGACCCCAGAGGCCGTCCCGGAGCCGGGCTCCTTCGGTTTCTTCACCGGGCCCACTGCCCGGGATCCTTCTCACGCGGGACGGCAGAGGGCACGGTCGACGAGATCGCGCAGCAGGTTCTCCTGGCGGGCCGCCGTGTCCGGATCTCCCGGACGGCTGTGCACGGAGACGGTGATGCCGCGGCGGCCGTCCGTCGTGGTGGCGGCCCGGACGAGATAACCGAAGCCGCTTCCCCCGTGACCGAGGTAACCGCCACCGCAGGACAAGGGGGTGAAGAACAGCCCCAGACCGCTCCGGGTGCCCCCGGGACGACCACTGTCCTCGGGCATGGGGACGGTGGTCCGCATGGTGGCGAGGGTGGCGGGTTCCAGCAGTCGTCCCCGGGCCAGGGCGGTGAAGAAGCGGTTGAGGTCACGGGCCGTGCCCGTCATTGCTCCGTCGGCCCCGAGGTCGAAGGGACGGTAGGGGATCGTGGTGTCGACCATCGGGCCGTCCGGGGCGAACTGCTGGTGGTTGGCCGCGTGCGGCTGCGGCAGGAGGGGCCGGGGACCGGGGATGTCCGTGTGACGCATCCCGAGAGGACGCAGGATGCGCTCGCGGACCTGCTGCTCCCAGGAGCGGCCGGTGACGCTCTCGATGACCATCCCGGCGAGGACGTAGTTCGTGTTGGAGTACTCCCAGCCCGTTCCCGGAGGGAAGACCGGTTCGTGGCGCATGGCCATGGCGACCAGTTGGTCCGGCCGGTAGGTGTGCCACCGACGGGCGTAGTACGTCTCCACGCTCGGGTCGGGGAACACGTCGGCCGTGTAGTCGTACAGTCCGCTGGTGTGCTGCAGCAGATCGCGGAGTGTGATCGTACGACCGTCGTTGCCGGCGCCGGACACCACCCCGGGCAGTAATCGCTCCACCGTCTGGTCGAGCGCCAGCCGCTTCTCGTCCACCAGTTGCAGCAACACGGTCGCGACGAACGTCTTGGTGACGCTGCCCAGACGCAGATAGCCGTCCTCGGGAACCGGGCGGCCACTGACCAGGTCACCCACACCGGAGCGGGCGGTGGCGGCTCCCCGAGGGGTCTCCAGGCGGACCGAGACCCCCGTGACCCCGGCGTCGCGCAGCGCGTCGGCGCCGTGCTGCAAGAACTGCTCCCCGGGAGAAGGGCGCGGCATGGGGGGCGAGGCCGCCGCGGACGGGGAAACCGCCACGGTCAGCGCCAGAACAGCGGCGGACAACGACAAGCGACGAAGAATCATGGTCCGAAGGTAGGAACACTCCCCTTCCACCGGCCATCCGGACCGCCCCCCCGACCTGTCGGGGGCTTGCAGGATGGACATGCGCCCGAAGGAACCCGAAGGAACCCGAAGGAACCCGAAGGAAGCTGAAGCGTGCTCGCGCGGTCGTTCCTGGGGCCTCGACCACAGTTTCGAGGCCTTCGGCTTCGCGGCGCCCCCTGACGGCTGGTGCGTTCGCGCTGCCGAGCAGCCACGGCCCGCCACCCCGAGCGGGGTCCCCCCGGTCCCGCAGTCGCGCCGTCGGGCTCGGTGACGCGGCGCTGTCCACCGTATCCTGACCCCACACGGGAAGGAGCCGTCCATGAGCGTCGACGCGATCATGCACACCGAGTTCCCCGAGGGGTACACGGTCCTGTTCGGAGCTGACGGAAAAGTGATCATGACTCCGCAAAGCTTCGAGCACTCCAGCACGATCAAGTCGATGCAGTACGACACGGTCGTCTCCCTCGGACGCCACGCGAAGACCGCCTCGGACGTCTGCATCGACTTCCCCGCCGACGAGAACTCCGCCCCCGATCTGGCGATCCTCCGCGAGGATGCCCGCCGGGAGGGCAAGCGCTACAGCTTCGAGGACGTCCTGCTGATCTCCGAGGTCGTCCCGACCTCCTCCGCACGCAAGGACTACGACGACTGCACCGCGAAGTACGGCCGCTACGGCATCCCCGTCTACCTGATCGTGGACCCCTACGCCCAGGAAGTCGTCCTCCACACCCAGCCGACCGCCACCGGTTACATCGCGGCACACACCCACAAGTACGGGACGGGCAAGCTCCCCATCCCCCTGGCCGACGGCCGCACCTTCACCCTCGACCTCGACGAACTCCCGCGCCCGGAGCCCGGGGACGACGCCCGCTGAGAACGGGTGGGGCCGTGGCTGAGAGCGGGTGGTCTTCGCCGGGTGCGGGGGGCGGGTGCGGCAGGCGTCGGGTAAGGCGGTCGCCGGCCCCGTGGAGCGGCGGTCAGCGCGCGAGGGCCTCGCGCAGCCGTTCCGCCGCGGCTGCCAGCACCTCGACGCGTTTGCAGAAGGCGAAGCGGACGTAAGGCGCCCCGGCCTCTTTGTGGTCGTAGAAGGCCGACGTGGGAATGGCGACGACGCCGGCGCGTTCCGGGAGGGCGAGGCAGAAGGCTTCGCCGTCGGTTTCGCCGAGGGGGCGGATGTCGGCGGTGATGAAGTAGGTGCCGGCCGGCCGCAGGACGCCGAAGCCCGCCTCCGTCAGCCCCGTCGCCAGCAGGTCGCGTTTGGCACGCAGGTCCGCGCGGAGCTCGGTGTAGTACGACTCGGGGAGCGCGAGCGCCTCGGCGACCGCGTACTGGAACGGGCCCGCCGAGACGTACGTCAGGTACTGCTTCGCCGAGCGGACCGCCGTGATCAGCTCGGGGGAGGCGGTGACCCAGCCGACCTTCCAGCCCGTGAAGGAGAAGGTCTTGCCGGCGCTCGAGAGGGTGACCGTGCGGTCGCGCATGCCCGGGAAGGTCGACAGGGGGACGTGTTCGGCGTCGTCGTAGACCAGGTGTTCGTACACCTCGTCCGTGACCACCAGCAGGTCGCGCTCCACCGCCAGCGCGGCGATCACCGACAGCTCCTCGCGGGTGAGGACGGTGCCGGTCGGGTTGTGCGGGGTGTTGATCAGCAGCAGGCGGGTGCGGTCGGTGACGGCGTCGCGCAGTGCGTCGAGGTCGAGGTGGAAGCGGCCCTCGCGCGGGCGCAGGGTGACCGGCACGCGAGTGGCGCCCGCCAGTGCGATGCAGGCCGCGTACGAGTCGTAGTACGGCTCCAGGGCGACCACCTCGTCGCCCGGCTCCAGCAGGGCGAGCAGCGACGCGGCGATCGCCTCGGTGGCGCCCGCCGTGACGAGGACCTCCGTGTCGGGGTCGAGGGTCAGGCCGTAGCGGCGCCGCTGGTGCGCGGCGATCGCGGTGCGCAGCTCGGGGACGCCGGGGCCGGGCGGGTACTGGTTGCCGCGGCCGTCCCGCAGGGCCTTCACCGCCGCCTCCCTGACCTCCTCCGGGCCGTCGGCGTCCGGGAAGCCCTGGCCCAGGTTGATGGAGCCGGTGCGCAGGGCCAGGGCGGACATCTCGGCGAAGATCGTGGTCCCGAACTCGGTGAGCCGGCGGTTCAGGAGGGGACGCGCGCTGGAGGTCATGCCGGTCATCCTGCGCCGAACCTCTGGAGTTGCTCAACTCCGGCTTGGGCCGTGCGGGCATCGGGCATCTCCCGTCCACACACGTGAGCGAGGCACCCACGGGGGGTCGCTTCGGGGGAATCACGGGGGACGAAAGGACGGTGACGTCATGGTCATCGGCATCATCCTGACACTGGTCTTCGCCTTGGTCGTCGTGTTCGCGGTGGCGGCGGGACGCCGTCGCCCTGCGGGCCGGCCGCGCCGCGGCGGCAGCGGGGGCAGTGACAGCGGAGGCAGCTGGTGGGCGGGCGGCGGGGCCGTCGCCGCCTCCTGCGGCTCGTCGCACGGTGACGGTGGAGGGAACGGAGGCGGGGGGAGCTTCGGCGGGTCGTCCTGCGGGGGCGGCGGCGGATGCGGTGGGGGCGGCAGCTGACGGAGCCGGTGGGGCAGTCGGGGCAGTCCGCTCCGGGAGGCAGTGGGGTCCGCGCCCGGCGGGCCCCACTGCCGCGTTGCGCGCCGGATGTGCGCCAGAGCGCGCGCCAGGCATACGCCAGGCATACGCCAGGCCCGGCCCTTTGAACAGGTGATCTGAGGAGCCCCCGAGGGGATGGAAACCGCACGAAGTTGGGTAAAAACGCTGTGGCGGCCTCATAGTTCGTGATTCCCTCTCCTTTACCGACGCAGCCCTCGGACTCCCTGCGGACCTCGTCCGACCGGCCGACCGGGCTGGCGGGCCGACCCCTCCGGCGTGACCGGGGTGCGACGGACGCCCGTATCCCCCTTCCCACTCCTTCTCCCTGTGCGCTTGCGGAGCCGATCCATGCTCACGACCCTGACCACCGCCTACACCGACACGCGCGCGGCCGACCTGGCCTGGGCCCTGGGGCGCGATCCGCTGCCCGCGCTGGCCACACTCGACCTCGAACTGACGGGGGCCAAGGTCCAGTTGCGGCTCCTCGGCGCCTCCCACCAGGTGCTGCTGGAGGAGGAGCAGGGGGTCTGTTCGGAGACGGTGGCGTGCATCCCGGGCAGCAGGACGCCCCTCCCCCTGGGCGTCGCCACCCGGGTGGGTGACTGGGAGTACGAGTTCGCCGCCCGCGTGGAGATGCTCTCCCCGGGCTCCTTCGCGGGGCGCGCCCAGGAGTTGCTCGCCCTGGTCTCCGAGCATCCGCACGGTCTCGCGGGCGTGTTTCCCGGGAGCCCGCACGCGTTCACCGCGATGCTCGCCCAGCGTCAGGAGAGCCGGGTCCACTGGCGGACCTGGCACGCCTACCCGCAGGACGGCCAGGTGGTGGCGACCCGGACCAGGGTGGGCGTACGGGTGAAGGCTGCCGTGTGAACGGTGTCGTGCGCGCCGAGTGCGGGGGCGCGTGATGTCGCGCGGTGTCGAACTGTGCGGAACTGCGCCGTGCTGTGTCGCGCCGCACCATATGTGATCTTTTCTGGTCGTCCTGAAAATCGTACTGAAATCGGTCAAGGGTGAATGAGCATCGGGCGTGTGGGTGACGGTTCGCGGCTGAGGCGTAACGTAACGTCGCAGGGTGATCGAACCGCAGGCTCCCGCTCCGCCCGGCTCCACGCAGTCCCCGGACGGGTCGCGCGGCAGTAGCAGCGGCAGGGATGGGGGCGAGGGCGGAAGCGGTGGCGGGGGTGGCGGAGACGGCCCGGGCGGTTCTCTGCGGTTGCCCGTGCAGCCGGGCACCGGGCGGTTCCTGGTGCTCGCGGGGGTGTTCGTCTGCGCGGCCTGCGGACTCGTGTACGAACTCGAACTCGTCGCACTCGCCACGTACCTGATGGGCGACTCGGTCACCCAGGCATCCGTCGTGCTGTCCGTCATGGTCTTCGCCATGGGCATCGGTTCGCTGGGCGCCAAGCGGCTGCGGCGGCACGCGGCGGCCGGTTTCGGAGCCGTCGAGGCCGTCCTCGCCCTGGTCGGCGGGTGCAGCGCGATGGCCCTGTACGCGGTCTTCGCCTGGACCGGCGACTGGGGCGGCCCGTGGGCGCACGGCCCCCCTGTGCTGCTGGTCGTGTTCTCGCTGGCCGTCGGCCTGCTGATCGGGGCCGAGGTACCGCTCCTGATGGAGCTGATCCAGCGGATCCGGCGCCAGGACGCGGGCGGCGCGGTGGCCGACCTGTTCGCCGCGGACTACGTCGGCGCCCTCGTCGGCGGGCTCGCCTTCCCGTTCCTTCTCCTGCCGCTGCTCGGCCAGTTGACGGGGACCCTGATCACCGGCGCGGTCAACACGGTGGTCGGCGGCGCGCTGGTGCTCGGTCTGTTCCGGCAGGATCTCACCCGCCGCGCCCGCCGCCTGCTGATCGTCGGCAACCTCTGCGTGCTGACCGTCCTCGCCTCGGCCACCGTCCTCGTCGACGACTTCGAACGGGCCGCCCGCCGCGCCGTGTACGGCCCGGACGTCCGGGTGGCCCTGCGGACCGACGTACAGGAAGTGGTGCTCACCGGTGACCGGGACGGCCGGTCCCTCGGCCTGTTCCTCGACGGCCGGCTGCGGGCCGGCAGCCGGGACGAACTCCGCTACCACGAGGCCCTGGTGCACCCCGCGATGACCGGCCCGCACGCGCGCGTACTCGTCCTCGGCGGCGGCGACGGGCTGACCGCCCGCGAGGTGCTGCGCCATTCCGGCGCGCGGCGGGTCGACGTCGTCGAACTCGACGCGGGCGTGGTGCGGCTGGCCCGCCACGACCCCGCCCTGTCCGCACTGAACGACCGCGCCCTCGACGACCCGCGCGTACGCGTCACCACCGAGGACGCCTTCGACTGGCTGCGCGGGGCGCCCCCGGCCGCGTACGACGTGGTGGTCTCCGATCTGCCGCACCCGGAGATCACCGCGAGCACCAAGCTGTACTCGCAGGAGTTCTACGGCCTGGCCCGGCGCCTTCTCGCCCCGGGCGGGCGGCTCGTGGTGCACGCCGGGCCGGTGGCGTCCCGGCCCGAGGCGTTCTGGACGGTGGAGTCCACGATCCGCTCGGCCGGCTTCCGCACCGCCCCGTACGGCACGGGCGGCCGACAGGACGGCTCCGCCGCCGGGCCTGGCCGCACCCCGGCGGACACCACCCGCGCCCTGCGCGGCCGGGGCTTCGTCCTCGCCGCCCGTACCGCCCCCGAGCTGCGCCTGGACCCGTCCGGCCCCCGCCCGCGCACCCTCACCGACAGCTCCCTGACCGCCGGCGCGCGGACCGTCGAACGTACCCGCGTCCCCGGTCTCCCCCCGTCGACACTGATCCACCCCCGGTACGCGCGGTGAGCCGGGACCGCTGGACCGGGACCGCTGGACCGTGACCGCTGGGGCAGGCCCACCGGGCCGCGTTCGGTGGTCCTTTCGCGCCGACGGGGATACAGCCCGGCGTTCGCGTGGGTAGGCTCCGCAGTCATGGAGCACGAGGTGTTCGTTCCGGTTCCGGTGGAGCGGCTCAGGGAGGCGCTGGACGATCCCGCACGGGTCGCCCGCGCGGTGCCGGGGCTCCAGCACGAGGCCGATGCCGAGCCGGTCACCGGCCGGCTCAAGGTCCGCATCGGCAGCCACTCCATCACCTACCGGGGAGCCGTCCGGGTGTCCCGGCGGGACGACGGTTCCTACGCCGTCGAGGGCGAGGGAGTCGAGGCGCGCGGCACCGGCGCGGTGAAACTGGGGCTGAGGCTGACCCCGCGGGCCGCGGAGGGCGGTGCCACGCTCACCGTCCACGGCACGGTGACGGCCGGCGGGCGGGTCGCGGAGCTGCCGCCGGACGCGGTGACCTCGGCGGTGGCCCGCCTCCTGAACCGCTTCGCGGCGAATCTGGGGATGTCGACGGGGACAACGGGGGAGACGCCTGTGGGGGAGACATCCGCGGACGGGGAGCCTGCGGGGGAGCCGCCTGTGGGGGAAGCGCCCGCGGGGGAGACGCCCGCGGAGGAAGCGCCCGCGGGGGAGACGCCCGCGGAGGAAGCGCCCGCGGGGGAGACGCCCGCGGAGGGGGAGCCTGCGGGGGAGCCGCCTGTGGGGGAAGCGCCCGCGGGGGGGATGCCCGCGGGGGAAGCGCCCGCAGGGGAGACATCCGCGGAGGAGCCTCCCGCCCCGGAGCCGCCCTCGGCTTCCTCGGCCCCCTCCGTCTTCGACGCGGAGAAGCCCTCTCCGGCCATCGGGCCCGAACTCCGGGACGACGCGGACGACGCGAACGAGACGGCGGAGGAGACAGTGGACGGGGCAGCGGGCCCGGCGGGCGGCGCGGACGGGGCCGATGACTCCGTCGACGCGTACAGGGACAGGGACAGGGACGCGGACGCGGACGAAGACACCGTTGCCGAGGCCGCGCACGCGCGCCGCACCATGATCGGCCGCAGTGCCGAAGAGGTGGACCACGCTCCGCCCCGGGGCCGCTACGCGCCGGTTCCCGGCCCCCAGACCGTCTCCGCCGCCCCCCTGCGCTGGGCCGCCCCGGCCGCGGCCCTGGCGGTGGCCTCGGCGATCGTCGCGGTGCGGGCCCTTCGCAGGCGCCGCTGAAACCCGTGGCCGGGGGGTGGGGCCGGGGGTGGGGCCGGGCCGACCGGCGGAGGAACTCTTGATCGCCCCAGTAGGGTCGTCCCGTGAGTGACGAAGACATCACGCTGACCGCGGGCGACGCGGAGGTGACCGTACGGCCGGGGAACGGCGGGCGGGTCTCAGGGCTGCGGGTCGGGGGCCTCGAGCTGCTGCGGCAGGGCGACCGTTTCGGGTGCTTCCCGATGGTCCCCTGGTGCGGGCGGACCAGGGACGGCCGGTTCCGGGACGGGGCGACCGTCCACCAGCTGCCGTTGAACGCCCCGCCCCACGCCATCCACGGCACCGCCCGTGACGCCGCCTGGCGCACCGCCCGCAAGAGCGCCGACGAGGCCGTGCTCACGTACGACCTCGTGGAGCCGTGGCCGTACCCCGGGAGGGTGACGCAGCAGTTCACGCTCGGCGAGGACGCACTGACGCTGACCATGGCCGTGGAGACGTACGAGTCGTCCTTCCCGGCGCAGATCGGCTGGCACCCCTGGTTCAACCGCACCCTCGGCGGCCCGGACGACGCCCGGGACGTACGCCTCGACTTCACCGCCGCCTGGCAGGAGGAGCGCGGCGACGACCACCTGCCCACCGGCAACCGGACCGAGCTCCGCCCCGGCCCCTGGGACGACTGCTTCGGCATGCCCGACGGGGTCGACGTCACCCTCACCTGGCCGGGACGGCTGGAACTGAAGGTGACCAGCCGTGAGGAGTGGGTGGTGGTCTACGACGAGCAGCGCGAGGCCGTCTGCGTGGAACCGCAGACCGGGCCGCCCAACGGACTGAACACCCACCCGCGCCTGGTCACCCCGCTGGAGCCGCTGGAGGCCACGACCACCTGGACCTGGCGGCGGCTCTAGGGCATGCCCCGCAGTACGCCCTGCGGGGCATGCCCCGGCGCCGTCTACCCTGGCTGCCATGAGTGACGTCAACGGAGCAATGCCGCCGGGCACACGCGGCGCGCTGCTGCAGCAGATCAAGGACAAGGCCGTGGTGCACGGCAAGGTGACCCTCTCCTCGGGGCTCGAGGCCGACTACTACGTCGATCTGCGCCGCGTCACCCTCGACGGGGAGGCCGCCCCGCTCGTCGGCCAGGTGCTGCTGGACCTCACCGCCGAGCTGGACTTCGACGCGGTCGGCGGCCTCACCATGGGCGCGGACCCGGTGGCCGGTGCCATGCTGCACGCCGCGGCGGCGCGCGGGCGGCGGCTGGACGCGTTCGTGGTCCGCAAGGCGGCGAAGGCGCACGGCATGCAGCGGCGGGTCGAGGGCCCGGACATCAGGGGCCGCCGGGTCCTGGTGGTCGAGGACACCTCGACCACCGGTGGCTCCCCGCTCACCGCCGTCGAGGCCGTGCGCGAGGCCGGCGGCGAGGTCGTGGCCGTCGCGACCATCGTCGACCGGGCGACCGGCGCCGCCGAGAAGATCCAGGAGGGCGCCGGGGTGCCGTACCTGTTCGCCTTCGGCAAGGACGAGCTCGGCCTGGACTGACCGGCAGGCCCCACGGGACCGGCGGGCAGGCCCCACGGGACCGGCACTCCGACGTCACCCCGCATAACGACTCGACCGGCGCCGTGGACGGGCGGGGCGAGTCTGGGAAGATGGGCCCGACAACGACGTCGCATCCAAGGTTCCAGGTCAGGGCCGACAGTACGCAGTACGCCAACCCGCACGCGCATGCATAAGGAGCGGACAGATGCCCATCGCAACTCCCGAGGTCTACAACGAGATGCTGGACCGGGCGAAGGCAGGAAAGTTCGCCTACCCGGCCATCAACGTCACCTCGTCCCAGACCCTGCACGCGGCTCTGCGCGGCTTCGCCGAGGCGGAGAGCGACGGCATCGTGCAGATCTCCACGGGCGGCGCCGAGTTCCTGGGCGGTCAGCACAAGAAGGAGATGGTGACCGGATCGGTCGCCCTGGCCGAGTTCGCGCACATCGTCGCCGAGAAGTACGACGTCAACATCGCCCTGCACACGGACCACTGCCCGAAGGACAAGCTCGACGGCTACGTCCGTCCGCTGCTCGCGATCTCGGAGGAGCGCGTCAAGGGCGGCCGCAACCCGCTGTTCCAGTCCCACATGTGGGACGGCTCCGCGGAGACCCTTGCCGACAACCTGGGCATCGCCCAGGAGCTTCTGGAGCGTGCCCGCGCCGCGAAGATCATCCTCGAGGTCGAGATCACCCCGACCGGCGGTGAGGAGGACGGTGTCTCGCACGAGATCAACGACTCCCTCTACACCACGGTCGACGACGCGATCCGCACCGCGGAGGCGCTCGGTCTCGGTGAGAAGGGCCGCTACCTGCTGGCCGCGTCGTTCGGCAACGTGCACGGCGTGTACAAGCCGGGCAACGTCGTCCTGCGTCCGGACCTGCTCAAGGAGCTGAACGAGGGCACCGCCGCCAAGTACGGCAAGCCGGCCGGCTCGCAGCCGTTCGACTTCGTCTTCCACGGCGGCTCGGGCTCCTCGCCGGAGGAGATCCTCACCGCGCTGGAGAACGGCGTCGTGAAGATGAACATCGACACGGACACGCAGTACGCCTTCACGCGTCCGGTCGTCGACCACATGTTCAGGAACTACGACGGCGTCCTGAAGGTCGACGGTGAGGTCGGCTCCAAGAAGACGTACGACCCGCGCACCTGGGGCAAGCTGGCCGAGGCGTCGATGTCCGCCCGTGTCCTGGAGGCCTGCCAGAACCTGCGCTCCACGGGGACGAAGATCAAGTAACTGTTCGTACGCGTGGTCGGGCCCGGCGCCGGTGGTGCCGGGCCCGACCCGTTTCCGTATGCTCCGAGCATGCCCGGTGTCCGGCTGTCCTCCCCGCAGGGCAAGTGGGTTCTGCTCACCACGGTGCTCGGTTCCAGCATGGCCATGCTGGACTCCACCGTCGTCAACGTCGCCCTCCCGCGCATCGGCCGTGACCTCGACGCGGACCTCACCGTCCTGCAGTGGACGGTCAACGCGTACATGGTCACGCTGGCCGGGCTGATCCTGCTGGGCGGGGCGCTGGGCGACCGGTTCGGGCGCCGGAGGGTGTTCGTGGTCGGGGTGCTGTGGTTCGCGGCGGCCTCCCTGCTGTGCGGCCTCGCGCCGGACGCCGGTGTGCTGATCGCCGCCCGTGCCCTGCAGGGGGTCGGCGGGGCGCTGCTCACGCCCGGCTCACTCGCCCTGATCCAGGCGTCCTTCCACCCCGACGACCGGGGCCGGGCGGTGGGTCTGTGGTCCGGTTTCGGTGGGATCGGCGCGGCGGTCGGCCCGTTCCTCGGCGGCTGGCTGGTGGACGGGCCGGGCTGGCGCTGGGTTTTCCTGATCAACGTGCCGCTGGCCGTGCTGTGCGCCCCGATCGCGGTCCGTCACGTGCCGGAGTCGGACAGCGGGGAGCGGGCCCACGGCCGCTTCGACGTGCTCGGCGCGGTGCTCGGCGCGCTCGCCCTCGCCCTGGTCACGTACGCGCTGATCGAGGCGGGCGGGGCCGGTGGGGGCTCTCTCCTGGTCGCGGCCACCGGGGTCGCCGGACTGGCCGTCGCGGTCGCCTTCGTGGCCGTCGAGAAGCGCGGCCCGCACCCGATGATGCCGCTGGACGTCTTCGGCTCACGCCTGTTCACGGCGGTCAACATCGTCACGCTGTGCGTGTACGCGGCCTTCGGCGGCTTCTTCTTCCTCGCCGTGCTCCAGCTCCAGGTCGCCGTCGGCTGGTCCGCGCTCGCCGCGGGTACGGCGCTGCTGCCCACGACCGTGCTGATGCTGCTGCTCTCCGCCCGCTCCGGTGAGCTCGCCGACCGGATCGGGCCGCGCGTCCCGCTCACTGTCGGACCGCTGCTGTGCGCGGCCGGGATGCTGCTGATGACGCGGGTGGGGCCGGGCGCCTCGTACCTCCCCGACGTCCTGCCCGCGCTGCTGGTGCTGGGTCTCGGCATGGTCACCCTGGTGGCGCCGCTGACCGCGACCGTTCTCGCCGCCGTGGACACTGCACGGGCCGGCCTGGCCAGCGGCATCAACAACGCGGCGGCCCGCGCGGCCGGCCTGGTGGCGGTGGCCGCGCTGCCCCTGCTGGCCGGGATGGGGCCGGAGGCGTACCGGGAGCCGGACGCCTTCGACGGCGCGTTCGGCCGGGCGATGGTGCTGTGTGCCGGGGTTCTGGTGGTCGGCTCGGTCATCGCCTTCGCGATCGTGCGGCGTCCGGCACCGGGCTGCCGCCATCCCGAATGCCGTACGCACGGCAGTGTGGCGGTACCCCCGCTGGAACCCGAGACCGACCCCGAGACCGACCCTGTGACCGCATCCGAGACCGACCCTGTGACCGCATCCGAGACCGACCCTGTGACCGCATCCGAGACCGACCCTGTGACCGCATCCGAGGCCGCACCCGGGCCCGATACGGGGCGGAAAGGTGGTGTTTCACGTGAAACACCACCACCGCCCGGGCCTGAGAGGCTCTAGGCGCGCTTCAGCTCCTCGTACGCCTCGGCGCTGCTGTCCTGGAGGAACTGCGTGCAGCGCTCCGCCTCGTCCTTCTCGTCGATCGCCTCGGCGGCGCGGGCGAGAGCGGCGAGGCAGCGCAGGAAGCCGCGGTTGGCGCGGTGGCTCCACGGGATCGGGCCGTGCCCCTTCCAGCCGGACCGGCGCAGGGAGTCGAGACCTCGGTGATAGCCCGTCCGGGCGTACGCGTACGACTCGACCACTCGCCCCGCCTCGAAGGCGTCGTCGGCGAGCATGGCCCAGGCAAGCGAGAACGTCGGGAACTTCGCCACCACCTCGGCGGGCGGCAGGGACTTCTCGACGAGCAGGCGGTACGCCTCCTCGTTCTCCGGCAGATGGGTCGGGTCCGGGCCGCCGAGCAGGTTCTTCTGAGTGGTCATGACGCCAGTCTGCCACCTGTCGCAGGCCGTTCCGGCGGGGTGGCGGTGTCCGCGTCCAGGGTGACGGCGAAGAGTGCGGCGTCGTCCTGCAGCGCACCCCCGGTGTGTCGGAAGACGGCGTCGAGCACGGCGTCGAGCACCACGTCCGGGTTCGGCGGGAAGGGCCGGGACAGCATCGGGACGAGGTCGAAGAAGGTGCCGTCCACGTCGCGGGCCTCGTTGATGCCGTCGGTGTAGAGCACCAGCGTGGCCCCGGCCGGTAACGCGAACCGGTCGACCGGGACCTCGTCGCCGTCGGGAGCGTCACCGGAACCGCCGCCGAGAACGCTCAGGCCCAGGGGCAGCGACGCCACGGCAGGTTCCAGCGGGACCACCCCGCCGTCGTGCACCAGCAGGGGTGCCGCGTGGCCCCGGACGGCGATACGGAGTTCGGAGTAGTCGGGGGCGAGCTCCGCGACGACGGCCGTGGCGAACGACTCGGTCTCCGCCCCGCTCGCCTGGTCGATGTCCCCCCGCATCCGCTCCTCCAGCTGCCGGACCACGCCCGGCAGGTCCGACCGGTAGAGGCAGGCCTCGTGGAACGATCCGAGCAGGGCGTTCACCGCGCGGACCGCCTCCAGCCCCTTGCCGCGCACATCGGCGATGAGCATGCGGATGCCGTGCGGCGTCTCGTGGATGGCGAAGAGGTCACCGCCGATGGCTGCCTCCGTGTGGGCGACCTCGTACCGGGCGGCCACGGTGAGCCGTCCCACCCGGCGCGGCGGGTCCGGCAGTACCGCGCGCTGCACCACCGCCGCCACCTCCCGGCTCGTCCTCAGCTGCTGCCGGTCGCGTGTCAGCTGCACGTTGAGGCCCGCAGCGATGACGGTGAGCAGGACCAGACTGCTGAACGCGGTGCCGTCGGCGCGGGTCGGCTCTCTTTCCAGGCCCACCAGGAGGAGCCCCACGACGTTCGCCGCCACACCGGTGGTGATCGTCCCGTTCAGGGAGAGGACCGGCGCGGCCACGACGGGGGCGGCCGCGAGCAGGGGGAACGTGCTGAAGTTGTTCAGGAGGAGGAGGTCGAGGACGAAGGCACCCACGAGCAGCGCGGCGGGCAGCCACCGGAGCCACCGCTCGCGCTCCCTCACGTCCCTGCGCCCGTTTCGCATGCGATTCAGCGTTCCTGAGGTGGTCGTCCCGTCGGTGCGGCCGGCACTCAGTCTCCGGCACACTCCGGGCGACGGCTACCGGAAGATCTCCGCGGGCACGGGCCGGCTCCGGTGGCCAGGGCACGGTGCGGTGGGCCACCGTTCCCCCGCACCCCGCACCCCGCACCCCGTGCCCCTGCGGCGCGTTCCGAGGGCGTGACCTCCCGGCGCGCCCCCATGAGGTGTCCCCCACACGTACCCCGTGAGGTATTCCCGTGGCCCGTCCGTGATCAGGCGGGCCTTGCGATGCCGGGGGACGATTGCGGAGGATGCCGTGTGGGGACCGGGGCCCCCGTGTCGGTAACGGCAGGGGCGGACCGCTACCCGGAGCACAAAAACAGGAGACAGCGATGTCCCACGAGGCTTTTGAGCCGGAGACCCCGCATCTCGACTTCGAGGGCACGACCCCCTACGAGGACTACGTCAAGGCCGACGTCCTCACCCATCTCCAGCACACCCTCTCCGACGATCCCGGAGAGATGGTCTTCCTGGTCACCACCCAGGTGATGGAGCTGTGGTTCACCGTGATCGTGCACGAGTGGGAGACGGCGGCGAACGCGCTGCGCGGCGACGACATCCCCACCGCGATCGACGCGCTGAAGCGGTCCGTCCGGGAACTGGAGGCGCTGAACGCCTCCTGGAAACCACTCGGACAGCTCACTCCGGCGCAGTTCAACGCCTACCGCGGCGCGCTCGGCGAGGGATCCGGTTTCCAGTCGGCGATGTACCGGCGCATGGAGTTCCTGCTCGGCGACAAGTCCGCGTCCATGCTCGTCCCGCACCGGGGCGCGCCGCGGGTGCACGCCGAGCTGGAGAAGGCGCTGCACGAGCCGAGCCTGTACGACGAGGTGCTGCGCCTCCTCGCACGCCGCGGGCACGCCGTCCCCGGCGAGGTGCTGCACCGCGACGTGTCCCGGCGGTACGAGCCGTCGTCGCAGGTGGAGGAGGTCTGGACGGCCGTCTACTCGGGTGACGAGCGCGGCGACGTCGCCCGGCTGGGCGAGGCGCTCACCGATGTCGCCGAGCTGGTGTGGCGCTGGCGCAACGACCACCTGGTCGCCACCCGCCGTGCGATGGGCGCCAAGACCGGTACGGGCGGCTCCGCCGGAGTGGCCTGGCTGGAGAAGAGGGCGCGGAACAACGTGTTCCCCGAGCTGTGGACGGCGCGATCGTATGTCTGAACCGATGTCTGAACCGATGCCCGAGCCGATGCCCGAGCCGATGCCCGAGCCGGTGTCCGACCTGAGACTCAGGGCGAAGGAGCTGGACGCGGCCGACGGACTGGCCGTCAAGCGGGCCGAGTTCGCGCTCGGCGCGGACGGCGACGAGAGCGGCGGCGACACGGTCTACCTCGACGGCAACTCGCTGGGCGCGCTGCCCGTCACCGTCCCCGGCCGGGTCGAGGACGTCGTCCGCAGGCAGTGGGGCGAGCTGCGCATCCGGTCCTGGACGGAGAGCGGCTGGTGGACGGCGCCCGAGCGGATCGGCGACCGGATCGCCCCGCTGGTCGGCGCGGCGGCCGGGCAGATCGTCGTCGGCGACTCCACGAGTGTCAACCTCTTCAAGGCGGTGGTGGGCGCGGTGCGCCTGGCCCGGCTGACGGACGGTGCCGCTGGCCCCGCCGGCCCCGCCGGCCCCGCCGGCCCCGCCGGCCCCGCCGGATCCGCCGGACCTGCCGGGCCTGCCGGGCCCGTGCGTGACGAGATCGTGGTGGACGCGACCGCCTTCCCCACGGACGGCTACATCGCCGAGTCGGCGGCCCGGATGACCGGCTGCACCCTGCGTCCGGTGCCGCCGTCCGAGGTCCCGGGCGCGCTCGGCGACCGTACGGCCGCCGTGCTGCTCAACCACGTCGACTACCGCACCGGGCGGCTGCACGACCTGCCCTCGCTGACGGCCGCCGTGCACGCGGCGGGGGCGTACGTCGTCTGGGACCTGTGCCACAGCGCGGGCGCGCTGCCGGTCGGGCTGGACGAGCACGGCGTGGACCTGGCGGTCGGCTGCACCTACAAGTACCTGAACGGCGGCCCCGGGTCACCGGCGTACCTCTATGTCCGCGCAGGGCTGCAGGACCGGTTCGACTCCCCGCTGCCCGGCTGGAACTCCCACGCGGAGCCCTTCGGCATGCGCCCGGAGTACGCACCGGCGCCGGGTGCGCTGCGTGGGCGGGTCGGCACCCCGGACATCCTGTCCATGCTCGCCCTGGAGGCGGCACTGGACGTCTGGGACGCCGGCGTCACGGTCGAGGCGGTACGGGCCAAATCCCTTGCCCTGACGGACTTCTTCCTGGAGTGCGTCGAGGCGTACGTCCCCGGGGGCAGGGTGCAGTGCGTGACCCCGCGTGCGCACCGGGAGCGGGGCAGCCAGATCGCCCTGCGCTGCCGGGACGCCGGTGACGTCATGCGGCGGCTGATCGAGCGGGGGGTGGTGGGCGACTTCCGCCACCCGGACGTCCTCCGCTTCGGCTTCACCCCGCTGTACGTCGGCTTCGCGGACGCGGAGCGGGCGGCCCGGGTGCTGGCGGAGGTACTGAGGGAGGCATCGGCAAAGGCTCCGGCGGAGACAGGAGCCGCCCGCGGGGCCTGAGCGACGGCCGGAGGAGGGCGGCCGGGGCGGGAGGTGCTCTCCGTCCCGGCCGCCCTCGGGAGAGGTTCACCGAGCGTGATATCCCCATGTCCATGCCCGTCACCGTGCTGATACCGTCCCGGCCAACGGCCGAATTCTTCTCTCGTCCGTCAAGCACGTGTGAACGCTGAGAGGTTGAGCATGAGGGACGACGTCGCAGCAGCCCGGTCCGCAGCCGAGGAGGAGTCCCTCTTCTCCCGTCCGCCGGTCGGGCCCGATGTCACGGCGGCCTACGGTGACGGCCCGGATCAGGTGGTCGACCTCTATGCCCCGCGGGGCGCGAGCGGTGGTCCCGGCGGTGCGGCCGCTGTCGCGGGTACCGCGGGGCTCGCAGGGCCCGCCCCTCTGGTCGTCGTCCTGCACGGTGGTGCCTGGCGGGCACCCTACGACCGGCGGTACATCAGCCCGTTCGCCGGTTTCCTGGCCCGCCGGGGATTCGCCGTGGCCAGCGTCGAGTACCGGCGTGGGGCGGGGGAGGTGGGCGGCCCGGTCGCGGGGCGGTGGCCCGACACCTTCGACGACATCGCCGCCGCGCTCGACGCGCTGCCCGGGCTGGCCGGCCGACACCTGCCCGGCGCCGACCCGCGCCGCATCGTGGTCACCGGCCACTCGGCGGGTGGCCACCTGGCGCTGTGGGCCGCCGCCCGGCACCTCCTCCCCGCCGACGCCCCCTGGTACACCGACCGTCCCGCACCCCTGCGCGGCGTGGTCGCGCTCGCTCCGATCGCCGACCTCACGGTCGCCGACAAGCTGGACGTCTGCGGCGGCGCGGTACGCCAACTCCTCGGCGGCGAAGAGCGGTTCGCCGAGCGGCAGCCCTACGCCGACCCCGCGCTGCTGCTGCCCACCGGCATCGCCACCACCCTCGTCCAGGGCCGCTGCGACGCCGATGTCCCGCAGGCGGTCGCCGAGTCGTACGCCGACGCGGCGGCCAAGGCCGGTGAGGTGGTGGGGGTGACGCTGCTGGAGGACGTCGGCCACTTCCCGCTGATCGACCCGGCGGCGGACGCCTGCGCGGTGGTGGCGGAGGAGATCGCCCAACTCGCCTGGTGACCATTCTTGGGGATGCCCCGGCTCACCCCAACAGCCTCCGGTCATACCCGTCATACCTGAGAGCCACCCCGCAGGTGAGCTCCCCGGTGGGACGCGGACTACCTGCGCCGATCCGTAACTTCCTTCCCTGACCGGCCCGATGAGCGGGCGAACGGACAGGGGGACCGATCATGAGGTACCGGTGGCGCCGCACCGCACTCGCCGTGCTGGTCGCATCGGCCGTGACGCTGCCCGTGGTCGGAGCGGCCCGGTCCCCGGTCCCCGCCCCGCCATCGGTCACACTCGCCGCACCGACGGCGGCCACCCTCGATGCCGCCTACGCCGCTCACCGCGCGGGTGCCGGGAGGGCCGCCCGGATGGCCGCGGACCACGGCGACCGGCGGCGTGCGGCCGCCAACCGCGCCCTGGCCGGCCCCACCCGGCAACTGCTCGCCTTCGACGGGCGCGGGCCCGGACTGGTCACCGAGGTCCTGGGCGACCTCGCGCACGCCGACCGCGTCGCCGTCCTCGTCCCCGGTTCCGACACCGGCCTCGACACCTACGGCCGGTTCCGCGCCGCCGCCCAGGCCCTGCACGGGCGGCTCACCCGTGAGGCTCCGGCGGGCACCCGCACGGCGGTCGTCGCCTGGCTCGGCTACCAGACGCCCGCCACGGTCGGCGTCGCCGTCGCCACCACCGACCTCGCGGACCGGGCCGCCCCCGAACTGCGCGCCTTCGTAAGGGACGTGCGGGCCGTCACCGGTCCGCGCCCGCGCCTCTCCCTGCTCTGCCATTCCTACGGTTCCGTCGTCTGTGCCCGTGCCGCCCCCGGTCTGGACGCCGCCGACGTCGACGACATCGCTGTCGTCGGCAGTCCGGGCACTGGCGCCGACACCGCCGCCGACCTGCGCACCCGCGCCCGGATCTGGGCGGCCCGCGGCGCCGACGACTGGGTGAGGCACGTGCCGCACCTCGGCGTCGACCTGTTCGGCACCGGCGTCGGCTTCGGCGCCGATCCCGTCTCCCCGGGGTTCGGTGCCCGGGTCTTCGAGGCCGGCGACGGCGGCCACAGCGACTACTTCGCATCCGGCTCCCCCTCCCTGGCCAACCTGGCCCGGATCGTCCTGGGCGAGACCACGGCGGTGACCCATGACTGACCTGACCCCGAACGGCGTACGCGGCGGCATACGGCAGGCCGCCCACCGTCTGGGCGAGGCCACCCCCGCCCACCGCGACCGTGCCGTGGACGCCCTGCGCGCCGGCGCGATCCTCGGTGTCGTCCTCGGCCACTGGCTGGTCACCGCGCTCGTCGCGGACGGCCGCACCCTGCACACGGCCAGCCCGTTGCAGCACCTGCCCTGGCTGGCACCCGTCTCCTGGCTGTTCCAGACGCTCGCCGTGTTCTTCCTGGTCGGCGGCCATGCGGCGACCCGCGGACACGCCTCGGCCCGCGCCCGGGGTGTTCCGTACCACCGCTGGCTGCGCGGCCGGCTCGCCCGGTTGTTCAAGCCGGTCGCCGCCGTCCTCACCCTGTGGACAACCGTCACGGTCGTGCTGCTGCTCTCCGGTACCGACCTCGCGACCACCCGCACGCTGGTGAAGCTCGCCCTGTCCCCGCTCTGGTTCCTGCTGGTGTTCGCCGCCCTCACCGCCGCGACCCCGCTGCTGGCCCGGCTCCACCCGCTGTGGCCGCTCGCCGTCGTCCTGCACGTGGACGTGGTGCGCTTCGGCCTCGGCGGCCCCGCCCGGCTCGGCTGGATCAACCTCGTGGCCGGCTGGCTGGTCCCCTACACCCTGGGCGCGGCCTGGACCCGGGGCGAACTGGAGCGCCGCCGCTCGGGCTGGATCCTCCTCGTCTCCGGTACGGCGGCCACGGCCGTGCTCGTCGCCTGGGCCGGCTACCCGGCCTCCATGGTCGGCGTCCCGGGCGCCGGGGTCTCCAACCTCGACCCGCCGACGCTGGCCGCCGTCACCTTCGGCCTGGCCCAGTGCGGGCTGGCGCTGCTGCTGCGGGAGCGGTTGCGGAGCGCGATGCGCCGGCCCGTCGCCTGGGCGGCGGTGGCGCTGGTCAACCTCTCCGCGATGACGGTCTTCCTCTGGCATCAGACGGCCCTCATGGCGACCACCGCCACCGCGCTCCTCCTCGGCCGTCTCCCGGGACTCCACACCGTTCCCGACGGCCTCGGCTGGGTGGCCGCCCGGCTGGCCTGGCTGCCGGTGCTCGCCGGAGCCCTCGCGGTCTGCTGGGCGGCGTTCCGGTCCTGGGAGCGGGGCGAGGGGCGGCGCCGGCCGCCCCCAGTGGTGCACGCACACCGGCCGTCGCCGCCGGACCGGGGCGCAGCGGAGGGAGTACGGCATGTCTAGGCTGACGCGGATGACGGAGTCGGGGGGCGCTACGCGGGTGTTCGAACGGGCGGTGGCGGGCTGGGCGGGACGTTGGCTGCGCGTGCTGCGCGACGACTTGTGGACCGCGCGGGTGGACCCGCTGCCACCGTCGGTGTGGCTGCGATGGGTTCCGCACGGGGTCGTCTGCCTGGCCGCTCTCGGAGTGTTGCTCGGTGACGCGGCTCAACTCGACGACAACGGCGGACTCGGAGGCGGGCCCGCCTTCCTGACTGCTCTCGCCAAGGCCGCTGCGATGGTGCTCGCGCTGTGGCGGCCGATCCCGGCGTGGTGGCTGTCGATGGCGGCCATGGTGGTGGGGCAGTACGCGGTGCGGGCCCTCATGGTCCCCGACGGGCACGAGTTCACCTGGCCCTGGACAGCGGCCGGCATCATCGCGCACGGACTCGTTCTGCTGCTGCTCGCTCTGCGCGTCCGTACCCGGGTGTCCATGGAGACACTGGGCCTGACCGTGCTCACCACCTATGTCGTCCAGGGCCTGATCGGCGGGCAGAACTACGAGCCGACCGGCGAGTTCGCCGTCATCCTGTTCGCGGTCGTCGTCATGCTGGGCACGGCCCTGCGCGGCCGCCACGAGGCCCGCGCGGAACTCGTGCAGCAGACCACGCTCACCGCCGAGGAACGGGCCCGGCGCACCCTGCTGGAGGAACGCAGCCGGATCGCACGGGAGTTGCACGACGTGGTGGCCCACCACATGTCGGTCATCTCCATCCAGGCCCAGGTCGCCCCGCACCTGGTCGAGAACCCCTCCGAGGAGCTGAAGGAGAACCTGGTCGGCATCCGGCAGAACGCCCTCGACGCGCTCACCGAGCTACGTCGTGTTCTGGGTGTACTGCGCTCCGAAGGCCCCGCCTCCCCCGCGCACGAGGACGGTTCCGGCACCGCCCCGCAGCCCACCCTGGACCGGCTCGGGGCACTGGTGGAGAACACCCGGGCCGCCGGACTCGCCGTGACCACCGAAGTCACCGGTGTGCGGAGGCCGTTGCCGCCCGGCGTCGAGCTGTCGGCGTACCGGATCGTGCAGGAGGCGCTGAGCAACGTACTGCGTCACGCCCCCGGCGCCACCGCCCGGGTCGCCCTCGCCTACGACCCGCACGGGCTGGGGGTGGAGGTGACCAACACCCGTCCCACGGGCGAGGCGCCCCCGTCCGCCGGCGCGGGGCACGGGTTGCTCGGCATGCGGGAGAGGGCCACGATGCTCGGCGGCACCCTCACCACCCGCCCCCGGCCCGACGGCGGCTACCGGGTCGCCGCCCGCCTTCCCGCCGACTCCCGCACCGGGACCATCGACCCGGCTCCTCAGCACAAGGACGACACCTCATGATCCGCGTACTCGTCGTCGACGACCAGCAGATGGTCCGGCAGGGTTTCACCGTGCTGCTGAACACCCAGCCCGACATCGAGGTGATCGGCCAGGCGGTCGACGGGCTGGACGCGGTCGCGCAGGTCGCCGATCTCACCCCGGACGTCGTCCTGATGGATATCCGCATGCCCGAACTCGGCGGTATCGAGGCCACCCGCCGCGTCACCGCCGCCACCTCGCACGTCCGGGTGCTGGTGCTGACCACCTTCGACCTCGACGAGTACGTGTACGAGGCGTTGCGCGCGGGCGCCTCCGGGTTCCTCCTCAAGGACGCCTCCAGTGACCAACTCGCGCACGCCGTAAGGGTGGTGGCGGCCGGTGACGCGCTGCTCGCGCCCGGCATCACCCGACGGCTGATCGCCGAGTTCGCACGTCTCGAGGACAGGCCCCGCTCCCCGCTCAGAGAACGTGTCGCCGGCCTCACCGAGCGGGAGACGGAGGTGCTCGGGCTGATCGCGCAGGGCCTGTCCAACGCGGAGATCGCCCTGAGGCTGGTGGTCGCAGAGCAGACCGTGAAGACCCACGTGGGCCGCATCCTGGTGAAACTGGGCCTGCGGGACCGCACCCAGGCGGCGGTCTTCGCGTACGAGTCGGGGCTGGTCCGGCCGTCGGGGTACTGACGCGAAGCGGTACGGGTACGGTGCGCGGGGCCCTCCCCGCGCACCCCTCGGCACCCCTCCCCGCGTCCCCCTCGTAGCACCTCCTCGCGCGTGCCTCTCGCCGGCCCTCCCCGCGCACCCCTCGGCACCCCCGCGCACCCTCGTAGTACCTCCTCGCGCACCCTCGTAGTACCTGAGACGGACGCCCGGGAACCCCTCTCACCGGGGACGCCCCCGGTCCCCCGGTCGGCCTAACGTGTGACCGTGACCGAGACGACCCACGCCCACTCCGCGGCCCCGCCACCGGGGGACGAGACCAAGACCCGCAGCCCGGAGTACCGGCTGGCCCAGAACGCCCTGCGCGGGCTGCGCCACGACCTGTTCGAGGACGCCTTCGCCTACCGGCCGCTGCCGCGCCGGCGCACGGACGGCCCGTTCGTCCGCCGGCTGCCCGGCCGACTGGGGTCTTCGGCGGAACATCTCCCGCACGCGCTGGTGGGGGCGGTCGCGCTGCTCGCCCTGTGCGCCGGCGCGTTGGGGGGCGGCCTGCCCGGCGGGAACGTCCTGGCTCTGCTGGCCGGCCTGCTGTGCGCGTTCCCGGTGCTCGCCACGCTGGTCCGGCCGGTCGGCGCGTTCTGGCTGTCGCTGGCGGCGGCCCCGGTGGTCGCGGTCCTCAACGGCAGCGGAGGCGAGTGGCCGTGGATGCCCGGCGCGTTCGTCTGCCACCTGGCGGTGCTGATCGTCGTGGCGCTGCGCACCCGGCCCCGCACCGCCGCCTGGATGTGGGTCCTGACCGCCGTGTACGCCTTCCTCTCGGACATCGTTTTCGGCGGGTCGTACTACTACACGAACAGCGGGCCCATGATGGTGACGTCCGCCTTCGCCCTGCTCGTGGTCTCCTTCCGGCACGTCCGTCATACCGCCCAGCAGGAGGTGACCGCCCAGCAGACGGTCACCGCGCACGAACGCTCCCGGCGCACGCTCCTGGAGGAACGCACCACCATCGCCCGCGAGCTGCACGACGTGGTCGCCCATCACATGTCGGTCGTCGCCATCCAGGCCGAGGCCGCGCCCTACCGGGTGGAGAACCCGCCGCCCGAGCTGGAGCGGGCCTTCGCCACCATCCGGGAGAACGCGGTGGCCGCCCTCACCGAACTGCGCCGGGTCCTCGGCGTGGTCCGCGCCGAGGACTACGAGGTCCCCGACGCCCCCCAGCCCACCCTCGCCGACCTCGACTCCCTGCTCGCCAACGTGCGGGACGCCGGTCTGGAGGTGGAGAAGGCGGTGACCGGGGCGGTGCGCGAGCTGCCGCCGGGGGTGGAGCTGTCGGCGTACCGGATCGTGCAGGAGGCGCTCAGCAACAGCCTGCGCCACGCGCCCGGGGCGAGCGCCCGCGTCGAGATCGGGTACGTCCTCGGCGGGCTCGGCCTGCGCGTCGTCAACGGTCCGGCGCCCGAGCCCCACCTGGTGAAACCCTCACCGGGAGCCGGACACGGCATCACCGGCATGCGCGAGCGGGTCACGATGCTGAACGGCGAGATGACGGCAGGCCCGGCGGACGACGGCGGTTACGAGATCGCGGTGTTCCTGCCGGTCGGCGCGGCGGACGAGGACGAGGCATGAGCGGGGCGAGCGGGACGGGCGGCCGCGGGGCAGGTCCCGGAGGAGGCCCCGGAGCAGGACTCGGGACCGGCGACGAGGACAGCATCCGCGTGCTCATCGCGGACGACCAGATGATGGTGCGCGAGGGCTTCTCGGTCCTGCTGAACGCGATGCCGGGCATCGAGGTCGTCGGCGAGGCCGTCAACGGCCGGCAGGCGGTGCAGCGGGTCCGCGAACTCGCCCCCGACGTGGTGCTGATGGACATCCGCATGCCCGAGCTGAACGGCATCGAGGCGACCCGCGAGATCGTCGCCGCCGACGGCGCCGCGAAGGTGCTGGTGCTGACCACCTTCGACCTCGACGAGTACGTCTACCAGGCGCTGCGCGCGGGCGCCTCCGGCTTCCTCCTCAAGGACGCCTCGGCCCGTCGCCTCGCCGACGGGGTACGGGTGGTCGCGGCCGGCGACGCGCTGCTCGCCCCCTCGGTGACCCGGCGGCTGATCACCGAGTTCTCCAAGCTGTCCGAGGCCCCGCGCCTGATGCCGTCCGCACACGCGGCGTACGGCGACCTGACCGAACGCGAGACGGAGGTCCTGGTGCTCATCGCGCAGGGCCTGTCGAACGTGGAGATCGCCGGGCGCCTGGTGGTCGCCGAGTCGACGATCAAGACGCACGTGAGCCGCATCCTGGTGAAACTGGGCCTCCGCGACCGCACCCAGGCCGCGGTCTTCGCCTACGAGGCCCGCCTGGTGACACCGGGCTGACCGCCGAGCCCGCACCCCACGCACGTGCCCCGGTCGCCGGATCGGGAGAGCGCCTGCCGGCCCCACGGGTCGGAGCAGTCCCTCGATCGTGGGTGAGGCCGTGAGCCGCCTCCTCGGTCAGGGGAGCCCGCCGGGTGACTGTGGCCGGGCCCACTTCCGGTCGGATGTCCCTGGGCACGGGCCCGGTCGGCGTCCTAGGGTCCGTTCATGACGGCTGAATCCGACCTTGCGTTCGACCCGTGGGACCCGGCGTTCCTCGCCGACCCGTACCCCGCCTACACCGAGCTGCGGGAACGCGGCCGGGTGCACTGGTTCGAGCCGACGCACCAGTGGCTGGTCCCGCACCACGCGGACGTCTCCGCGCTGCTGCGCGAGAGGCGTCTGGGCCGGACGTACCGGCACCGCTTCACCCACGAGGAGTTCGGCCGGACCGCCCCGCCGCCCGAGCACGAGCCGTTCCACACCCTCAACGACCACGGCATGCTCGACCTCGAACCGCCGGACCACACCCGCATCCGGCGCCTGGTGTCGAAGGCGTTCACGCCGCGCACGGTGGAACGCCTGAAGCCGTACGTCGAGGGGCTCGCGGCGGACCTGGTGTCCGCGCTGGTCGACGCCGGCGGGGGCGACCTGCTGCGGGACGTCGCCGAACCGCTCCCGGTCGCGGTGATCGCCGAGATGCTGGGCATCCCCGAGTCGGACCGGGCCCCGCTGAGGCCCTGGTCGGCGGACATCTGCGGGATGTACGAGCTGAACCCGTCCGAGGGGACGGCGAAGCGGGCGGTGCGCGCCTCGGTCGAGTTCACCGAGTACCTGCGCGAGCTGATCGCGCACCGTCGCGCCCACCCCGGCGACGACCTGGTCTCGGGGCTGATCGCGGCCCACGACGAGGACGACGACCGCCTCACCGAGCAGGAGATGATCTCGACCTGTGTGCTCCTGCTGAACGCGGGCCACGAGGCGACGGTGAACTCCACGGTCAACGGCTGGTGGGCGCTGTTCCGCAACCCGGACCAGCTCGCCGCCCTGCGCGCGGACCACTCCCTGGTCCCCTCCGCCGTGGAGGAGCTGATGCGCTACGACACCCCGCTCCAGCTGTTCGAACGCTGGGTCCTGGACGACATCGAGATCGACGGCACGGTCATCCCCCGGGGCGCGGAGATCGCCATGCTCTTCGGCTCCGCCAACCACGACCCGGCCGTCTTCGCCGATCCCGCCCGCCTCGACCTCACCCGCGCGGACAACCCGCACGTCTCCTTCAGCGCGGGCATCCACTACTGCATCGGGGCGCCCCTGGCCCGCATCGAACTCGCGGCGTCCATGAGGGCGCTGCTGGAGCGGGCCCCCACCCTCGCCCCGGCGGAGGAACCGGAGCGCACACCGAACTTCGTGATCCGGGGGCTGGAAGGGCTGGCGGTCGAGGTCTGACCCGCCGGTCCGCGCCGGGCGGGGCCGCGGGACGGCCGCGTCGTCCCGCGGCCCGCCCGGCTACTTCGTCTCGAGGTCCCGCCGCCGGAAGCCTGCCAGGCCCAGCCAGACCAGGCCGGCGGCGACGAGGGACAGCAGGAGCAGCGGGGTCCAGTTCATGTCCGCGGCGGGGAGCCGGGGGACGTGGCCGAACGGGGAGAGGTTGTTCGTCCAGTCCGGGAACTGCAGGATCGGGCCGAGGTAGCCGACCACGAAGGCGTACACCGGCACGATCCAGGCCGCCTGGCTCGCCCGCGGGAACCAGCCGAAGAGCACCACGGCCACGCCGACCGTGACCCACAGGGCGGGCGCGTACGCCACGGCCGCGCCCACCAGGTCCGGCAGCAGCCCGGTGTCACCGGTCGAGGCCGCGCCCGCGATGCCGAAGCCGAGCCCGGCCAGCAGCAGCACGAACGTACCGCCGCCCATGGCCACGGCCAGGTGGCCGCCGACCCAGCGGGTGCGCGAGAGGCCGGTGGCGAGGAGGGGTTCGGCGCGGCCCGCCGTCTCCTCGGAACGGGGCCGCAGGGCCGCCATGACGACGTACACCGCCGCCACGACCGTCAGGACGACCATGACCATGGAGGCGAAGGACTCGGCGACGCCGCTACCGCCGATGCGGTCCAGGGCCTCCTGGATCTCGTCGATGCCCTCCAGCATGTCCTCGGCGTCCCCGAGGATCGATCCGTACATCGCGCCCATCAGGAACAGGCCGGTGCCGAAGCCGACCAGCATGCCGCGGTGCAGGCGCAGGGCGAAGCCGACCGGTGTGGCGAGCGCGTCGGAGGCCGTGGGGCGGCCCAGCTTCCCGGGACGCAGGCCCGCGCCCACGTCCCGCCGGGTGGAGAGCACGAACCCGGCCGCCGCGCACGCCGCCGCGAGCACCGGGCAGAGCAGCAGCGGCCACCAGCGGTTGTCGACGTACGGGTAGCTGCGCTGCACCCAGCCGATCGGGGACAGCCAGGACAGGGCGGCGTTCTCGCCGCTGTCGCCGGCGGCGCGCAGCACGTAGGCGACGCCGATGACCGCGAGCGCCATGCCGGACGCGCCGCGCGTGTGCGCGGTGAACTGGGCGGTGACCGCGGCGACGGCGGCGAAGACGAGGCCGACGGCGGCGTGGCCGGAGCCGTAGAGCAGCGAGCCCTCGGTGTCGATGCCCTCCAGCCCCAGGCCGGCCAGGCCGAAGGTCAGCAGCAGGGCCAGGGCGAGGTTGGCCAGGGCCGCGACGGACAGGGCGGCGGCGAGGTGGGCGTGGCGGCCCACGACGGTCGAGCGCACCAGCTCGGCGCGGCCGGTCTCCTCCTCGGCGCGGGTGTGCCGGGTGACGACCAGCACGCTCATGAGGCCGACGAGGACGGCCGTGAAGCCGATCATCTGGTGGCCCAGCATGGAACCGAAGGTGTAGTCGTCGAGGTAGTGGCGGGGGCCGGACATGGCGAGGCCGGCCGGGCTGTCCATGCTCCTGACGGCGTTGGCCCGGTCCTGCGGCTCGCTGTACAGCGTCCTGAAGCTGTTCGCCGTCATGAGCGTGCCGAGGAGCAGGGCCAGGATCCACACCGGGAGCCGGATCCGGTCCCGGCGCAGGGCGAAGCGGATCAGGGTCCGGGTCCCGGCCAGCGCGTTGCCGCCCGCGACCGGTCCGGCGGGTGTCGGCGCCTCGGGGGCGGCGGTCGCGGTGGTCATCGCAGGCCTCCGTCCGTGCGCTGCCCGTCCGTGCCGTGTCCGTCCGTGCCGTGCTCGTTGGCGGCGAGTTCGCTGCCGTAGTGGCGGAGCATCAGCTCCTCCAGGGTCGGCGGGTGGCTGACGAGACTGCGGATGCCGAACTCGGTGAGCTTGCGGACCGCGCCGTCGACCCGGCCGCCGTCGACGGCGAACCGGACCCGGCCGGTGGCCTCGTCCAGGGTCCGCAGGTCGTGGACGCCGGGCAGCTCGTCGAGGCCGGTGGCGGGCCGCTCGGTCTCCACCTCGATGGTGGTGCGGGTCAGGTGGCGCAGCTCGCCGAGGGTGCCGGACTGGACGGTGCGCCCCAGCCGGATGATGCTCACGCGGTCGGCGAGCTTCTCCACCTGGGCCAGGATGTGGCTGGAGAGCAGGACGGTCTTGCCGGCCGCCTTGGCCTCGCCGATGACGTCCTGGAAGACGACCTCCATGAGCGGGTCCAGTCCCGCGGTCGGCTCGTCGAGCAGCAGCAGCTCGGCGTCGGAGGCGAGCGCGGCGACGATGGCGACCTTCTGCCGGTTGCCCTTGGAGTAGGCGCGGCCCTTCTTGGTCGGGTCCAGGTCGAAGCGCTCGACGAGTTCGGCGCGCCGCTTCCTGTCCAGGCCGCCGCGCAGCCGTGCCAGCAGGTCGATGGCTTCGCCGCCGGTGAGGTTCGGCCACAGTTCGACGTCGCCGGGGACGTAGGCGAGGCGACGGTGGAGCTCCACGGCGTCCGCCCACGGATCGCGGCCGAGCACCTGGGCGGCGCCCGAGTCGGCGCGCAGCAGGCCGAGCAGGACGCGGATGGAGGTGGACTTGCCGGAACCGTTCGGGCCCAGGAACCCGTGGACCTCGCCGGTCTCGACCTCCAGGTCGAGACCGGCGAGTGCGTGCGTGCGGCCGAACGACTTGTGGAGTCCGGACACGGTGATGGCCTTCGTCATGCTTCGGAACGTACGCTGATTTCACAAATTTGTGAAGTTAAGGAAGCGTATGAATGCCGGACTAGACTGGTCGACGTCGCTGAGCTGCGGATACGGAGACGGGTACGGGTACGGGTACGGATCCGCGGAGGGTGGACGGGACGCGTGCGGGCCGAGGCGGAGATGGGCGGGTCATGACGGAGGAAGGGACCGGGCTGCCGGGGCGGGACCCCGAGGCGGTCTCCCGGTTCGTCGAGCACTTCGCCGCGCAGTTGGTGGCGGCCGGAGTGCCGCGCATGCCGGCCAGGGTCTTCGCGGCCCTGCTGGTCTCGGACACCGGTGTCAGCACCTCCGCCGAACTGGGGGAGATGCTGCGGATCTCGCCCGCCGCGGTCTCCGGGGCGGTGCGCTACCTGGACCAGCAGCACCTGGTCTCCCGCGAGCGGGAGCCCGGCTCGCGCCGTGAGCGCTACCGGGTGCACGGCGACCAGTGGTACGAGGCCCTCACCAGTCGCGAGGCGGTCCTCCGGCGCTGGCAGGACGCGCTGCGCGAGGGCGTCGCCAGCGTGGGCCCCGACACCCCGGCCGGCCTCCGGCTGGCGGAGACGCTGGCCTTCTTCGAGTTCGCCGAGAAGGAGATCGAGGCGCTCATGGACCGGTGGCGCGCCCACCGCGAGGAGCGCTTCGGCCGTGACTGAGCCGCTCCGCCCGGCCGAGGCCGACCCCGCTCACACCGGCAGCGTCAGCCCCCAGGCGTCCTCCCGGGCCACCCACGTCCGGGTGCCCACCGGCCCCGACACGACCGCGTCCGCCCGGTAGCGGAAGTGCGCGCCCGACACGGTCACCGTGTGCCCCTCGGCCAGCAGCGGCGACGCCTCCGTGCCGACCGAGACCGGCCGCACCTCGACCCGGGCGACCCCGCCGGGGCCGGGGACGACGGAGACCCCCTCCACCGGCTGGCGCAGGTCGACCAGCGTCACCCCGTCGACCTCCACCCGCAGCCGCACCGGCCCGCCCTCGGGAGCGGAGGCCACCCGGGGCGGCAGGGCCGGCACCAGGGTGCGCACCAGGGACTGGCAGGTCCGCAGCCACGGATGCTGCCCCGTGCCGGTGTCCCGGCCGAGGTCCTCGGCGTCGTAGGCGTACCCGGCCCCGCCGGCCCCCTCCTTCCGCATCCGCGCGGCACCGGCCGGAGGAATCCGTACCGCACCGAGCACCACGCCGTCGCTGTCGTCCACCAACAGGTTCATCCGCCGCTCGGTGCCCTCCAGCACGGCGCGGGACGCGGCCACCGCCCCCGTGGGCACCCCCAGCGACCGGGCGAGCGACAGCGCGCCCCCGACCGGCACCAGGGCCAGCGCGCAGCCGGTCAGCTCCCGCTGCCGGTGCAGCAGCCCCACCGCCCGGATCAGGGCCCGGTCGTCGCCGACCAGTACCGGGCGCCTCGAGCCCCGCCGGGCGAGCGCGCGGGCGAATTCCTCCGGGCCGTCCGGCAGGCACACCTTCGTCGCCGCACCCCCGCTGAGCACGTCTTTCGCGATGCGTACGGACTCGCCGTCCCTGCGGCGGGCGACCGGATCGATGACCACCAGGAGCTGATCGGACGTCGGGGAAGTCGCCACCTCGGCCATGCCTCGCTTCCTCGGGTAGCATCTTTGTGCAAGAGCCCCTTGCGCTGTTGCGCAGGGGCTTCGTCTATTCCGGGGCATCCGGTCCGACGGTTGGCGGCCAACGGTGGTCGCGGTGTGTGCGCGGCGGAGATCCTCCGCGTACGCCCCTGACCCTGGACATGCCCCACCCGGAAGGGGTGTACGCGCGTGCCCGCACTTGTGCTGCTCGGTGCTCAGTGGGGTGACGAAGGCAAGGGAAAGGCGACGGACCTGCTCGGCGGGTCCGTCGACTACGTGGTGCGTTACCAAGGCGGTAACAACGCCGGCCACACGGTGGTCGTGGGCGACCAGAAGTACGCCCTCCACCTGCTCCCTTCCGGAATCCTCTCCCCCGGTTGCACCCCGGTCATCGGCAACGGCGTCGTCGTCGACCCCTCCGTCCTGTTCTCCGAGCTGAGCGGGCTGAACGAGCGGGGCGTCGACACGTCCAAGCTCCTGATCAGCGGCAACGCGCACATCATCACGCCGTACAACGTGACCGTCGACAAGGTGACGGAGCGGTTCCTCGGCAAGCGCAAGATCGGCACCACCGGCCGCGGCATCGGCCCGACCTACGCCGACAAGATCAACCGCGTCGGCATCCGGGTCCAGGACCTGTACGACGAGTCGATCCTCACCCAGAAGGTCGAGGCGGCCCTCGACGCCAAGAACCAGATGCTCACCAAGCTCTACAACCGGCGCGCGATCGCCGGCGAGCAGGTGGTCGAGGAACTGCTGGGCTACGCCGACAAGCTGGCGCCGTACGTCGCCGACACCGTCCTGGTGCTCAACCAGGCGCTGGAGCAGGACAAGGTGGTCCTCTTCGAGGGCGGCCAGGGCACCCTGCTCGACATCGACCACGGCACGTACCCCTTCGTCACCTCGTCGAACCCGACCGCGGGCGGCGCCTGCACGGGCTCCGGCGTGGGCCCGACGAAGATCAGCCGGGTCATCGGCATCCTCAAGGCGTACACGACCCGCGTCGGCGCCGGCCCGTTCCCGACGGAGCTGTTCGACGAGGACGGCGAGGCGCTGCGCCGCATCGGCGGCGAGCGGGGCGTCACCACCGGCCGCGACCGCCGCTGCGGCTGGTTCGACGCGGTCATCGCCCGCTACGCGACCCGCGTGAACGGCCTGACCGACTTCTTCCTCACCAAGCTCGACGTCCTCACCGGCTGGGAGCAGATCCCGGTCTGCGTGGCCTACGAGATCGACGGCAGGCGCGTGGAGGAGCTCCCCTACTCCCAGTCGGACTTCCACCACGCGAAGCCGGTCTACGAGACGCTCCCGGGCTGGTCCGAGGACATCACCGGCGCGAAGTCCTTCTCCGACCTGCCGAAGAACGCCCAGGCGTACGTCAGGGCCCTGGAGGAGATGTCCGGCGCCCCGATCTCCGCGATCGGCGTGGGCCCGGGCCGCGACGAGACGATCGAGATCAACTCGTTCCTGTAGTCCGGTCCCGCGGTACTCCCGCCCCACCCCGCCGTACCGACGTCCCGGTGGTCCGTCCAGGGCCACCGGGACGTCTTCGCGTCCGGGGCGGGCCGGCCGCCGCACCGGGCTCAGCTGAACACGATCATCGAACCCTGGGCCAGGCTGCGGGTGGCCGCCGCGTGCAGGCCGAGCCAGACGTGGCGTTCGCGGGCGAAGGGGCTGGGGTCGTACGGGGCGGGGACGGCGGGTTCCTCCAGCTCGGTCGGCCCCTGCGGGGGCTCCGGAGCGGCCGGGGGGTTCGCCGGGTCGATGCCGAGGGCCGGGGCGACGACCTCCAGTTCCCGCAGCAGCGCGTGGGAGGAGCCCAGCGGGCCGCCGCCGGCGAGGAGTTCGTCGCTGGAGAGCGGGTGCGGGAAGTCCACGGGGACGTAGGCCCCGGCGTGGTCGTAGTGCCAGACCAGGTGCGACTGCTGGGCCGTCGTCTCGAACATCTCCAGCAACTGCTCGTAGTCGCCGCCCAGTTCGTCCACCGGGGTGACCGGCAGGCCGCACACCTGGAGCAGGTAGGCGCGCCGCAGGAAGTGCAGTGCGTCGTAGTCGAAGCCCGCGACCGGGGCGACCTCGCCGGACAGACCCGGCATGTACTGGTACACCGGCACCGGCGGCAGCCCGGCCTCGGCGAGCACCTTGTTGTACTGCGCGAGTTCCTCGGCGAACGGATTGTCGGGGGTGTGGCACAACACGTCGACGAGCGGTACCAGCCACAGGTCACAGGCCAAAGAGGGCTCCTCGCATAGCACGTCCACCGCGTCCGGCACGTCCACCGCGTCCGGGACGGCGGTCAGGGAAGGGTACCGGTGCGGCGCGAGGGTGAGTCCCCTCGTGCAGGTCCTCTACCCATACGAACACAGACGACGCGGGACCCGGCCTCCGGGCTCCGGCTCGCGGTCGCCCGGGCCGTTCAGTCCGCTCAGTCCGCGGGAAGCTGTTCGACGAGAGCGAGGGAGTACGCGTCGTACGAGGCGACGACCGCGCGGGCGGAGTCGGTGTCACGGCGCACCAGCGCGTCGACCAGACCGGTGTGCTCGCACCACAGCCGCCCCCGCAGGTCGGGCAGCCGCCGCAGATGCTGCACCACGCACACCCAGGTCTGGACGCGGAGCCGGTGCAGGAAGGCGGTGAGGTGGGGGTTGCCGAACAGGGCGACGAGCTCGCGCCAGAAGCGCAGGTCGTAGCCGATCAGTACGGTGAGCTCCCCGGCGAGGGCCGAACGCTGGGCCTCCTCGCCGCGCCGCCGGACCCCGGCGAGCGCGGCGGCGACCCGGGGCTCCTCGGGGCGCAGACGGGCGAGGCGGCCGTCTGCGTCGGTCAGGGCGTGGAACATCCCGTCGATCACCAGCGTGCGGGCCTCGATCATGCCGCGGAAGTCGTCGGCGGAGTACTGGTGCACCCGGAACCCCCGGTGCTGGTCGGCGTCGAGCAGCCCCTGTGCCGACAGGTCGACCAGCGCCTCCCGCACCGGGGTCGCGGACACCCCGTACTGGTCGGCGATCTCCTTGACGGTGAACTCCTGCCCCGGCTCCATCCGCCCGGCCAGCACCTCGTCACGGAGCGCGTCGGCGATCTGCTGCCGCAGCGTGCTGCGCGTCACCGCGCCGTTGCCGCCGATGCCGGGCATGGTCGGGCGTCTCCCTCGTCGTCCTCGAGTGGCGTGACCGTGCCCCGCGCGGGGGCGGTGCGCGTGCCCCGCGCGGGGGCGGTGCGCGTGCCCCGCGCACCGGTCGCCTGCATCCGGCCGTGTGCATCCGGCCCGCGCGTCGGCCGCTTGGTCCGGCGCACGCGTCCGTCCACGGTCACGCCACTTTACGTGTTCGAGTGCCACATGCCCGTTCGAATGCCCGGGTCATCCCCTCACGGTCGGTCCGTGTACTCGTCCGCCGCCGACAGCGCCGAGTCCAGCGCGGTCAGGCCCTCCTCCAGTTCGGCCTCGCTCACGGTGCACGGCGGGACGACATGGGTGCGGTTCATGTTCACGAAGGGCCACAGCCCGTTCGCCTTCGCGGCGGCGGCGAAGGCGGCCATGGGGGCGTTCGCCTCACCGGCCGCGTTGTAGGGGACCAGCGGCTCCCGGGTCTCCCGGTTCCGCACCAGTTCCAGCGCCCAGAACATGCCGACCCCGCGGACCTCGCCCACACTCGGGTGCCGCTGCGCCAGCGCGTGCAGCGCCGGCCCGACGACGGACTCCCCGAGCCGCGCCGCGTTCTCGACGATGCCCTCCTCGGCCATGGCGTCGATCGTCGCGACGGCCGCGGCGCAGGCCAGCGGATGCCCGGAGTAGGTGAGCCCGCCCGGGTACGGCCGCTTCCCGAACGTGTCCGCGATCGCGCCGGAGATCGCGACGCCGCCGAGCGGCACGTACCCGGAGTTCACGCCCTTCGCGAAGGTCATCAGGTCCGGCACGACGTCGTACAGGTCCGCCGCGAACCAGGTGCCGGTCCGGCCGAACCCGGCCATCACCTCGTCCAGGACGAAGACGATCCCGTGCCGGTCGCACAGCTCCCGCACCCCGGCGAGGTAACCGGGCGGGGGCGGCATGATGCCCGCGGTCCCCGGAATGGTCTCCAGGACGATCGCCGCGATCGTCGACGGCCCCTCGAAGGCGATCGTCGTCTCCAGGTGCTCGAGCGCCCGCGCACACTCCTGCTCCTGGGTCTGCGCGTAGAAGCGGGAGCGGTACAGGAACGGCGCCCAGAAGCGCACGACCCCGGCCGTGCCGCTGTCGGAGGCCCAGCGGCGCGGGTCGCCGGTGAGGTTCACGGCCTGCTGGGTGCCGCCGTGGTACGAGCGGTACGCGGAGAGCACCTTGGGCCGCCCGGTGTGCAGCCGCGCCATGCGCAGGGCGTGCTCGACGGCGTCCGCGCCCCCGTTGGTGAAGAAGACCTTGTCCAGGTCGCCCGGCGTCCGCTCGGCGATCAGCCGTGCCGCCTCCGACCGCGCCTCGACGGCGAACGCGGGCGCGAACGTCGCCATCCGCCCCGCCTGCTCCTGGATCGCGGCGACGACCTTGGGGTGCTGGTGGCCGACGTTGGTGAAGACGAGTCCGCTGGTGAAGTCGAGGTAGCGCCGGCCCTCGTAGTCCCAGAAGTACGACCCCTGGGCCCCGGCGACGGCGAGCGGGTCGATCAGCTCCTGCGCGGACCAGGAGTGGAAGACGTGGGCGCGGTCGGCGGCCTTCACGGTGGCCCCGGCCCCGGCCCCGGCGTTCGGCTGAGCAGTCATACGGGCGAGCGTAAGTCTCCCCTCCGGTTCTTTGACAGTGTGCTGCAATCATGTCAGTATGTTGTCAATAGGTGTTCGCCGGCATTCGACCGGCACCCGACATCCGGCGGTCCTCGCCGGCATCCGCCGGTGTCCACCGGCGCACTCCAGGGAGCGGTCATGACCCGTAAGCCCGTCCATCTCGCCGTCTACGACACCTTCGCCGACTGGGAGACCGGTCACGCCACCGCGCACCTCGCCCTCGCCGGGTACGAGGTCCGTACCGTCGCCCCCGCCGGAGCACCCGTCACCAGCGTCGGCGGGCTGCGCGTGCTGCCCGACCTCGCGCTCGACGCGCTGCGGCCCGAGGACAGCTCGCTGCTGATCCTCACCGGCGCCGGCCGCTGGGACGAGGGCGACGACCTCGCCCCCTTCGCCCGCAGGGCCCGCGCGTTCCTCGACGCCGGTGTTCCCGTCGCCGCCATCTGCGGGGCCACGGCCGGACTCGCCCGCGAGGGCCTGCTCGACGACCGGGCGCACACCGGCGCCGCCTCCTCGTACCTGGCCGCGACCGGCTACGCCGGCAAAGAGCGGTACGTCGAGGCCGACGCGGTCACCGACGGCGGACTCGTCACCGCCGGTCCCACCGAACCCGTCGCCTTCGCCCGCGAGATCTTCCGGCTGCTCGGCGCCTACGAAGCACCGGCGATCGACGCCTGGTACCGGCTCTTCCACGACTCCGACCCCCAGGCGTACGCCGAGCTCGAGGAGGCTCTGGGCCGGTGAGCAGGGAACAGCAGGATCTGCTCAGCCGCAGCGCGCTCGGCGCCTTCCGGCTGAACGGCGAGTTCCTCGCGGTCGCCGAGGAACTCGCCCGGCCCGCCGGACTGACCGCCGCCTGGTGGCAGGTGCTCGGCGCGGCCCTCCGCGAACCCCTGCCGGTCTCCGGCATCGCCCGCGTCATGGGCATCACCCGGCAGAGCGTGCAGCGCATCGCCGACCTGCTGGTCGATCGCGGTCTCGCCGAGTACCGGCCCAACCCGGCGCACCGCCGGGCCAAGCTCCTCGCCCCCACCGAGCGGGGGCGCGCGGCCGTCGCGGGGATCGGCCCCGGCCACGCGGCCTTCGCGAAACGGCTCGCGGAGGCGTTCGGCGAGGCCGAACTCGCACAGGCGGTCCAGACGATGGAACGCCTGTGCGCCGTGCTCGACGACCTCGGCCCGCCCGTACCGCCCGCAGTGTCACCCGCTGCGCCGCCTGTTACGGAACCGTAGACAACGCCCAGCTCACCCCGGGCCCTGTCCGGTTTATCCTCATGCTGTTGCTCACGGCGGGGGAAGGCGGCAGAGCGATGGAGAAGCACGGGCCGGGGGACGCGGCGGGGAATCCGGCAGGGGGCCGGGGTGCCCGGCACCCGGGCAGGATCGGCGCGTACCGGCTGCTCGCGCGGCTCGGCGCCGGCGGCATGGGAGAGGTCTACCTCGCCCGTTCCGACCGGGGACGCACCGTCGCCGTCAAACTGGTGCGCGAGGAGCTGGCCCGGCAGGAGGAGTTCCGGGCACGCTTCCGCCAGGAGGTGCAGAACGCCCGGCAGGTCGGCGGCGACTGGACCGCGCCGGTGCTGGACGCGGACACCGAGGCCCCGGTGCCCTGGGTCGCCACCGGCTACGTCGCCGGGCCCAGCCTCCAGCAGGTCGTCGGGCACGACCACGGGGCGCTGCCCGAGCGTTCGGTACGCGTTCTCGCCGCCGGTCTCGCACACGCGCTGAAGGACATCCACGCCGCCGGCATCGTGCACCGCGACCTCAAACCGTCCAACGTGCTCGTCACCATCGACGGGCCGCGCGTCATCGACTTCGGGATCGCGCGGGCCCTGGAGACCGTGACCGACGGCGGTCTCACCCGGACCGGGGCGCTGGTCGGCTCGCCCGGGTTCATGGCACCGGAGCAGGTGCGCGGCGACCGCATCACCCCCGCCTGCGACGTCTTCTGCCTCGGCTCGGTGCTCGCCTACGCCGCCACCGGCGAGCTGCCCTTCGGTACCGCCCACAGCGGGGTGCACGCCCTGATGTTCCGCATCGCCGAGGAGGAACCCGATCTCGGCCGGGTCCCCGAGGGCCTCGCCGACCTCGTGCAGGACTGCCTCGGGAAGGACCCCGCCCGGCGGCCCACCCTCGACCAGATCCTGCTGCGCACCGGCGCCGGGGACACCGTCGGCGACGGCCGCTTCCGCGAGCCCTGGCTGCCGGGCGTCCTGGTCGCCCAGCTCGGCCGGCACGCCGTACGGCTCCTGGACGCGGAGGATCCCCAGGCGCCGCCGCCCGGGCCGGACGGCCCGGCCCCCGCCGCCACCCCCGACCACGCCCCCGCCGCCGACGGCTCCGCCCCGCCCGCCCCGGGAGCGCCCCGTGACGGTGCGGTGGTCGACCACCTGCCCACCCCGGTCGCCGGCCCGAACGGCCCCGCCGCGCCCCCGGGCCCGACCCCGGACGCCCCCGCGGCCGGGCAGCCCCCCGCCGCGTACGGCCACCCCCAGCAGTACCCCCAGCCGTACGCCCGGCAGCAGGCCCAGCCGCACCCTCAGCCCTCCGGCTCCCCCTACAACGGCTACGGGGCCGCCGGCGCCACCCCTGCCTACGGCCCGCCGCCCTTCGGCACGGCCCCGCCGCCGTACGGCCCGGCGAGGCCCCCGCGCGACAACCGCTCCACCGCGCTGCTCGTCGTGATCGCGCTGGTCGTCGCGCTCGCCGCGGGTGGCACGGTGTACACGCTGATGAGCGGCGGAGCCGGCGGCACCGCCGGCGGCAGCCCTTCGGGCACGCCGGGCGAGGGCACGTCCCAGGGCACCGACGGCAGCGACCCGTCGCCCGACGGGAAGTCCTCGACCGGGACGGACACAGCCGGCGGTACCACCGGGACGGACCGGCCGGCCCCCTCGCCGGCCGCCGACGGGACGGTCCCGGCCGGATACCTCGGCACCTGGTCGACGACCATCGACAACGCGAGCGGGCTGCACACCCGCACACTGACCATCCAGCAGGGCGAGGCCGGTGACACGGTCATGTCCCTCGTCGCCGAGGGCCCCACCGGGAACGGCACCTACCACTGCGTGTTCGAGGGCGCCCTCTCCGGAGCCCCGGGGCCCGGAGAGCCGCTGGAGATCGGCCCGACCACCGTGACGGCCGGCCGGCCGCGCAGCGCCTGCACGCCGGGCGCCGCCACCGACATCACCCTCCTGCCCGACGGCACCCTCCGGCGCGTGAACACCGGCAACGGCGACCAGCTCACCTACACGCGGGTGGACACGGGGCACTGACCCACGGGACCGGCACGCCCCTCCGTGCCACGCCGGCCGCACACCCGGGCCCCGCCGTTGACCGTGCGGAGGCGGGGGAGCGTCCGCTGCCGTGCGGAGGAGGGGGAGCGTCCGCTGCCGCGCGCCGTCGGGGAGCCCTCTCGGCAGCGACGCGCGGGCGGCCGGACCCACCGCCGGCCCGCGCCGTGCCTCACCTCGGCTCCGGCGGCCGCTGGCGGGGCATGTTCGGGCGGGCGGCCCCGGGCGCGGTCGCGAAGCGGCCGTGGGACTGTCCGGGCGACTCGGGGCGGCCCGTGCCCGCCGGCGCCCCCTGGGCGGCGGGCGGCACGCTCGCGCCCGTACGGACGTCCATCATCCAGTCCGCCGTCTCGGCCCGCACCAGCTCGTCCACGTCCTCGGAGAACCGCCGCAGCACCGACAGGCACCGCTCGGCCGCCTCGCTCGCGGTGCCCTCGGCCGGGCCCAGCATCTCGCGGACGCACTCCGACGCCCAGTCGAACTGGAACGCCTGGAGCCGCCGCTGCACGGCCTGCGCGGTCGCCACGTCCCGCATCCAGCCGGAGGTCACTCCGAAGAACCGGTCCGCGGCCACGCAGGCCGCCGCGAGCAGCAGCGCCATGTATCCCCAGGGGGCGGCTCCGCCGGTCGCTCCGGTCAGGTCCAGCAGCGGCAGCGCCGCCCCGGCGGCCGCCCCCGCCGCGGCCCCCGTACGCAGCGCCCGCGCGCACCGACGCTTGCGGACCCGGACCGTGAGGTACCAGGCGGCGGTGTCCAGCGCCCCGCGCTCCACCCACCGGTACAGCTCGTCCAGCCGGGGCGCGGGTTCGCCCCAGTCCCCGAGCGGGAACACCCGCCCGGCCAGATCGCCCGGCCGCAGCCCGGCCGCCCCCTTGCCGAGCCCGTCCTGCGGACGGTCCTCGGGCTGCCTCTCCGGCTGAACCACCCGGTACTCCCTACTGACCTTGGAGCCTGACCCCGAACCCGAACTCGACCCTGCCCCGACCCCTGCTGGACTTCCACGGGACCCCTGCGGACCCCTGCGCGACGCCTGCCCGGCGCCGGGCGCCGGACACCGGCGCGGACGGCCGACGCGGACATCGACGTGGACGTGGGCACGGACGTGCCGGCCCCCTTCCTACCGCCCAACGGGTGGCCGTGCCGGGGGTTCGGGCGCCGCTTCCGCCCGAAAGGGGGCTGTGATCAGGTATAGGGCGCGAGGGTGACTCACTCGAAAGAGTGCTGGGGCGACGGCCGCCCGGACCACGTAGGCTCGTGCCGAACGGGAAAATCCCGTACGGACGGACCGACCAAGGAGCTGAATCGTGATCCCCGGTGGTGGCCAGCCCAACATGCAGCAGCTGCTCCAGCAGGCCCAGAAGATGCAGCAGGACCTGGCCCAGGCGCAGGAGGAACTCGCGCACATGGAGGTCGACGGCCAGGCGGGCGGCGGTCTGGTGACGGCCACCGTCACCGGCTCCGGCGAGCTCCGCGCCCTGAGGATCGACCCGAAGGCGGTGGACCCCGAGGACACCGAGACCCTCGCGGACCTCGTCGTCGCGGCCGTCCAGGCGGCCAACGAGAACGCGCAGACCCTCCAGCAGCAGAAGCTCGGCCCGCTGGCCCAGGGACTGGGCGGCGGCGGCATCCCCGGTCTGCCCTTCTAAGACGGCCCGCGGGCCTCTACGGTACGTACTGAGGAAACACAGGAAGGACGGCAGTCCGTTGTACGAAGGCGTGGTGCAGGACCTCATCGACGAACTCGGGCGGCTGCCCGGCGTCGGTCCCAAGAGCGCCCAGCGGATCGCCTTCCACGTCCTGCAGGCGGAGCCGACGGACGTACGGCGGCTCGCCCACGCCCTGATGGAGGTCAAGGCGAAGGTCCGCTTCTGCGCGACCTGCGGCAACGTGGCGCAGGAGGAGCTGTGCGCCATCTGCCGTGACGCCCGCCGCGACATCGCCGTCATCTGTGTCGTGGAGGAGCCCAAGGACGTCGTCGCCATCGAGCGCACGCGCGAGTTCCGGGGCCGTTACCACGTCCTGGGCGGCGCGATCAGCCCGATCGACGGGGTGGGCCCCGACGACCTGCGTATTCGGGAACTGCTGGCCAGGCTGGCCGACGGCGCGGTCACCGAGCTGATCCTGGCCACGGACCCGAATCTGGAGGGCGAGGCCACGGCCACGTACCTCGCCCGCATGATCAAGCCCATGGGCCTGAAGGTCACCCGCCTGGCCAGTGGCCTCCCGGTGGGCGGAGACCTGGAATACGCGGACGAGGTCACCCTCGGCCGCGCCTTCGAGGGGAGACGACTCCTAGATGTCTGACGCCACGCTGCACGCTACCGACCGGGACCCGGACGACTTCTCGGTCCAGATCGCGGATCAGATCGAGAGTTTCCTGGTCGCCGTCACGGAGGTCGCCAAGGGCGACGAGCCGGACTCGGCGGTCCCCTTCCTCCTGCTGGAGGTCTCCCAGCTCCTGCTGGCCGGCGGCCGGCTGGGCGCGCACGAGGACATCCTCCCCGACGAGCGCTACGAGCCCGACCCGGGCCCGGAGGCCGACGTGGACGCGCTCCGCGAGAACCTCGCCCGTCTCCTGGAGCCGGTCGACGTCTACTCCGAGGTCTTCGACCCCTACGAGCCCCGCAAGGCGCCCGTCCCGGCCCGGATCTCCGACGACCTCACCGACGTCGTCTCCGACCTCCGCCACGGCATGGTCCACTACCGCGCCGGCCGCACCACGGAGGCGCTGTGGTGGTGGCAGTTCTCCTACTTCTCCAACTGGGGCTCCACCGCGTCCGCGACCCTGCGCGCACTCCAGTCGGTGGTGGCCCACGTCCGCCTCAACCAGCCCCTGGCCGCCCTGGACGGCCTCGACACCGACCAGGACATGGGCGACGACGCCCTGGAGATCGAGGCGGGCAGAGTCATGGCCGAGGAGATCGGCGTCCCGCTGGGCCTGCGCCCGGTGCTGTAACAGGGCCGGCAGTTCACCTCCCCCCTCGACCCCAGTGGCACGCAGGGCGTCGAGGATCCGTGCGTGGTCCCCGGCCCGCTCCGGATGCCTCTCCGCTCCGCGCTCGCGCGCGTTGGCCAGTGGCCCCGACGTCGGCTCGGCACCGCGGCCGGGCAACTGGAGCACCACGCCCGCCTGCCCGAACGAGGCTGCCCCTTCGAGGGGCGGCCTGCCCTTGAAGTCCCGGTCCTCGATGTCCGCCCCGCGGTCCAGCGACAGCTCCACGACGTCCGTGTGCCCCTGGGACGCCGAGAGCACCAGGGGCACGTAGGGGATCCGGGCTGCCTGGGCCCGGAACGAGACCCCCGCGCCGCCTCGGCCACGATCGGCCCGGCATCCTCCCCGGTCTCCCCGCCCTCCACGCCCGCGACTCCACGGCGACCTCCGCCGGCCCCGGGCTCCGCGTCTCCGCCTGGTCGGCGTTCGTCGCCGCAGTTCAGCCCGGAGCTTGAGCCCCGGGCTCCGGGACCCGGGCTCCGGGACCCGGGCTCTTCCCATGGTTCTTCTGGGTTTCTCCGGTGTGGTGGGAATACCCGACCAACCAAGTCTGCAGCTCAGTCGAGGCGCCATACCTCGAACGGGTGACGTTCCGTGATCGGCTTGCGGCGGAACGTGGAGGCGCTCCGGGTTCGCGGCGAGCGAGCAAACAGATCGGCCCCGGTACGTGCTTGCGACACCGAACGGGGCCTGACCTGCGGATCGAAGAACTCGGAGTTCGACCGCGGCTTACGCCCACCCTGGTCCCGCCCTGCCTCCCGCGTCCCACCCCATGGCCGAAACGGGGTACGGAAAACGCCCTGCCGTGAGCCGTGAGCCGGGACTCGTGAGCCGCGAGCCGTGAAGGCGTGAACGGGGGAGTATGTGACGCGGGGCACTTTTCCGAGTGGCCCGCGCCGCCCTGGGCATGAGCCCCCCTGCGCGGGTGCCCGGAAGTCTCACGATGCGATATCGCGGAGGCGATTTTCGGGCGCTCGATAGAATGAGCCGACCACACTGTGCACACATGTGCGCAAAACGTGGGACAACGACGGAATGAGCGAGGAGCGCACGTGGGCCTTGTCGTGCAGAAGTACGGAGGCTCCTCCGTAGCCGATGCCGAGGGCATCAAGCGCGTCGCCAAGAGGGTCGTGGAAGCCAAGCAGAACGGCCACCAGGTGGTCGTCGTGGTTTCCGCGATGGGCGACACGACGGACGAGCTGATCGATCTCGCCGAGCAGGTATCCCCGATCCCTGCCGGGCGCGAACTCGACATGCTGCTGACCGCGGGAGAGCGGATCTCCATGGCGCTGCTGGCCATGGCGATCAAAAACCTGGGCCACAACGCCCAGAGCTTCACCGGCAGCCAGGCGGGTGTCATCACCGACTCGGTCCACAACAAGGCCCGCATCATCGACGTCACGCCCGGTCGGATCCAGGCCTCGGTGGACGACGGCAACATCGCCATCGTGGCCGGTTTCCAGGGGGTCAGCCAGCAGGGCAAGAACATCACCACGCTCGGCCGCGGCGGCTCCGACACCACCGCGGTGGCCCTGGCGGCCGCCCTCGGCGCCGAGGTGTGCGAGATCTACACCGACGTCGACGGCGTGTTCACCGCCGACCCGCGTGTGGTGAAGAAGGCCCGGAAGATCGACTGGATCTCGACCGAGGACATGCTCGAGCTGGCGGCCTCCGGGTCCAAGGTGCTGCTCCACCGCTGTGTGGAGTACGCCCGCCGGTACAACATCCCGATCCACGTCCGCTCGTCCTTCAGTGGGCTGCGGGGCACGTGGGTCAGCAGTGAGCCGATTCAGCGAGGGGACAAGAAGGTGGAGCAGGCGCTCATCTCCGGTGTCGCGCACGACACCTCCGAGGCCAAGATCACGGTCGTCGGTGTGCCGGACAAGCCGGGCGAGGCGGCCTCGATCTTCCGCGCGATCGCCGACGCCGAGATCAACATCGACATGGTCGTGCAGAACGTGTCCGCGGCCTCCACCGGCCTCACGGACATCTCGTTCACGCTGCCGAAGACCGACGGCCGCAGGGCCATCGACGCCCTGGAGAAGAACAAGGGCGTCATCGGCTTCGACTCCCTGCGCTACGACGACCAGATCGGCAAGATCTCCCTGGTCGGCGCCGGCATGAAGACCCACCCCGGAGTCACCGCGGACTTCTTCACGGCGCTGTCCGACGCGGGCGTGAACATCGAGCTGATCTCGACCTCCGAGATCCGCATCTCGGTCGTCACCCGCAAGGACGAGGTGGACGAGGCCGTCCGCGCCGTGCACACCGCCTTCGGGCTGGACTCCGACAGCGACGAGGCCGTCGTCTACGGGGGTACCGGCCGCTGATGACGCGGTCCGGGCGACCGGCGCTCGCGGTCGTGGGAGCGACCGGAGCCGTCGGCACGGTGCTGCTCCAGATCCTGTCCCAGCGGGCGGACGTCTGGGGCGAGATCAGACTGATCGCCTCGCCGCGCTCGGTCGGCCGCAAGCTGGCCGTGCGCGGCGAGGAGACCGAGGTCGTGGCGCTCACCGAGGAGGCCTTCGACGGGATCGACGTCGCGCTGTTCGACGTCCCCGACGAGGTCGCCGCGCGGTGGGCGCCCGTCGCCGTCGCGCGGGGCGCGGTGGTGGTCGACAACTCCGGCGCCTTCCGCATGGACCCCGAGGTGCCCCTCGTCGTCCCCGAGGTCAACCCGCACACCGTGCGGATGCGTCCGCGCGGGATCGTCGCCAACCCGAACTGCACCACCCTGTCGATGATCGTCGCCGTGGGTGCGCTGCACGCCGAGTTCGGGCTGCGCGAGCTGGTCGTCTCCTCCTACCAGGCGGTCAGCGGCGCCGGTCACGCCGGTGTGCGGACCCTGCGGGACCAGCTCTCCCTGGTCGCGGGCACGGAGCTGGGGACGAGCCCCGGTGACGTACGCCGGGTCGTGGGGGACGACACCGGGCCGTTCGCGGATCCGGTCGCGCTGAACGTCGTGCCGTGGGCCGGGTCGCTGCGTGAGGACGGCTGGTCCTCCGAGGAGATGAAGGTCCGCGACGAGTCCCGCAAGATCCTCGGCCTGCCCCGCCTCCCGGTCGCCGTGACCTGCGTCCGCGTGCCGGTGATCACCACGCACTCGCTCACCGTGCACGCCCGGTTCGAGCACGAGGTCACCGTCGACGCGGCCCGCGAGATCCTCGCCACCGCGCCCGGCGTCGTGCTGTACGACAATCCCGCCGCGGGCGAGTTCCCCACGCCCGCCGACGTCGTCGGCACCGACCCGACCTGGGTGGGGCGGGTCCGCCGGGCCCTGGACGACCCGACGGCGCTCGAACTCTTCGTCTGCGGCGACAACCTCCGCAAGGGCGCCGCCCTCAACACCGCGCAGATCGCCGAGCTGGTGGCGGTGCCGGACCGGCCCCGGACGCACGCACCGTAAATGATGCTTGGTCACGGCATTTGCTTTGTAGGATCTGTGCAAGTGATGTGGACCGGTCATGATGCCCTGATCTCTTGATCCTGACCGGCAGGCAGTCAAGGATTTGCCTTCCGCCCCACGCAACCGCGTGCCGGGCGGAAAACGTCTTTGCGGGCACCCCCTTTTTTTCGGGCGCGCCGGGGGCGAGGTGGTCTTTTCCGGGCGTGGGGACGTCCGGAACCGGGCGTGGGGACGTCCGTTCATATGAGGCATAGGGGAAGAGCGGGACGCATGAGGGCATTCGGTGTGCTGTCGGTGGTGCTGCCCGGCGTGGACGGGGGACAGCGGATTCCGGGCGCCGCAACAAACGTGACGTCCGGCCCGTACAACCCTCATGGGGGGACGTGTGTCCAACTGGCGTGGCTGAGGTACTCGACTTCGCAACGCCGCGCGGCCCGGCTCTGCGCCCGCCCCGCCAGGCACTCCGACCCCGTAGGGCCGGTGCGTCCGGTGGCATTCCGGTGATCGCGCCGATGCCCGCAGCGCGGCCCGCCCGCATACCCAGTCAGCGTGACGGCGGTGCCGACGACGTAGTGGCGGCCGGCACGACCGTCGACCACCTCACCGAGACCTACCGCGCGCACTACCGCTCGCTGCTGGGCCTCGCCGCGCTCCTCCTCGACGACACCGCCTCCTGTGAGGACGTCGTCCAGGAGGCGTTCATCCGCGTCCATTCCGCCCGCAAGCGCGTCCGGGACCCGGAGAAGACCCTGGCGTATCTGCGCCAGACGGTCGTCAACCTCTCCCGTTCCGCGCTGCGCCGCCGCATCCTCGGCCTGAAGCTGCTCTCCAAGCCCATGCCCGACATGGCGAGTGCGGAGGAGGGCGCGTACGACCTGCTGGAACGCGACTCCCTCATCAAGGCGATGAAGGGGCTCCAGCGCCGTCAGCGCGAGGTACTGGTGCTGCGCTACTTCGCCGACATGACCGAGGCTCAGGTCGCGGCGACGCTCGGCATCTCGCTGGGTTCGGTGAAGGCGTACGGCTCGCGCGGGATCGCGGCGCTGAGGGTGGCCATGGAGGCACCGGTATGAGCGGCGGGAAGGACGCCCGCGGCGAGGACGTGCGGGGCGAGGAGCGCGAGCCGCAGGGGCCCGGGGCGGAGGAGAGCACGTCCGAGCCCGCCCCCGGGGGCGGGCAGCGCGAGCCCGAGGGCGACGAGCGGGAACCCGAGGAACGGGAACCCCGTGAAGAGGGGCCCCGTGAAGAGGAGACCGGAGGCCGGGAGGCCGACGTGCGTACGGCCGGGGAGCGCGGGCCCGGGGAAGGCTCGGCCGGGGAGCCTGCGTCCGAGGTGCCCGCGTCCGAGGACGCGTCCCCGTCCGACGGCCCGGGTCCGTCCGGCGGGAGCGGCCTGCGCGTGCTGCGCGGGCTGGTGTCGCCGTCCGGGCAGCAGTCGAAGCAATCGCACCCTGGGAACGGAACTGTGAACGACGCCAACGCCGGCCCGGACGGACCGGGCCCCGACCGGCTCGGTCCGGACGAGCTGGAGCTGCGCAGCCTGCTGCACAGCTCGGTGCGCGTGGTGGAGCCGAGCGAGGGCTCGCTGGACTACCTGCGGCGCGCGGTCCCGGCCCGCCGGGCGCGCAAGCGGCAGATCCTCGTCGGTGCGGCGGCCGCAGCCCTCTTCGTCGGCACGGCCGTACCGGCTCTCGTGCACCTCACCGACTCCACCGGCCCCGACGCCAACCCGTCCGCCGTGGGGCATGCCTCGCAGGCACCGGGCGGTACCGGCGAGGGCGAGGGCCCCGGCGGGGGCGAGACCACCGCGGGCGGCACCTCGGACCGGGTCGAGGGGGACCGCAAGGACGACGCGAAGGACGAGGAGAAGGCCACCGGCACCGGGGCGGGCACGGGCGTGACGGAGGGGGCCGCCCCCTCGGCGAGCGCCACCGCGGGGTCACCCGTCTGTACGGGCGCGCAGCTCGGCCCGGCCGTCGCGAGCAGCGGCGCCCCCGACTCCACCGGCGCGGTCTACGGCTCCTTCCGGGTGGCCAACGTGTCCACCGCCGGCTGTACGGTCGGCGGTCCGGGAAGCCTGGGTGTGACGCCGCTGGGCGCGGCCGACGCCGCCGAGGTGGCCCCGGTCCGGCACACGGCGGGGGACGCGGCGGCGGGCCTGCCGGACCCGTCCCTGGAGGCCGGGCGACTGGTGCTCGAGCCGGGTGAGGCGTACGACGTGAAGTTCGCCTGGGTGCCCTCCGAGCCCTGCCCCACCAACGGCGGGGGCGGCGACAACGGCGGCAGCGGCGGCAGCGGCGGCAGCGTGGACCCCTCGCCCGACCCCAGCCCGTCCGAGAACCCGACGGCCGCCGACGGCACGTCCACGGGCGGTGACACGGGGGCCGAGACCCAGCTCCTCACGGAGGACGGCACGACCGGCGGCAGCGTGACGGTGACGTACACCCCGGAGGGCGGAGCGGGCACGGCGACCGCCACGGTGCCCAACGCCTGCGCGGGGACCGTCTACTGGACGGGACTGCTGCCGACCACGGCGGGCTGACGGCGACGGCGGGCCGACGAGGCCGGCCCGTCACACCCCTGACGGGCTCGGCTGCTCCCGGTCCCGCTTCCGGTCCTCGTCCTGGCCCTGCTTCCGGTCCTGTGCGGGCCGCTCGTCCGGGACCAGGCCCAGTTCCGTGTCCCGGGCCAGTTCCGCCTCGCGGCGCACCAGACGGAACCACATGAAGATCACGAAGCCCGCGAAGGCGAACCACTCGGCGGTGTAACCGAGGTTCTGGAAGGCCTTGAGGTCCAGGCCGGTACCGCCGGGTGCGACCGCGGGCACCGGGCGCATCCCCGAGTCGCCCTCGTTGAGGGTGATCCACGCGTCGTACACGTCGTGGGGCACCAGGTTCACCAGGGACGCCGAGCTGATCGCGCCGGTCTGTCCCTCGGGCAGGCCGCTGAGGGCGCCCACGCCGTTGCTGCCGGGTGTCTCGGACGCCTGGAGCGCCCCGGTGACGGTGACCTCGCCGTCCGGCGGCGCGGGCGCGCCGGCCGGGTCCGGGTCGCCGGGCAGCCAGCCCCGTACGACGGGCAGAACCTTGCCGGTGCCGGTGTGCAGCAGCGTCAGGACGTAGTGGCCGGGCTCGCCGTCGAGGTCGCGGTCGGGCACGAGGAGCTGTTCCCCGTAGCGGCCGCCCGCGGTGGCCTGCTTGCCCGAGGTCACCTTGGTCACCGGCAGCAACGTGTCCAGCTGCCGGGCCTCCTCCTGCCGGCTGGAGGCGACCTGTTCCTCGGCGCCGCGGTGGTTCTCGACGCGGTCCTCGAACCGGCCCAGCTGCCACGACCCCATGAAGACGCAGAAGGGGATGGCGAGCAGCACGAAGACGTTGATCCCCCACCATCGGGGCGTCAGCAGAAACCGGTACACGCCCCCACCGTACGGTGCCGCGCCCGGGAAGCGGCCCGCGGGGCCGCCTCGACGGCCCGTGGCCCCGCCGGTTGTCCACAGGCTGGGGATTCCGGTTGTCCACAGGTCGGGACCTCGGCGGCGCGAACCCCACCGGGGCGGGCAGTATGGGGTCATGACTGAGAGCAACGGGTCCGGCGCACCGGCGCGGCGGACGGACCGGACCGAGCGAGTACATCAGGGCGAGCGGATGCCCGACTGGGAGAAGCGCTTCCGGGCGCCGCGGGTGTCCCTGCCCGACTGGGCGGAGGACGCCCCCGACCGTTCCCTGTTCGTGTCGAACGCGACGGGGACGTACGAGCTGTATGCCTGGGACCGGTCGACCGGCGGGCAGCGCCAGGTGACGGACCGGCCCAACGGCACCACGGACGGCGTGCTCTCGCCGGACGGCGAGTGGATCTGGTGGTTCGACGACAAGGACGGCGACGAGTTCGGCGTCTGGCGCCGCCAGCCGTTCGCGGGCGGTCCGGACGAGCTCGCCGCCCCGGGGCTCGACGCCTCGTACCCGGCCGGTCTCGCTCTCGGCCGGGACGGGAGCACGGCCGTGGTGGGCCGTTCCACGGACGAGGACGGTACGACGATCCACCTGGTGCGGGCGGGTGACGCGGCTGCGGCGCCGGTGGAGATCTACCGGCACCGTGAGTCGGCGGGCGTCGGGGACCTCTCGCACGACGGTTCGCTGATCGCCGTCGAGCACACCGAGCACGGCGACGCGATGCACTCCGCGCTGCGCGTGCTGCGCCCCGACGGCACCACGGTCGCCGAACTGGACGACACCAGGGGCGGTACCGAGGAGCTGGGCCTGGAGGTGCTGGGCTTCGCCCCCGTCGCCGGTGACACGCGTCTGCTCATCGGCCATCAGCGGCGCGGCCGCTGGGAGCCCCTGGTGTGGGACGTGGCGACGGGCGAGGAGACGGACCTCTCCCTGGAGCTGCCGGGCGACGTGAGCGCCGAGTGGTTCCCGGACGGTACGGGTCTGCTCATCGCGCACAGCTTCGAGGCCCGCAGCGAGCTGTTCCGCTACGACCTGGCGGGCCCGGAGCTGGTGGAGATCGACACCCCGCCCGGCACCGTCTCGGGTGCGACGGCCCGGCCGGACGGCAGCGTGGAGTACCTGTGGTCGTCGTCGGCCCAGCCGTCGGCGGTGCGCTCCACGAGCGGCGGGGTCGTCCTGGATCCGCCGGGGATGCGCTCGCCCGGCTCGGTGCCGGTTCAGGACGTCTGGGTGGAGGGTCCCGGCGGCCGGATCCACGCCCTGGTCCAGAAGCCCGAGGGCGCGACCGGCCCGCTGCCCACCGTCTTCGACATCCACGGCGGCCCCACCTGGCACGACAGCGACTCCTTCGCCGCCGGCCCCGCCGCCTGGGTCGACCACGGGTACGCGGTGGTGCGCGTGAACTACCGGGGCTCCACGGGGTACGGCCGTGCCTGGACCGACGCGCTCAAGCACCGGGTCGGACTGATCGAGCTGGAGGACATCGCCGCGGTCCGGGAGTGGGCGATCGGCTCGGGCCTCGCGGACCCGGACCGCCTGATCCTCACCGGCGGCTCCTGGGGCGGCTACCTCACCCTGCTCGGCCTGGGCGTCCAGCCCGACGCGTGGACGCTGGGCATCGCGGTGGTCCCGGTCGCCGACTACGTCACGGCGTACCACGACGAGATGGAGGCGCTGAAGGCGATGGACCGCACGCTGCTCGGGGGCACGCCCGAGGAGGTGCCCGAGCGGTTCGAGGCGTCCTCCCCGATCACCTACGTCGACCGGGTGAAGGCGCCGGTCTACATCTCGGCCGGGGTGAACGACCCGCGCTGCCCGATCCGGCAGATCGAGAACTACGTCCACCGCCTCCGGTCCCGCGAGGCCCCCCACGAGGTCTACCGCTACGACGCGGGACACGGCTCCCTGGTGGTCGACGAGCGGATCAAGCAGGTTCGCATGGAACTGGACTTCGCCGAAAGGTACTTGGGATCGGCGACAGGGACGGCGACGGCGGAGGGGGAGGGGGGCTGAGGGATTCCGGCGCCGGTGTTTCCCGGGCCCCGGCCGCCCGGGGAGCATTGGCAGGTCACCTTCCCGACCGTTCCCTCCCCCTGCGTCCGAGCAGTTCCGCCAGCCCCCGCCGGGTGGCGCCCAGCACCACCCGGTCCTCGTTCCGCAGGACGTACGTGTCGGGCAGGTCCCACACCAGCCCCGAGGGCCCCGACGGCCCCGGCGGCTCACCGGCCGCCGCGGTGCCGCCGGCCGTGGCCCCGGTCCCGGCTCCGGGACCGACGGCGTTCCCGGAGCCGTGGCCGGTGCCGTTCCCGCCCGCGCCCGGCGCCGACCGGGTCGCCGCCGTGTCCAGGGCCAGCACCCGCCACGCCCCGGCCCGGAACGCCTCGCCGACCGTCTTCCCCTCCAGTTGCGGATGCCCGCCCACGGTCAGCGCCGCGAACAGCAGCACCCGCCGCTCGACCGGGATGGCCCCCAGGATCTGCCGGCCCATCATCGCCCCGGCGAAGGCGGGCGCGGCCAGGTGGGAGACGCTGCGGCTGCGGGTCACCGCGTCGGGGTGCGCGGCCCGCAGCGTGCGGTACACGGCCGTCGCGAACTCGTCGTCGTACAGCCGCAGGACGGCCCGCAGGTCGGAGCGTACGGCCCGCGCGTACAGCACGGCCTCCAGGTTGGTGGTGTCGGCGCTGGTGAGCGCGAGGAACGCGTCGGCCCGGTGGATCTTCGCGGCCTCCAGTACGCCCTCCTGCGTGACGTCCCCGAGCACCACCGGTACGCCCAGCCGCCGTGCCGTGGCCATCCCCCGGGCCTCCGGGTCGGCCTCGACGCACACCACGGGGATGTGCAGTTCGCGCAGCCGGGTCAGCACCCGCGTACCGATCTTGCCGAGCCCGAGCAGCACCACGTGCCGGCTCAGCCCGCGCGGCGGCTTGCGCAGCGCCGACACGATGCGGAAGGTGCCCAGGGCCTCCAGGACGGCCGCCAGCATCACCGGCAGCAGCAGCAACCCGACCAGCCCGGTGAGCAGTTGCAGTATCTGCCGCCCCATGGACTGGTTGTGCGCGGGCTCGTTGATCGCGAAGAGGTCGAGCAGGGTGACGTAGACGGCGTGCAGCGGGTGGTCGTTTGTGACCAGGGCCAGCACGACCGCCAGGACCACCACGGCCGTCGCGAGCCCCGCCAGCGACCACCGCAGCCGCTGCGAGAACAGCGAGGCGAACGGCGGCACCCCGGCCCGTACGGCGGGCAGGGGCGGCCCGGAGTACGACACCTGCTCCAGCACCATCGTGCCGCGTCCGGTCGCCGCCGCGACGGCCGCCGCGTCGGGCAGCATCTGCGGACCCTGGTCGCCGCTGTCCTCCGAACCGTCCGAGCCGGCCGGGTCGTTGCTCGTCGCGGACAGCAGCGCCAGCGTGCACAGGCCGGGATCGGCGACCTCGCCGGGCCGCGGGGGCCGGCGTTCCACCGCGCGCAGCATCAGCCCGTCGGTGTCGACGATCTTGCTGGTGCCGACGAGCGCGGTGGCGACCAGGGCGGGGGCGGCCGTGTCGGCGTCGGACAGCACGGTGGTGGAGGCGTCGCCCCTGTGGTGTCCACGCCCCTGCGCGTCGCCGCCGGACAACTCCGCGGCCTGGTCGAGCAGGTCCTCGATGTGCCGGCCCAGGCGCCGGTTGTAGAGGCGCAGGACGAGGCGGATCCTGGGGTTGATCCTGCGGGCGTTGAGGGCGGCGCGGATGTTGGTCTCGTCGTCGTCGTACACCAGGGCCAGCGCGGCGGCCCGTGCGACGCCCACTTCGGCGAGTACGGCGTCGGTGGGTTCGGCGGCCTCGATCAGCCGTTCGTCGGACGGGTCGTCGAGGCCGTCGCCCGCGCCGGCGCGGTTGACGGTGGCGTTCACGAACCGGTCGAGCAGCGCGGCGGACGCGGCGCGGGCCCGGCCCACCACCGGTTCCCGTACCCGGAGCCCGGAGGGCGGCACGACGAGGGTGACCTGTTCGCCGTACACGCCCCGGAGTTCGGCGGCGAGCCGGTGCGCGAGTCCGTCGTCACCGCACACCAGCATGTGCGCGGGGGGAACGCCCGGCGGGATCTGATTCGGAAGGCTCACCACGGGAGGAAAGACTGCCGTATACACGCAGGCGGTTCCAGGGGGTGCACGACGGCCGGTGCCGAACGGTGCTGAACGGGCCCGCCCTCCGCTCCGTATCGATGGGAGGGGGAACGCGCGCCCCCGCCCCGCCGACGTCCCCGCTCCCGCGCCAGTCCGGAGGTGACCGGCCCGTGGCCATGACCGAGCCGGCTCCCCGCAGGGGGGCCGACGGCGACACGGGGCCCGGTGGTGGCGGTGGCGGGGCGGCCGGGGAGTCCCGGCACCTCGACCCGTCTCTCCTCCTCGTCCTGTTCCTGCTCTCCGCCGTGATGTTCCAGGACCCGGTCCGCCGCGCCCTGGGCGCCCCGGTGATGCAGAGCTGGACGACGGTGTTCGTGGCGGTGATGATCCAGGCGCTGCCCTTCCTGGTGCTCGGTGTCCTGCTGTCCGCGGCGATCGCGGTCTTCGTCCCGCCGTCCTTCTTCGCCCGCGCCCTGCCGAGGCGTCCGTCCCTGGCGGTTCCGGTCGCGGGCGCGGCGGGCGCGGTGCTCCCCGGCTGCGAGTGCGCGTCGGTCCCGGTGGCGGGGGCGCTGGTGCGCAGGGGAGTGGCCCCGGCGGCGGCGCTGGCGTTCCTGCTGTCCGCGCCCGCGATCAACCCGATCGTGCTGACGGCGACGGCGGTCGCCTTCCCGGACGATCCCCTGATGGTCCTCGCCCGGTTCGTGGCGAGCCTGCTGGTGGCCTGCCTGATGGGCTGGCTGTGGCAGCGCCACGGCCGCGCCGACTGGCTGCGCCCGCCGTCCCGTTCGTCCCACGAGGGGCAGAGCCGGGGCGCGGCGTTCTGGGGGTCGGTCCGGCACGACGTGATGCACGCCGGCGGCTTCCTGGTGGTCGGTGCGATGGCCGCGGCGACGCTGAAGGCGGTCGTCCCGGCCGCCTGGCTGCAACGGGCGGCCGACCACCCCGTGCTGTCGGTACTGGTCCTGGCCGCGCTGGCCGTCCTGCTGTCGATCTGCTCGGAGGCGGACGCGTTCGTCGCCGCGTCCCTGACCCAGTTCTCGCTGACGGCCCGGCTCACCTTCCTCGTGGTGGGCCCCATGGTCGACCTCAAGCTCTTCGCCATGCAGGTCGGCACGTTCGGCCGCGGCTTCGCCCTGCGCTTCGCCCCGGCGACCCTCGTCCTGGCGGTCGGGGTCTCGGTCCTGACGGGAGCGGTGCTGCTGTGAACCGGTTGCGTCGCCACCCGAACCCGAACCCGGACCTGAACCGGCAGGCACAGGCGGCCCTGCTGTTCCTCCTGGGCGCGACCGTGCTGCACGCCGGGCTGACCGACCTCCACCTGCGCTATGTGAAGGCGGGCCTGCGCCCGCTGCTCCTGCTGTGCGGTGCCGTGCTCGTCGTGACGGCGGTGGCGACGGTCTGGTACGAGTGGCGCGGGTCTCGCGGGTCTCGTACGAGGCGCGACGGCGACTTCGACGATCGGCGGGGGCATCGCGAGCCCCGTGTCTCCTGGCTCCTCGCCCTTCCCGTCCTCGCCCTGATCCTGGTGGCCCCGCCGGCCCTCGGCTCGTACAGCGCCACCCACACGGGTACGGCCCTGCAGAAACCGTTCGGCTTCCCGGAACTCCCCGCCGGGGGCGCGCTGCGCCTGGGGGTGGGGGAGTACGCGGCCCGCGCGGTCTACGACGACGGCCGCGGCCTGGGCGACCGGCCCATCGAGATCACCGGTTTCGTCGCACTGGACCCGTCCGGTGCTCCCCAGCTGGTCCGGATGTCCCTCAACTGCTGTGCCGCGGACGGTCAGCCGGTGAAGATCGCCCTGACCGGCGAGGTCCCCCCGGTCCTGCAGCCGGACGCCTGGCTGGAGGTCAGCGGCACCTACAGCCCGCGCCGGACGAAGGACCCGGTCAACGACGGACCCGTCCCCTACTTCGAGGTCACGTCCGCGAAGCCGGTCCCCACCCCGAGGGACCCGTACGACGACGTCTGGAACGGCTGAGCGGGCTCGCCGCCGTCACCGCTACCGCTACCGCTGCTGGGTGGGGCTGCCGTCGGCGGCCGTGTCCCGGGCGACGGTCTCGCCTGCGACGACGGTCTCGCCCGGGATGACACGAGGCGCGTCCGGCTGCTGGGAGGGCTGGGGCTGCTGGGCCCGGGCCCGCCGCTCGTCCTCCTGCGCCTCCGCCTTGGCCGCACGGGCCTCGGCCTTGAGGATGCGGGCGGACTTGCCGGCCGAGCGGGCCAGGTCGGGCAGTTTCTTCGCCGCGAGCACGGCTATGACGACGATGAGGATGATCGCGAGTTCGCTCAGTCCGAACATGTGGGGGGTCCGCCCGTCCTTCTCGTGAGCCGTTGCCGGATGCCGCCCGTAGAATCTACAGCAATGTAGAGAATTTGACGGTGTCCGTTCGTCTATACGATGACCGCCGGGGGACGGGAAGTCGACGGAAGGGAGACAGGCCGTGGTCGAACACAGTCGGCGTCACCGGCGGCGGGGTCAGGGCGAGTTGGAGGCGCTGGTGCTGTCGGCGCTGCGCGAGGCGGACGGCCCGGCGACGGCGGGCTGGGTGCAGGAGCGCCTGGGCGAGGACCTCGCCTATACGACGGTCGTCACGATCCTCACCAGGCTGCTCGCGAAGGGCGCGGTCACCCGTGAACGCGCGGGCCGCTCCTTCGCCTGGACCTCCGCCTCCGACCACGCCGGCCTCGCCGCCCACCGGATGCGCAGGGTGCTGGACGCCGAGAGCGACCGGGAGGCGGTCCTGGCCAGCTTCGTCACCGGACTCGGCCCCGACGACGAACGACTCCTGCGGGAACTGCTGGGTCAGCCCCGGAGCGACGGGGAAGACTGAGGCCTCATGGGGGTGTTCGTCTTCCTGCCGCTCGTCCTGCCGTTGACGGCGTGGCCGATCGCCCGGCTCGCCGCACAGCATCTGCACCCGCGGACCGCGACGCGGATGCTGACCTGGGTCGCCGCGGTGATGGCGGTGTGCAGCACGGTGTGCCTGTGCCTGGTGATGGTGGTCGGCACCGCCACCCTGCCCGGCAACCCGCTGCCGGACGGCTGGTCGGACCCGGAGGTGCGGGAGGCGGTCCCGTACGACGAGGTCGTGGGGAAGGCCGCCATCCCGGCCCTGTGCGTGGTGCTGCTGGCCTGCTCCCGGACCCTGTGGCGGCACGTCCGCACCCGCCGGCGCGCCCACCGCGCCCTGACCGGCCTGCCGGACACGGAGGTGGCGGTCCTGCCCGACGACACCCCGTACGCGTACGCCCTCCCGGGCACCGGACCGCGCCGCGACCGGGTCGTGGTCACCACCGCCCTCCTGGACCACCTGGCCCCCGCCGAACGCCGCGCCCTGTTCGCGCACGAGCGCGCCCACCTCACCGCCCGCCATCACCGGTTCCTGCTGGCCGTACGGCTGGCCGCGCACGCCAACCCGTTCCTGCGCCCCCTGCACACGGCGGTGTCGTACGCGGCGGAGCGCTGGGCGGACGAGGAGGCGGCCCGTACGGTCGGCGACCGCCGTACGGTCGCCACCGCCATCGGCAAGGCGGCCCTCGCCTCCCGGGCCGGCGGCCCGCCCCTGCTCGCGTTCGCGGCGCCGGGACCGGTCCCCCGCCGGGTGGCGGCGCTGCTCGCCCCGGCTCCGGCCACGGGGCCCTGGCCGGAGGTGTTCACCTCGGCGGGCCTGGCGGCCTGGGGAGCGGCCGCCGGTACGGCCGCGTCGGCGATGTCGTCCGCCAACGCGGCGGTGACCCTGTTCTGGATCCTGCGCACGGCGACGCCGCTGTAGGGCGAGCACGGCGGGTGGTGCGGGTGGTGCGAGCACGGCGGGTGGTGCGGGTGCGGCGGGGCCGGACCGTCAGCCGATACCCGGTCCGGAGTGCGGTCCCCCGTGCCCGTACGCGCTGTCGCTGCCGTACGCCTCCCGGTGCTCGACCAGTTCACGCACCCAGCCGTCGACCTCGGCGGCCCAGTCGCGGGCGTCGTCGTGGCCGACGGTGAACCGGCTGAGCGCGTCGTGCCCGGTGTCCTCGTCGCCGCCCGCGTTCCCGCCGCCCCGCTTGTCGGCCTCCAGGACGACCTCGATGCCGCCCGGGTGGGTGAGGAAGGTCAGCTCGATCTCCTCCACCCGGTCCGCGTACGACGGGGCCGGGGTGAGCCCGATCTCCTGGTGGAAGGGCAGCCGCTGCCCGGTGCCGCCGATGCGGCCGTGCTCGAGACCGGCGGACCGCAGCCCGTACCCGAGCCGCCGGAACGCGCCGATGATCGCCTCCTGGGCGGGCAGCGGACCGACACCGAGGGGATCGACCCCCAGCGGATCGACGCCCAGCGGGCCGGGGCCGAGCGGGCCGGGGCCTGCGACGGCGTCCGGTTCCGGCGGCCCGGCCACCGCCAGCTCGGTCCGCACGCCGAGGCGGACGCCCAGTTCCCGCCCGTCCAGCTCGGTGACCGGTGTCTCCCACGGCAGCGTCACCCCGAACGGCACGGTGCGTGCCTCACCCTCGTCCAGCCGGAACCCGCCCCCGACGGCGAAGCGCTCGAACGGCACGGCGACCCCGTTCCCGCCCCTTTCACCCCCCACCCGGGCCACGAGCTCAAGGGCCACCTGCTCGACGTCGAACGCGGTGTCGCCGCCCACCAGCCGCACCTGTCCGGCGAGCGTCCCACCGGGCCGGACGGGCCCCGGTTCCAGAACCGTGTCGACCGTGGGCCCGCCCGGACCCGGCGGACCGAGCAGCCGCTTGAACACCATCGAGGCATCCGCTCCTTACCTGCCACTTGACCTGTCGCGTGCGTACACCTGTCTGCACCTGCGCACAGGGAACAACCGCGTGGAGCATAGAGGGAGTGCCGGGTGACGTCCGTGGCGGCCGGGTGGGGCGCCCCGTGCACGGGCAGCGCGACCGAGGGGGGAGTCGGATGCCGGAGGAGGGTGCCCGCCCCGCGGTTCTACCGCTGGTACGGCTGCTGGTGCTGCTGGGGCGGCTGTCCGTACGGCCGGCCGCTGCCGGGGCCGCCCGCGTCCTGCGCCTGCAACTGCTCGGCCTGCTCGGCGGACACCTTCGACTCGGCGCCGCAGAAGGTGCACTGCGTCATGTACTTCGTCGAGACCGGGAACAGCGGCACGAAGAACAGCGTGAACTTCGTGACCCGCTTCCTGAGCGTGTGCGCGGAGGGATTCCCGCACTGGGTGCACACCAGCGTGAGTATCGCGAGCTGGTAGAGATATCCCTTGGTACCGAAAATGATCATGTGCTTGCCCCTTCCAGGCATGGCCGGCCGCTGCCTCTGAGAGTGCCACCACCCACGCCACGAAAACCACCGCACACCGGAACCACGACGCGGGAACCCTCGAGGTGGGTGGGGGGTGGGCGGTCGGCAATGTGGCAGGCCGGAAGACTGCCGCACCGCGCACAAGCGGGCGCGGGTGCCTGGCAGGTCGCCGAACTCGACGACGCCGGCACCCCCGTCCGCCTGGCAGCGGCGCCGGCGGACCTGAACCGGATCCTCCGGCACCTCGCACCGGGCGGCTCCCACCGTGGGCCTCACACCGTGAACTTCACGGCCTCCAGCCAGACGTCGTTGTCGAGGGTGCCGCCGAAGGCGTAGTCGGGGCGGGCCTTGCCGCACGTCCGCTGTCCCCAGTCGCTCTGGCGCAGGCGGACGGTGTGGCAGACCTGGCCGCTGCCGACGTTGATGGCGAAGCCCAGCATGTTCGGCGCGTTCTGCTTCGAGCTGCCGATGTAGATGTTCCTGCCGTCGCCGGTGATGGCCGTCCAGCTCGGCTGCCACTCGCCCCGGCCGTCGACCGGCTTCGACACCTGCCGGAACGCGTTGGCGGCCGAGCCGTCGACGCCGTGCACCGCGATGTTCAGGGCCTTGATCGGCTTGTTCTGGCCCGACGTCCCCGCGATGGTGCCGTCGCACACCGGCTTCTGCCAGCCCCGATCGGCGACGTACGCGCGGTAGCAGATGTGCCGCCCGGACGGGTCGCTCTCGGCGAGCCGTTTCACGGCGCTGGCGGCGGTGTCCTGCGGAGGCTTCGCCGTGACGGTGGTGGTGTCCTTCGGCGGCGTCGCGGTCACGGTGACGGTGACGCTCCCACCGCTCTTCGCCTTCGGGGTGTACGTCGGCTTCGGCCCGTTCTTCTCCTTCTCCTTCTCCTTGCCCTCCTCCCTCTCCTTGTCCTTCGGCTTGGCCGACGGCGAGGCGGACGTCGAACCGGGCGGGGGCGGGATCGGCCGCGGGGGCGTCCTCAGGCTCGGTGACGCCTCGGCCGAAGGGGAGGCGCTCGCACGGGCGGCGGCCTCTTCCCGGTTCCCGCCGCCGTCCGATCCGCCGCTGCCCAGAATCACCAGCGGTATGACGACCAGCGCGGCCACACCGAGTGCCACCGGCCCGACGACCAGCGGCCTGCTGAGCAGTCCGGGGCCCTCGAACTCGTCGTCCGACTGCCGGGAGGCGGTTCTGCGGGCGGGCTTCGGCGGCGGTGCGGGGCGGGCGGCCGACTCCGACCGGGATTCCGACCCGGAGCCCGAACCCCAGCCCAGGCCCGTACCCATGCCCGAACCGCCCCCGGACTCCGACTCCGGTCCCGCTTCCGGCCCCGGGCCACCGGACGGAGGCGGGGGCGGCGGCCCCTCGGGCTCGGGAAGCGCGTACGTCGCCTCGTCGAAGTCGTCGATGTCGTCGATGTCGCCGTGGGCGTCGTCGGCACCGGTGCCCGGAGCGACCGCGGTACCGGTGTCACCGACGGGCCCGTCGTCGGTCTTGTCGACGGCGTCCCCCTTCACGAGGGACGGTGCTGGTGCTGGTGCTGGTGCTGGTGCTGGTGCCGGTGCCTCCGGCTCCTGCTGCTGTTCCAGCAGCGAACTCGAGCCGTCGGGGGAGACCTCGACGAACGCCACGTACCCCGCGGCGGGGTCGGAGATCGCCGCCGTGACGGTGATGTCCCGGTCGCGTGCGTGTCCGTGCAGGGTGTCGAGGATCGCGGCGTCGACCGTCTCCCCCTCCGCCACCGGCACGGGCTCACCATTGATGGCGGCGGAACCGTCGCCGGAGATGACCACCGTGAAGTGCGGGGACGGCTCGGGCGGGTTACCGGACACGGCGTGTTCGCCTCCGGCGACCGGCTCGTCCGCCCTTTCTCCTGCACCCCGGCTCATAAGCGTTCCTCTCTGTCGTTCCCGGCCGCGTGGCACGGTCGGATCCGTATCGGCGTGACCCGCGTACCGCAACGGACGCCGGATGAAAAAGGTTCAACTCCCCAGTGGCAAGCGGGACAACAGCGAAATCAGCGACGACACCGGACGGAATGGCACGTTCCGTCCGCGTGACGGTGACGACATCACGTCCTACTAGAGTCCGAGGGTGGACCACTACGTGAATTCTGTTCGTTTTGCTGTGCTGGGTCCGGTACGGGCATGGCGCGGGGCACGGGAATTAGACCTCGGCTCGCCGCAACAGAGGGTCGTGCTGGCCGCGTTGCTGTTACGGCGTGGACGCCCCGTACCGCTGGGTGAACTCCTCGACGCCGTCTGGGGAGAGGAGCCGCCCGCGGCTGCCGTGTCCGTCCTGCGGACCTACGTGTCGCGCCTGCGCAAGGTGCTGGAGCCCGACCGTGACCCGGCCGCCGGACAGCCCCGGGTGGTCGTCTCCGTCGGGGACGGATACGTGCTGCGGATTCCGGACGACGCCCTGGACCTCGCCGTGTTCCAGCACCGGGTCGCCCGGGCGAAGAAGTCGCGCGCCGCGGGCGACCCGTCCGGCGCCGCGGAACTGCTGCACGCCGCGCTCGGCGGGTGGCAGGGGGCCGCGCTGGCCGGACTGCCCGGCTCGCTGGCCGAGACGGTGCGCTCCTGGCTGGACGAGGAGTGGCTGACCGCGCTGGAGGCGCGGCTGGACGTCGACATCGAGCTCGGACGCCATCACGAGGTGATCGTCGAGCTGATCCCGCTCACCGGCAGGCACCCCCTGCGGGAGCAGCTGTGCCGACTGCTCATGCTGGCGCTGTACCGGGCCGGGCGGCAGGCCGAGGCCCTGGCGGCATACCGCGGGACCCGCCGTGCCCTGGTCAGGGAGCTGGGCGTCGAGCCCGGCGCCCAGCTCCAGGACCTGCACGACCGCATCCTGGCGGCCGACCCGGCCCTGATGCCCGACCCGGCGCCCGCTCCGCTCCGGCCCGCGTCCCCACTCAGACAGCTCCGGCCGTCCGTGGCACCGGTGGTGTCCGAGCCGTCCGTCGTCGCACCGGCGGACGGGAGAGTGGCCGATGGCACGGCCCCCGGCGGCAGGTCGGCGGACGAGCCGGCGGCGGACGACGGCCCGGCCGGCCGGCCGACGGACGCGGCCGGCCGCTCCGACCCGCCCGACTCCCCGGAGGGAACCGCTCGCCCGGCGCAACTGCCCGCCGATCTGCCGACCTTCGCCGGACGGCACGCCGAACTCGAGCGGACCGGAGCCCTGTTGCCCGAGAACGGCAGCCCTCCGTCGACCGTCGTGATCAGCGCGATCGGCGGCATGGGCGGGATCGGCAAGTCCACCCTGGCCGTGCACTGGGCCCACCGGGTCGCCGACCGCTTCCCCGGCGGCCAGCTCTACATCAACCTGCGCGGCTTCGACCCGACCGGCTCGGCGGTGACGCCGGACGACGCCGTGCGGATCTTCCTCGACGCGCTCGGCGTCCCCCCGATACGGATACCCGCCGGTCTCGACGCGCAGGTGGCGTTGTACCGCAGCCTGCTCGCGCAGCGCAGGGTGCTGATCCTCCTCGACAACGCCCGCGACACCGAACAGGTCCGCCCGCTGCTGCCCGGCTCCCCGGGCTGCCTGGTCATCGTCACCAGCCGCAACCGGCTCACCGGTCTGGTCGCCGGTGAAGGGGCGCACCCCCTGACGCTGGACCAGATGACCTCCGCCGAGGCGCACGACCTGCTGGCCCGGCGCCTGGGCACCGGCCGGCTGGCCGCGGAACCGGAGGCGGCGGACGAGATCATCGCCCGGTGCGGCCGGCTGCCGCTGGCGCTCGCCATCGTCGCCGCCCACGCCTGCGCCCACCCGGCCTTCCCGCTCAGCGCCATCGCCGACGAGGTGAGCGAGAGCCACGGCAGCCTGGACGCCTTCGCCGGCGGTGACGACATCACCACCGACGTGCGGGCCGTCTTCTCCTGGTCCTACAAGGCGCTGTCCGTCCCGGCGGCACGCCTGCTCCGGCTGCTGGGCCTGCACACCGGGCCGGACATCTCCGCGCCCGCGGCGGCCGCTCTCGCCGGGCTCCCCCCGCGTGAGGCCCGCGGCGTCCTCACCGAGCTGACCCGCGCCCACCTGCTCACCGAGCACTTCCCGGGCCGCTACACCCTGCACGACCTGCTGCGCGTGTACGCCGCCGAACGGGTGCGTGCCGAGGAGACACGGGAGGAGCGGGACCTCGCCGTCGGGCGACTGCTCTCCTGGTACCTGCACACCGCCGACGCGGCCTACTCGCACATCACCCCGAACCGCCGCCGCATCCCCCTGGAACCGCTGCCCGAGGGGTGCCGGCCGCTGGAGTTCACGACGCACGAGCAGGCGCTCGACTGGTGCGAGACCGAACGGCCCAACCTGGTCGTCGCGGTGCACCAGGCCGACCAGGCCGGGAAACCTGGCATCGCGTGGCGGCTGCCCGCCGTCCTGTGGGGGTTCTTCTACCTCCGCAGCCACACGCACGACTGGCTCGACACCTCCCGTACGGGTCTCATCGCCGCCCGCACCGCCGGCGACCGGCAGGGCGAGGCCCAGAGCCTGTCCGACACGGCCGCCGCGCTGCGCACCGCCGGCCGGCCCGAGGAGGCCATCGTGCACCTGCACCGGGCGCTGGAACTGTGCCAGGAGCTCGGGGACAGGAAGGCCAGGTCGACGGTGGTCGCCAACCTGGGCGACGCCTACCTGCACGTCGGCCGGCTCGGCAAGGCCGTCGAGTACATCCGAAGGGGGCTGGCCCTCGACCGCGTCGAGGGCAACTCCTGGGGAGAGGGCATCGCCCTGAGCAACCTGGGCGACGCCTACCAGCGGCTCGGCCGGTACGACGACGCCCTCGGCTGCCTGGAGCGGGCGCTGGTGGTGCTGCGCGCCGGCGACAACCGCTGGGTCGAGGGCGTCGCCCTCGACATCCTCGGCACGGTCCACCACAGGCTCGGCCGCTACGGCGAGTCCGTCGAGTACTACCGTCAGGCGCTGGCGACACACCGGGACATCGGCAACCGGTGGGGCGAGGGCCACACGCTGGGCAACCTCGGGGACGTCCACCTCGACGCCGGGGAGCCGGAGTCCGCCCGGGCGAGCTGGCGGCAAGCTCTCGCGATCTTCGCGGAGTTCGATCATCCGGACGCGGAGAAGGTCCGCGCGCGGCTCGCCCGCCTGCAGGAGGCTCCGGCCGACGCGCGTGCCCGGGGGGCTGCGTCGCGACGGACCGCCTGACATGGATCTCCTCCGATGGTGAGCCCCGCCGGGAGCCGCCGGGATGCACCGGAACAACGGCTGTGAGACGAGGACGGTTCAACTCCGATGACCTTTTGGGAGTTGAACCGTCCGCGTGCTGCTCGCGGCAGGCACCTCAGCGCGTCAGCACCTCAGGGCGCCTCAGGACCCCTCGATCCACCTCAGCGCACCTCGCGGTAGACGCGCCCGCTCGCGTTGGCGACCGCCCCGTCGTAGAGCCCCGTCCGGTGGGTCTCGGTGGACAGCACGAACCACGCGTAGCGCTCCAGGAAGTCCAGGCCGTTCAGCATCCCGGTCGAGGACCGGACGAAGTCGGTCTGCTCCTGCTCGCTCGGGTAGCGGGGGGTTCCCTGGGAGAAGTCGATCAGGGCGTACTCCGTGAGCCAGATCGGCTTGCCGTAGCGGTCGTGCACGGCCTGCAGGTAGCCGCGCAGCTGGTTGACGGCGTCGGGGCCGAAGTCGGCGCCGTACCAGTGCAGGGGAATGAAGTCGACGCGCAGGCCGCGCTGTTCGGCTCCCTTCATGAACCGGTCCAGCCAGCCGCCCTCGAGGTCGCCGCCGGAGGCGACCGCGGGCGCGCCCAGGCGCAGACCGGTGGACTCCAGCCGGGGCCACAGGTCCAGCGCCTGTTCGGGCGACATGGTGGCCTGGCCCGGGTGGTCCGGCTCGTTGAAGCCCAGCAGCGCCTTCCCTTCCTTGGCGGCCTGGCCCAGCTGGGCGTCGGTGACCGAGTCGGGGCCCCAGATCATCGGGACGTACTCGACGCCCTCCGGCTTGGTGACACCGTCGCTGGAGGAGGCCCAGTTGTAGAACCAGGACGAACCGGAGTCGGCCAGGGCCTCGGAGGCACCCGCCACGGGGTTGAGGCTGATGCCCTTGCGGGAGGCGGCCGGGGTGCTGCCGCCCTCGCGGGGCTGCTCGGTGACCACGGGGGCCGGCGGGGGCGCGGCGTTGTCGTCGGGCGGGGCGGCGGCCTCGCCGGTGCCGTGGAAGGTGACGGTCATGCCGGTGCACTGCCGGCACTGGTACACGACCTGGTTGCCCTGCTCGGTGTCGTGCTTGGACCAGCTGTACGCGGTCGGGCACTTGCCGGCCAGCGCGTCGCTGTAGGGGGTCTTCGCGTCCCGGTTCGGGTTGACGCACACCAGCGCCCGGCCGGTGGCCTCGTCCCTGACCAGGTTGTCGGCCGGGCAGGCGGCCAACAGGTCCTCGACGCAGCCCGCCGACGTGCACTCGCCGGACTCGGGCGGTGTCACGCCGTCCGGCGTGATGGTGATCGGCGACGCGACGGCGTTGACGTAACTGACGTTGTACCAGGGCGCCAGGCCGTCCTTCGGGTCGAAGTTGAACTCGGCCAGGCCGGTCGGCTGCTCACCGGTCGAGCACCGGTCGGAGTACGGTCCGCAGTCGCCGACGGCGCAGTGGAACGTACTGCCCTCCTCGCCGGTGCAGCCCTCGCGGGCGAAGAACTTGCCGCGCCAGTGCCCGGCGCCGGAGTTCTCGGGGATCGTGATGGTGGCCGACTGGCCCGGGTCCAGCGTCGGAAGCCCGGTGAGTTCGGCCGACCCGTCGGCGTTGACCGTGCTGCCGATCCAGATCCGCTGGCCCGTCGTGTTCTTGAAGGTGACGGTGTGCTCGCCGGTACCGGCGTTGGCGGCCGGCGTTCCCGCGATGCTCACGTCGTCCGAGCGCTGGCTCTGGATCAGCAGGGCGGTTCCGGTGACCCCGACGGCGACCAGGAGCAGCGCCAGCAGGAACGAGGTGTGCCTGCGCGTGGGGCGTATGCGTGTCAGGGGTCCGTGCATGAGGAATCTACGCATGGAGCGCGCCTCCTGTGGGGGCGACGTAGGTCATGTCCGTCCTCTCTTCTGGGGGGTCGTGCGGAGGGCGCCGGTATGGGCCCTGGCGGGGGTCGCGCGGGAGGACCTCGTCGGTGAGTCGGTGCCGCCCGGGGCGGGGGAGCGGTAGGGGGAGAGCGAGTCGAGCGAGCTGCGCAGGGCCGCGTGCCCGTCGTCGCTGAGCAGGGACGGCAGGGATGCGGACGACGCCAGGGGTGACACGGGGCTCGGGGGCGCGCTCGTGGGGGCGCTGTCCACCGGGCCGCCGGCGTGGGCGGCCCGCTCGGACTGCTGAGCAGCCCGCTCGGCCGCGAGGAAGGCCTGGCCGTCGAAGGCGTCCTGGGCGCCGGGGGCGGCGGTGGGGCTGGTGCCGAGGTGCTCCCATTGCGTGTGCTGGGTTGTCTGGAGGGCCTGGTGGTCGGGGGCGTCGGTGGGGGACGGGAGGGCGGTGGGGCTGGTGCCGAGGTGCTCCCACTGCGTGTGCTGGGCTGCCTGGAAGGCCTGGCCGTCGGCCATCTCGTCCTGGCGGGGCGTTTCGAAGCTGCTTCGGTCCTGCCCCACGACCGGTGTCACTGCCGGTGTCGCAGCCGGCGCGGTGTCCGACCGTTCCCGTGAAGCCGGACGCTCCCAGCGCTCGCGCAGCGCCGCGAACTGCCGCGCGTCGGCGGCCATGCTCCGGTCCCGGGCGGCCTCCATGGCCTCGGCGGCGGCGAGGGCGGGGGCGGCCGTGTTCGTGTTCGCGTCCGCCTGCGTACTGCTGTCGGTGTAGGCGTTCGTGGTCGTGACCGGCGCGGTCCGCAGTGCGGTGTCCTGCGCCGAAGTCCTTTCCCGCTGAGGCGGGTCCACAGCCTGGGACGTCTCCCGCAGCGACTCCCGCATGTACGCGTTGGCGGCGTACCGCGCGACGGTCGGCATGCTCTCGGGGGACTGCTCGAACGCCTTCTTCCAGTTCTCGTCGGTCCTGACCAGGTGGAGAACCGCGTCCTCGAAGGCCTCGTGCTGGAGCGTCGACAGCCGGCCGATCCTCTCCCCGAGGCGTGCCATGTCCGGATGCGCCGACTGCGCCGAGGACGTCTCGGACGCTCTCTCCGCCGTCCTCTGCGCCGGGACGGGCTGCCACGGCCCGGACCGGTCGGCCTCCCGTCCGGCGACGGACGTGTGGTCCCCGCCGGCCGGGGTCGCCGCCGACCGGGAGCGGCCCGCCAGGCGGTCCATGAGCCGGCGCAGCTCGGCCGCCAGGCGGTCCCAGGGGCCTGCCGCGTCGGTCGGATCCCGTCCGTCGTCGCGACGTTCGTCCCGCAGGCGGTACTCGGTCTTGATCAGGTCACGCGCCAGTCCGACTTCGGGGCGCTCCTTGGCCGACCGGTTCCGGCTCGGGGAGGCCGCGTTGTCATCCGCCACGGTGCCCCTCTTTCAGGTCGGAGGTGCTGACAGGAAGCGACAACGGGCGGGCCGGGGGCAACGGTTCAACAAGCGGGACGCCACGGCGGGGCAGTCCGGCCGTGGCTCCTAGCGGCTCAGGCCGCCGTGCTTCTTGCTCTGGACCTTCCTGGACAGGTGCCCCTCCGCCGGGGCCCTGCCGGTCCCCGTGGAGCTGATGGGCAGGTTGAAGTTCCCGGCCGGGGCTTTGTTGGTCGGCACGGGGTGGGACGACGTGGAGGACGGGGGTGCCGGGGTGGGATCGAATCCGGGCGGGTACTGGCCCGGCTGGTTGCCGAGCGCCGGGTTGCGGTGCATCCCGTACATCTCGTAGCCGGGGTCGTCCGCCACCCGCCCCGGGTCGGTGTGGGCGTGGTGCATGACGTCGGCCGCCGTCGCGGCGCCGGCCACCCAGGAGCCCGCACCGCCGACCATCCCGGTCACGGCGGAGTCCTTGTCGCCCACGGCCGCGTACGTGTTCAGCACCGTGGACGTCAGCCGGGTGAGGCTCGCGCCGACCTGGACCGGGTCGACGTGACCGCCCGAGCGGTGCTGCTGGTACTGACCGACGAGGCCCCGGCCGGCCACCGCGCTCTGGGCGGCGATGCCGATGCCCTTCAGGACCGTGCCGGCCCGGCCGGGCACGAAGGACGAGGCACCCTGGATGAGCACCGGAGAGATGTCGATCAGGGCCTTCACGATGCGGGACCGGTGCTCCGAGACCCACTGCGCCGTGCTCCTGCTCCACCGGACGACCGGACTGTCCCGCTCGTTGTCCGGGGCGACCGTGTAGAACTGCTGGGCGCCCTGGTCGTACACGCCGGTTCCGGCACCGTCGAACAGTGGGGGCGCGTCGTCCGGAACCGACGCACCGGAGACCTGGGCCTGTGCCCGCCTCCCGTCGTCGCTGATCGTGACGGACGCGTAGGAACCGGCGTGGGAGCCGGTGCTGTCGTCCGAGTAGTCCGAGCCTGCCATGTCACCCTTCCTTCCGGGAGATGGTCGCTCCGCACGGAGCCTGTGACGGTGCCGGGTCCGGTCCCCCGGCCGGCCGCTTACTGCGCACGGCAGCCACAACGCGACCGCGGGGTCGCATGGTTCATCACCGCCCTTCGGTACCCGCCGCCTGCTGCGGCGGGTACGCCACGCCGTCAGGCCGACGCGGGCGGAGGGGGCGGCGGCCCGAAGGGGTCCAGGGCATCGACGGTGGGCATCTCCTTCGGGCGGTGCATGCCGGGCTTGCAGCCGGCGAAGGGGCCCGAGGGGTCCCGGAGGGAAGCCATCACCGGCAGCAGGTAGTCGCGGTGCCAGTTGGCGGGCCCGCTCAGACCCGACCCCGGACCTGTCAGCTCCATCCAGGCGAGCCACAGACCGTGGAGCTGGGCCACCGCCTCCGGGTGCTCCCACCAGCGGGAGCACCAGGGAGCGGAGGAGGTGACCTCCCGGCCGTAGACCGGCAGCAGCACATGGTGCGCCCACAGGGTCAGCTGCCGCAGCGCCTGGACGTAATCGGGACCCTCGAAGTAGAGGATGAACAGAGGCGCGGACGGGTCCTGAGGTGCCCCGGCCCCGTTGCCGCCCCTCTGCTCCTCCTGCGCGGCAGGAGCGGTGTCGTTCCTCATGACCGCTCCCCCTGTTCTCCGGCGGGTGTGGAGGTGACTGATACGGGGTTGCGCATGAATGTTCCCTCGGGTGGAGATCGGGCCTCGTCGCGTCCGGCACCACAACGCACGGTTGGCGCCCGGGGTTCACCCCCTCCGGGAGACAGCGGCCGGAGTCTCTGAACCCTCGCCGCTCCGGTGCCGTTGTGCTGACGACTCCGCGACGGAGTCGTGTTCGACGGTGTCGTGTTCCCACGACCCGATCCGTGAGCGAAGAGGAAGTGCTACATGTCGGGAAACAACTCGGACGACAGCTTCTATACGGCACAGAGCGGCGGGAGCCGCCGGAGCGGCGGGAGCGGCGGGAGCCGCCGGAGCGGCGGCCACCAGAGCAGCAGTTCCGCGGGGCAGGAGCGCTACGGCAGCAGCAGCCCGGAGAGCGACGGCTCCGGGCCCTACCCGCCCTCCGCGTCGAGCAGTTCGCAGCAGTCGCAGTACTCGCAGTCGCAGTACTCGCAGTCGCAGTACTCGCAGTACCCGCCCTCCCAGTACTCCCAGCCGTCCGCTGCCGCCCCGACCGGCGACAGCGGCTGGACGCGTGCTTCCAACGCCGCCCTGGCGGCGGCTCCGCTGGCAGGGCAGTCGGCCGCCATGCTCGCGGCGCAGTACTCGTCCGACCCCACCGCGGCCGTGCAGGGCTACGGCGGTGCGGTCGGCGCGACCGCGGCCGCCAACGCGGCCGAGGCCAGCCGGCAGGCCTACTACGCCTACAGCGTCAGGGCTGACCCCACAAGGCCTCAGCCCGCTCCCTCCCTCGCCAGGTTCACGGGATCCGCTGTCGCGACCGTCGGAGGGGCCGTCTACGGTGCCGGGGCCGGCATGAACCACCCGGGCATCCAGGGTTTCGGTGCCGCGGCCCAGGCCGTGGGAACGGCGGTGGCCGTGGGGTCCCCGCAGCCCATGCATGACCCGTACCAGCAGTCCACCGGGCAGCAGATGCCCACGGGAGGCTACGGCCCGACGCTGCCGCAGTACAACCAGCAGGTCGCGGGGCACCTCGCGCAGCAGCAGTACCCGCAGCAGTACCAGCAGCCGGCCCAGTCGCGCGACAGTTCGGCGCCCAGCCGGCCCCCCGCGCCGTCACACAGCTCGTCGTCGTCGCACGGGCAGGGGGGACGCCGCAGGGGCGCGGGCGGAGGTGGAGGCCGTTAGGTAGCTTCCTGTCCGGCCCTCCGGTGGCGCGGAGCCGCCGACGGGGGGAGCGCAGGCAGCCCGGACCAGGGGCGGGGGGCGGGGCGGACTCCATGGGGGGTCCGCCCCGCCTCACGTTCACGCGTCCGGCCGGACCACCCCGAGGATCTCCAGCGACCCGGCCGGCGCCACCGTCACCGAACGCCCCGGGCGCGGGGCGTGGATCATCTTGCCGTCGCCGATGTAGAGGGAGACGTGGGTGGCGTCGGCGTTGTAGATGATCAGGTCACCCGGGCGCATGTCCGCGACCGGGACGCGGTGGAGCAGGCGCCACTGCTCCTGCGAGGTGCGCGGGATGGCCACGCCCGCCGCCAGCCACGCCTGTGAGGTGAGGCCGGAGCAGTCGTAGGAGTCGGGGCCCTCGGCGCCCCAGACGTAGGGCTTGCCGAGCTCACGGGTGGCGAAGGCGACGGCCTTGCCGCCCGCGCTGCTGCCCTCGGTGCCGGCGGTGTCGAGGACGCCCGACTCCACCCACTCCGCCTGGGCCTCGTCGGCGGCCTCCCTTTCGAGCGCGGCCAGTTCGCGGCGCTGCTCCTCCGCCAGCCGCGACTCCACCTTCTGCGCCTCGTCGATGCGGGCCCGGATCGTCCTGCGGTGGGAGTCCATGGTGCTGCGGTTCTTGCGCAGCCGTTTCAGTTCGTCGGCCGCGTCGTCGCTGCGCGCGCGCAGTTCCTCCCGGGTCCTGGCCAGGGCCGTCATCACCCGGTTCGTGCCCTGGTGCGCCTGACGGGCCAGGGAGGCGTTGTCCAGGGCGCGTTCGGGGTCGTCGGCGAGGACGAACTGCATCTCGGCGGGGACACCGCCACCGCGGTACTGGGTGCGGGCCGCCACCCCGGCCAGTCCGGTGAGGCGGGTCAGCTTCTTCTCCGTCGACGTCACTCGGGCTCCGAGGGCGCTGACGCGCTTCTTCTGCCGGGTCACCTTGCCGTCGACGGCGTTGTACTTCTCGGTGGCGACCTCGGCGTCGTGGTAGAGGCGGTCGAGTTCGGCGCGCACCTCGGGGAGGGTCGCCGGTTCGGCACTGGCGGGCTGGTGGAGCGCCGCCGTCAGGGCGAGGGCCAGTGCGACGGCGGCCGCCGTCCGGTGGCCGGGTGCGCCCGGGGTCCGTCTCATGCGGTTCGTGGCTCCCTTCGTAGGCGCCGCGTGGGTAGGGATGGCGGGACGTGGGAATGTCAGGGGTCACCCACACAACGGTGCCGTGCCGTCCGGAGGTTCAAGGTGGGCGGGACGGGAACCGGGGTGAACCGGGCCGGCCTCGCAGGCCGTTGTGCACGCGCGGGGCACCGGCCGACAGGACCTGGGCGAAGGGATGGGTATGAACGCGGAGTTGGTGGTGCTCGCACTGTGCACGGGGTTCGGCGTCGGTTTTCTGCTGGCCGCGGTCCGGGCGATGGCGACGGCCGCGGCCCTGTGGGCGCGCGGCCGGCGGGTGATGGGGTCCGTGACGGCACGCAAGGCGACCGACCGGCGGCGCGGCGGGCTCGTCGTGTTCTCCGACCACTTCGGCAGGGACCTCGTCCTCGACCCGGGGCGGTACGGGCCGTTCTACGGAGTGCCGCCGGTCGGCGACAACGTGCCGGTCGTGTACGTGCGCGAGCACCCCACGCAGGCCAGGCTGTGGACGCCCAGGCATCTGCTGGCACCGTCGTTCGGATGGTTCCTGTCCGCCACCCTGGCGTTCGGCACCGGGGTCGTGATGGCGGGGTGAGGCCGGTGGGGGCCCTGCCCGGCCGGCCCCGGCGCGTCGGCGAACTCGACGTGCTGCGCGGGTTCGCGCTGTTCGGCATCCTGGTGGTCAACGCCGGTCTGATGGCGGGCCCGTACACGGCCTTCGGCGGCGGTCCCGGGGCCTCGGCACTGGACCGGGGCGCCGCGTGGACGGTGACCGCTCTGGTCACGGCCAAGTTCTACGTCCTGTTCTCCTTCCTCTTCGGCTACGGCTTCGTCCTCCAGTCCCGGTCCGCCCGGCAGGCGGGCGTCGCCTTCGCGCCGCGTCATCTGCGGCGCGCGGCAGGCCTGTTCGTCCTGGGGGCCGCGCACGCCGTGCTCCTGTACCCCGGCGACATCCTGACCACGTACGCCGTCGTCGCGCTGGTGCTGTACGGGCTGCGCGGGATCTCCGTACGGGCCGCGCTGCTCCTCGCGGCCGGCCTGCTGGTGGTGCTGTCGGCGCTGCTGCTCGGGTACGGGCTGCTGACCGTCGCGCTCACCGAGCCGGTCACCGTCACCGCGTACGCGCCCCGCGTCGCCGACACCGTCGCCGCCTACCGGGGCGACGCCGGATCGGTGCTGGGCGCACATCTGCGCGAACTGCCGGCGGTGATCGCCACGGACCTGCTGTACGCGCCGGCCATGCTGGCCGCCGCCCTGGCGGGGCTCGCGGCGGCGAAGTCCCGGCTGGCCGAGCGGCGCGGCCGGGACGCGGTGTGGCTGCGGCGGGTCGTCGTCCGCCTGCTGCCGCCCGGCCTCGTCGGCGGCGTGGTGGCGGCCTGCTGCGTGAGCGGGCCGCTGGACAGCCGCTGGTTTTTGGTCGGGCAGGCGGTGACGGTGCTGACCGCTCCGGCGCTGACGGCGTCGTACACCTGCGGCCTGCTCCTGCTGCTCCTGCGGTGCGAGGCCCGCGTCCCGGTGGCGGCCCGTGCGCTCGCCGCCGCCGGACGCATGGCGCTCAGCCACTACCTCGCCCAGTCGCTCGTCCTGGCCTGCGTGTTCACCGGGTACGGGCTCGGACTGTACGACCGGGCCGGCACGGTCACTCTCCTCGCGGGGTGCGCACTGCTCTACGCCGTCCAACTCGCCGTCAGCGTCCGGCTGGCGGACCGGGTGCGGTACGGGCCGGCCGAGCTGGTCCTGCGTACGGTCACGCTGGGCCGCCGGCCCGGCACCTCCCCGCACCGGGTCAGTGCGCCGGCTTGGACAGCGTCACCCCCGGTACCCCCGGCATCCCCTGCGCGCCCGGCAGCCCCGGCACCCCCGCCGCCTCCGTCCCGCCCGGTACATCCCCCAGCCCCGGCAGGAGACGGCGCGCGGCACGCTCCGTGATGGCCGCCGTCTCCGCCTTCGCGGCCGCCGAGATCGCCGCGGCGCCGGGCTCCTTGTACCAGGGGCGCAGCCGGATCAGCGCCGGCTTGACGCCGGTGGCGAGGAGCAGCGCCGTGCCCTTGGGGAGGGCGCGGATGCGGTCCGGCGGCAGGATGGACTCCTGGCGGTAGGAGTAGGACCGCGACGTGCCCTCCTTGCCGCGGGAGATGCTGGGGGTGCGCACGTCGTGCTGGCCGACGAGCGTGGAGATCTTCTGCACGAAGTCGGCGTCGTCCAGACCCGCGCCGAGGAGCTTGATCGTCGCCGCGCTCCACAGCGCGTCCATGCCGACCTCGCCCCACACCCGGGCGCCCTGCCGGTAGCTCTGCAGCAGCGTGACGACGTTGATGCCGCGCGACCCGAAGTGCGAGTACAGGTCGGGCAGATCGGAGATGCGGCACACGTTGGCGGCCTCGTCGAGGACCGCCGTCAGCGGCGGGTCGAGCCGGCCGCCCATGCGCTCGGCGGCGACCACGCCCGCCCGCAGCGTCGCGTCGGCGAGCCCCGCGATGACGCCGGCGGCGGAGCCACCGCCGTCCTTGGAGAGCAGGTAGAGCGTGTCCTGACCGAGGACGTGCAGGTCGGGACGGAATTCGGGCAGCTCCGGGTCGGGCGAGACCCAGGCGAGGATCTCCGGGTCGAGCAGGCAGGACACGGTCTGGCGGGCGGTCTCGTAGATGCCGTCCCGGGTCTCCACCGCACCGCGCACGGTGCCCTGCAGCTGCTCGGCCATCGCGACGAGTCCGGCGTCGCGGAGCAGGTCGACCGGGGTGCGGTCGGCGGGGTCGGCGAGCCAGCCGAGCAGTTCGTGGATCGGGGTGCGGCTGCGGGCGGCGGCCAGGAAGAGGGCGGTGAGGGTGTTCTGGGCGGCCGAGATCCAGAAGTCCTTCTTCGCCGTGTCGTCGTTGACGGACGCCACGAAGTGACCGGCCATGCGGCGGGCACTCTCGATGGTGTGGCACTCGCCGAGCAGGTTCCACCACATGGCGCGCGGGGTGTGCGCGATGCCCTGCGGGTCGAACGTCCAGACCGTGCCCGTCTTCTCGCGTTCGGCGCGGGTGACGGCGTACACGTCGGACTTGTTGGAGGTCAGCAGGACGGCGCCCTGGGCGCGCAGCACCCGGGGGACGGCGATGCCGGTGGACTTGCCGGCCCGCGGCGCCATCAGGTCCAGCTCCACGTCCTCGTAACTGCTGCGCAGCTCGGGGCCGTCGGGGCTGAGGTCGCCGAGGAGGTTGCCGGTCTCGTCCGGGTGCAGCCGGTCGCGGCCGCTCAGGGTGGGGCGCAGTTCGCGGGCGCGGGCCTCGATGCCCTTGGGGCACATGGCGGCGAGTTCGCGGCGCCCGGCCAGGCCCTTGGTGCGGCCGGACCGGCCCAGGACGAGGCGTACGACGAGGGCGACGGGCAGCGCGAGGAGCGCCAGCAGGCCGAGCATGCCCGCGTAGAGGGCGGCGGCCGGGGCCCCGGGCCACAGGTCGGCGGGCCCGTCGGAGACCAGCCGCGCCACGGTGGAGACGGCGAACGGGGGGCCCTCCCAGCCGTTGCCGGACAGTCCGGACCCGAGGGTCCCGCCGCACCAGGCGACGGTGAACATGGTCAGGCCGGTGCCGGCGACCACCACGATCGCCCACGGCAGCTGGTCGTGCAGGGAACCGGTTCCCGGAGCACTCACGCGGACCACCTCCCGGCGCCCGGGCCGCCGGGGAACCCCGGGCCGCCGGGGCCGCCCGGCGTCGCGTACGCCCCCTCCTGCGCGGCCCGTGCCACCTGTGCGGCGGTGTGGGCGAGCTCCTGCTCGACCGCCTGCTCGACCCGCTCCTCGTTCGGCGTCCACCGGGTGTTGGTGTTGTGCAGCCGGCGCTCGGCGTCGGTGATGGCGACCTTGATGGGGATGCCGGGGCGTCCGCCGACCTTGATGAGGAAGCGGCCCCGGCCGGGCGGCTCCTCGTGGTCGCCGGAGACACCCCAGCCGGGCGGCGAGGACCAGGACGACACGAGTTCGATCTCGCGCCGGGACAGGCCCACCACCTTGCCGAGGTCCTCCATCTCCGCCTTCGGCAGCCCCGCGCACACCACCATGCCGGCCCGCTCGACGAAGCCGCGCGCCTTCGCCCGGTCGGCGTCGGTGCCGAGTGCCTCGGCGTCCTTGAGCGTGTGGGTGATCTTGGCGTCGCCGAGGCCGAGGGAACGGTTGAGGCGGGTCAGGGCGTCGATGCGGTCGACGATGCCGGAGGCGGCCCGCAGCGGGCGCCACAGCTCGTCGAGCACGGTGAAGAACCAGCGCCGGGGCTCGAGCCCGGCGTCCGCGAGGGCGTGCGAGGCGGCCACCGTACCGAGCCCGTCGGACCAGGCGGCGAGCATCGCGGCGGCGGTCAGCTGGGTGTCCGCCTCACCGATGCCCGAGATGTCGATGCACACGGCGGGCGCGTCCGGGTTGATGCGGGTGGACGTCTCGGAGGCGAAGGTGTCGCCGAGCGGGCCGTCGAGAATGCCGAGCAGGGAGCGGTGCAGCGGGTCGACGGCGTCCCGGTAGCGGGCGTCGTCCCCCCGGTCGAGGGTGACCGCGCGCACCCGGTCCGGGCCCTCGGCGAGTACCCGGAGCACGTCCGGCAGCAGCACGGTCCGGCCGGGTGGGGTGCGTTCGCGCAGGTGGTGCAGGACGGCGGAGAGCACCGACTGCTCGTGGTCGTCCATCGGCCGGCCGCGCACGATGGTGATGAGCGCGGCCACCATGTTCAGCACCCGGCCGTGCGTCTCGGCCTTCAGCACCTCGCCCGCCTCGCCGCCGATCCTGACCGCCGCCGCGCCCATGGCCCCCGGGTCGAGGACGTTGATGCCGCCCCGGCCGCGGCCGATGGAGATCACCTGGCCGCCCAGGGCACGGACCGTGTCGGCGTAGTCGGGCTTGAGGTCGCCGAGGACCAGCGGGACGACACCGGTGGCGGAGAGCCCGATGAGCATGCGGTTGACGAGCGTGGACTTGCCCAGACCCGGCATGCCGAGCATGAACAGCGACGGGTTGGAGATGTACCGGGCCCGGGTGAACCAGTTCAGCGGGTCGCCGCAGACCGTGGCCCCGGTGAACAGGTGCTGCCCCAGCGGGACGCCCGTCATGGGCGAGCCGGAACCGGCCGCGAACGGCCACATCCCGCACGCCTGCACGGTGGTGGCCCGCCACATGGTCGGCGGATCCAGGTAGCCGACCCGCCCGCCCCCGGCCCCGTACCAGCCGCGCGGCGGCACGTACGGCTCGCGCGGGCGGGAAGCGGCCTTCTTCCTGCCGCCGCCCTGCCTGCCGCCACCCTCGCCGGACCCGTCCTCGTACCCGGCCTTCTCCCGCTTCTCCTGTTCCTTGCGCTCCTTGCGGCTCACGCGGCCCTTGCGCCCGGACTTCTCCGGCCGCGGGGACCCCGCTCCGGGACGCCTTGCCTCCAGTTCCGCGCGTGCCCGCTGCTCCGCCAGCCGGTCGGCCAGCTCGGCCCTCTTCTCGTCGCGGCGGCTCACAGCGCCTCCTGCAGTTCGTGCGGGATCAGGGTCTGCTCCCACGGGAGGATCCCGGCGGGCAGCGTGCAGCTGAACGCGGCCGCCTGCATCCGGTCGGCGGGCCGCATCAGCACCCGGGAGGCCGCGGTCAGGTTGCGCACCGTGACGCTCGCGTCGGCCAGCTGCTCCATGGTGTCGACGGTGACGGTCAGCATCAGCGAGAACTCCACGAGCCCCGCGCCCGACGCCTCCTCGGCCGCGGTCTGCTCCGCCGCCCGCATCTCGGAGGCCGCGCGGGCCTGCACCATGCCCCGGCCGGAGGTCGCCATGAACTGGGCGCTGCGCCGGTCCGCCTCGACGATCCGGGCCGAGGTGGCCGGGTCGATCGGCCGGTACACCAGCGCGACCCGCTTGCGCCGCGTGCCGGGCGCCGCCTCCAGCATGCCCCGCAGCACCGAGGACCGTACGGTGCCCCGCGGCGCCAGCGTCATCAGCCAGGTCCGGGACACCCCCGAGTCGTGCTGGTAGCTGCCCACGGTCTCGACGGCGGCGGCCGGCCCGGCGTCGTCCCACTCCAGGCCCGTACCACCCTGCTGGGCTCGGGCGTTGAGGACGTCGGCGGAGACGGCCGGGTCGTAGGCGACCCGCACGACCTCCGCGATCCGCTCCGCCGACAGCGGGTACGCGGCCCCGCCGCCGGCCGCGACCAGACCGCTGAGCAGGCCGGGGATGCGGATGGCGAGGTCGGTGATCACGTCCTCCTTCTTCCGCTTCTGGCCCGCGGGGACGCCGTAGGTGAGGCTGACGTACGTGTGCATCTCGGAGGACGCGGTGGGGTAGCGCTCGACGACCTCCTCCATCACGGCGCGGGCGGCGGCCGGCGCGTTCGGCCGGATGCGGGGCAGCACCTCGTGGGCGAGCCGGGTGCCCGGGTCGGGGGCGGTCTCCACGATCACGGAGGCGCCGCGCAGCCCGGGTTCGTGGGACAGGCGGGCCAACCACTCGCCCCACAGGGCGACCCACACGTCGACCTGGTCCGGGTCGACGAGCGAACCGCCGTCCGGGTCGCAGCCCAGGACGATCGTGTACAGGTTGCGGTTCGGGTGGTGCAGCACGCCGAAGGGGCGGTCGTAGGCGTCCCGGCCCTCGGTCGCGGAGACCTTGTTGAGCAGCCCCGGCGGACGGAACCGGCCGCCCGGCCGGGCGGACAGCGGCCCGGAGACGTACAGGTGCGCGCCCCTGGCCTTGCGCCGCCGCCAGCCGATGCGCAGGGCGAGCAGCTGGTAGACGTTGCGGCCGTCCTGGGTGCGGATGGCGAGCGGGACCAGGAACACCGCGATGGGGACGAACACGACCATCGCCGCGTACAGCGAGATCAGGGACGCGAGCAGGGTGAGGACGAGCCCGCCGAAGACACCGAAGGTGCCGACGAGTCCGAGCGGACCGAGCCCCGGACGCCTTGGGCGGCGCCAGTTCCCGTAGGTCGGATGGGTGACGGCTTCCGTGGACATGAGGGTCCGTTTTCCCTTCGTTCGGTGATCGGGTGACGGGGCGGGGGCGGGCGGGGCGCGAGGGGGCGGGGGAGGGAGGCGACCGCCG
>NZ_JAPJDM010000010.1:0-40680 GCF_026242095.1 Streptomyces sp. NEAU-W12
CGATCGGGTGCGTCCCGACGCGCCCGGTGAGGAGAACTCCGACGCCGCGACGGAACGGATGGCGCAGTAACGCAGGCGCCTCTCCGGCCACGTCCACGACCTCGTCCACCCGCGCGTCACGCTCGGGACGGCCATGCCGCAGGCGCCGGCAGACCGGCCGGCCATGACCGAACGACCGGCCGGGAGACCCTGGACGGCGCGGCGCGAAGGGCCGGCACGGATCCACCGCCCCACGCGTTCCCGCACCGGACGCCCGAGCCGCACCTGAGCCTCGCGACGCTGCGCGGGCAACTCGTCCGGAGACGTCCGGCACCCTCCAGCCGACGCCTGGACACCGCGCCGGGCCCGCCCGCACTTCTGACGGGCCCGGCGGTTCGTCCTCTTCTCAGGTCGTCACGTGGCCGTACGCGCCTCCTGGTCGGCCACGGCCGGGCCTTCCATGATCACCTCGGAGGGCCGGCTGCCCCGGTCCATCAGGCCACCCGTGACGGCCAGACCGAGACCGGCCAGGGCAAGAGCCGCACCGGCCAGGCTGGGCGCGGCCCAGCCCCAGCCTGCCGAGATGACCAGGCCGCCGATCCAGGCCCCACCCGCGTTGGCCAGGTTGAACGCGGAGTGGTTGGAGGCCGCCGCCATCGTCGGAGCGTTCTTGGCCTTGGCCATGAGCAGCATCTGGACGGGCGTGGTGATGAGAGAGCCCATCGCGCCGATGAAGGTGATCGTCACCAGGGCGGGCACGACGCTGTGCACGGTGAAGTAGAACGCCACCAGTGCCGCGGCGAGCAGTGTCAGGCCCGCGTACAGCGTCGGCCGCAGGGCGCGGTCCGTGAGCGGACCCGCGATCAGCGTGCCGAGCGTCATGCCGACGCCGTAGAGCGCAAGGACCAGAGTGGTCGAGGAGTCCGACATTCGCGTCAGATTGGTCAGCATGGGCACCAGGTAGCTGTAGACGGCGAAGAATCCGCCGAACCCGACCACGGCGACGGCCATACCGATCACGACCTGCCTGTTTCCCATGGCCCGCAGCTCGGACCGGATGCCGGACTGCCGGCCACGCGGCTGGTGGGGGACGAAGCAGGCCAGCATGACGAGGGCGACGAGTCCGATGACGGTGACCGCCCAGTAGGCGGACCGCCAGCCCAGCTGCTGCCCGAGGGCCGTGCTCGCGGGTACGCCGACGATGTTGGCGACGGTGAGACCGAGGAACACCCTCGAGACGGCACGTGCCGCGCGCCCCGGGGCGACCAGTCGTGAGGCGACGACGGCACCCACGCCGAACAGCGCTCCGTGCGGCAGGCCCGCCAGGAACCGTGCGGCGAAGAGCAGGCCGAAGTCGGGAGCGAGCGCGGACGCCGCGTTGCCGACCACGAACAGTCCCGACAGGAGAAGCAGCAGTCGCTTGTGGGGCATGCGCGCACCGATGCCCGTCAGCAGGGGCGCGCCGACGACGACACCGAGCGCGTAGGCGGAGACGAGGTTGCCGGCGTGCGGCACGGACACGCCGATCCCGTCGGCGATCTGGGGCAGCAGCCCCATCGTGGCGAACTCGGTCGTGCCGATGGCGAACGCGACGACGGCCAGGGCCAGCAGAGCCAGCGGCATGGTACAGAACAACCTTTCGAAGGCAGCGGTGCGGAAGCGGAGCGGTACAGAAGCGGGGGGAGGCGGGGACGTCGTCGGCCCCTGGAACCAGAGCTGGTAAGGCTCTCGGCCCGTGGCAGTCGTTGCGAGTTCGAGCCGTGCGCCCGAATAACGGCTCCGTGAGGACTCCCTCGGACCGGTGGTCGTCCAAATAATTGATTGGTCATATATTGACACGCGGCAACGGCGACAACGTTGTCCACGGTCACACACCGCCCCACCCACGTTGCCGCCGCCCCGACGGGCGGCGGCAACGGTACGGAGGTCAGGGCCGGGCGCTGCTCCCGGTCACCGCGCGGTGGGCTCGTAGGTCCAGCGCAGCAGGGCACCGAGACCGCCCACCGGGATGTCGGCGTCCTCCCCCGTGCCTTCGACCGCCTCCGAAACGTCGGGAGCATCGGAAACGTTCCGAGGATCCAGTGGCGGAACAACCAGCACGTCGGCGGTCGTGACGGCGGCCGACCGCAGCAGCGCGTCGTCCGCGCGGGCGGAGACGGGATCGCTCTCGCCGAGGGTCTGCGCGTCGGTCCGGCGCACCGCCACCTGGTCGGGCTCCGCGCCCACCCACGTCTCACGGCCCAGATCCGGTCCGTCGGGCCTGATCAGCAGGGTGCCGATACGGTGCTCGCGTGCCGCCTCCACCACGGCCGGGACGCCCTCGACGGCGTCCGTGGGCCGGTCGGTGCCCACCCGCCCGGCGCGGAAGCGTTCCAGCGCCTCGTCCACGCGACGGCGGGTGTGCCGGCTCCGGGCCTGCTCGATGGCCTGCTCGAGTGCGGGTGAGGACGAGCCGGCGGCACGGCCTCCGTGCTCGGTCTCCACCGTCACCTCGCGGACGGCGTCGGAGAGCCTGTCGTACACCGCCGGCCGTTCGCGCGCGTCACCGACCAGCACGATCAGATCGGCGCCGGACTCCTCGTACACTCCGGTCAGCGCCTGTGCGATCTCACCGGCGTTGTGCTCCCAGGTGTTCTCGACCTTGAGCTGGAAGTGCCGCTCGGACCAGTCCGCCGTGGCCGTGCGGTGCATCGGCCACTGCCGGCCCTCCACCTGCCCGGCGTCCCGGGTGCGCCCGGCCGCCCCGCGCACCTCGAAGTCCGCGCCGGTCCGGTCGACGTACGCCACGAGGCATACGGGGTCCTGACCGGCCAGTTCCAGCAGCGGGGTCAGGCGGGGCAGAGGGGCCCAGGCCGCGATGTCCCGCTGCGGGGGCCGGGTGAGGCGGTGCCCGAGCACCACCTCGCCACCCGTGGCGAAGACGACCCGGCCCGCCGGGTCCTCCGCGGGGCTCATGCCCATCAGGTCGTCGTGGACCGCCTGTGCGGTCTCCTCGTCGGCACCGCTCTCCTCCAGCGTCCGGCAGGCTTCCCGTACGGACAGCTCGCGCCGCTTGGCACCCGACTCGTCGTTCTCCCCGGGGCCGAGGTAGACCGTCGCCCAGGGACCGGGACGGTCGAAAAGCGGCTCAAGGAATGACAGCTGCATGGTTCCTCCCCATACGTCCCAGTGGTTTCGGGGCCGAGTGCCCGAAGGCCGGCCGAGAACACCCGCGGTTGTGCACATTCCCCCGACCACGCTCGACGGCTTCGCACGGCGGAGCACTCCCGCCGCGCCGGTCGCGCCGTCGTCGTTGCGCCCTCCCCCTGACGGGGCCCCACCCGGAGGCCCGGCCGAGGGCCGGGGTCAGGACGAGCCTCCCTCTTCTCCCGCCGCCGTCGCACGCGCCGCCTCCCGGGGTTCCAGCCGCACCACGATCCCCTTCGAGGTCGGCGTGTTGCTCAGGTACGCCACGCTGTCCAGCGGCACCAGTACGTTGGCCTCCGGGTAGTAGGCAGCCGCACAGCCCCGTGAGGTCGGGTAGCCGACCACCCGGAAGTTCTCCGCCCGGCGTTCGGCACCGTCCTTCCAGACGCCGACCAGGTCGACCGACACGCCCTCTTCCAGGCCGAGTTCGCGCATGTCGTACCAGTTGACGAAGACGACGCGGCGGGAGCCGTGGATGCCTCGGTAACGGTCGTCGTCCGTGTACGGAACGGTGTTCCACTGGTCGTGGGAGCGCAGGCTCTGCAGGATCAGATGGCCGGGCGGGGCGGTCAGGGCCTCGAAGTCGTTGCGGCTGAAGAGGGCCTTGCCGACGGGTGTGGGGAAGACGCCCTCGTTGACCGGGTTGGACAGGCCGAAGCCGCCGGGGCGGCGGACGCGTGTGTTGAAGTCCTCGAAGCCGGGGACGACGCGGGAGATGTGGTCGCGGACGCAGTCGTAGTCGGTCTCGAAGCGTTCCCAGCGGACGGAGGCCTTGTCACCGAGGGTGCGGCGGGCCAGGCGGCTGAGGACGGCGACCTCACTGAGGAGGTGTGGGGAGGCCGGTTCGAGGACACCGCGGGAGGCGTGGATCTGGCTCATGGAGTCCTCGACGGTGACGAACTGCTCGCCGGTGGCCTGCACGTCCCGCTCGGTGCGGCCGAGGGTGGGCAGGATCAGGGCGGTCTCGCCGCACACGACGTGGGAGCGGTTGAGCTTGGTGGAGATGTGCGCGGTCAACCGGCAGTTGCGCATGGCGGCCTCACTGACCTCGCTGTCCGAGATGGCGCGGACGAAGTTCCCGGCCAGGCCGAGGAAGACCGTGGCACGGCCGTCGCGCATGGCCCGGACGGAGTCGACGGAGTCCCAGCCGTGCTCGCGGGGCGGCTCGAAGCGGAACTCGCGGGCGAGGGCGTCGAGGAAGTGGTCCGGCATCCGCTCCCAGATGCCCATGGTCCGGTCGCCCTGCACGTTGCTGTGACCTCGCACGGGACAGGCACCGGCGCCGGGCCGGCCGATGTTGCCGCGCAGCAGCAGGAAGTTGACCACCTCGCGGATGGTGGGCACGCCGTGCTTGTGCTGGGTCAGGCCCATCGCCCAGCAGACGATCACGCGCTTGCTCTCGAGGACCATGTCGCGCACTTCCTCGATCCGGGCGCGGGTCAGACCGGTGGCCTTCTCGACCTCGGGCCAGGAGACGGTGGCGCGCAGGTGCCGGGCGAACTCCTCGAAGCCCTCGGTCTGGGCGTTGACGAAGTCCCGGTCGAGGACGGTGCCGGGCGCGGCCTCCTCCGCCTCCAGGAGCAGGAGGTTGAGCGCCTGGAACAGGGCCAGGTCTCCGCCGATCCTGATGTGGAGGAAGCGGTCGGCGATCCGTGTGCCGCGACCGACGACGCCGCGGGGCCGCTGGGGCTGCTTGAAGCGGGCCAGGCCCGCCTCGGGCAGCGGGTTGACGGCGACGATCCTGCCTCCACGGCGCTTGCAGTTCTCCAGCGCGGACAGCATCCGGGGGTGGTTGGTGCCCGGGTTCTGGCCGACGACCAGAATGAGGTCGGCGTGGTGGATGTCACGCAGCGACACGTCGCCCTTGCCGGTGCCGAGGGTCTCGTTGAGCGCGGTGCCACTGGATTCGTGGCACATGTTGGAGCAGTCCGGCAGGTTGTTGGTGCCGAACGCGCGGGCGAAGAGCTGCAGGACGAACGCGGCCTCGTTACTGGCGCGGCCGGAGGTGTAGAAGATCGCCTCGTTCGGGGAGTCCAGCGCCTCCAGTTCGTCGGCGAGCAGGTCGAGGGCTGCACCCCAGCTGATCGGCTCGTAGTGGTCGGAGCCGGGCCGCTTGACCACGGGCCGGGTGAGGCGGCCCTGTTGGTTGAGCCACCGGTCGGACTTCCCGGCCAGCTCGCTGATCGGGTACCGGCGGAAGAAGTCAGCCGTGATACGGCGCGAGGTGGCTTCATCGTTGGTGTGCTTGGCGCCGTTCTCGCAGTACTCGTTCATGGGGCGGTGCCCCGGCTCGGGCTCGGGCCACGCACAGCCGGGGCAGTCGAAGCCGCGGACCTGGTTGAGGTTCAGCAGCGTGAGCCCCGTACGCCGGACCGACGTCTGGCCCAGGGAGTACTTCATCGCGTGGTACACCGCTGGTACGCCCGCGGCCCAGGTGTGGGGCGGGGTGACCTCAGGACGGTCGTCGGCCGGTTCCTCGCTCGGCGGCTTCTGCAACGTGATCCCTCCTCGCTCCGTGTCCTGCATCCCCTGACGCCGGTGCGGCCCCGTGGCCGTTCTGCCGGGTACGGGCCGGCCGGCCCGTTGATCCGGCCTGCCCGCCTGCCGGTCAGCCGGTCAGCCGGTGGGCCAGGTCGGCACATGGGGGCGGCTCCGGCCCTCGGTGGGCTGGACGTGGCCCTTGCTGATCTCGCCGCGCCAGGCGCCGGTCTCGCGGCCCTGCCCCTCGGTGAACTCCTTGAAGGCCGTCAGAGCGGTGTGGACCACACGGCGGGGAAGGCCGAGAGCGGTCGCCGCCCGCTTCAGGACTCCCCGGGACCGCAGGTCGACGCGCAGGGTCATCCGGCAGTGGCCGGCGTCGAGTGCCTCGAAGACCGCCGCGCCGGTGTGCCGGGGTTCGTCGAGGACCTTCCAGCGGACCAGCCGGTCCGGGACCTGTTCCACGATCTCCGCGTCGTACTCGTACGTCCTCGGGCCGAACCGGGTCACCCAGTGGGTCATCACCGCCTGGATCTGGTCGACACGTTTGACGCCGTCCAGGAAGCGGGGGAACGTCTTGAACTGCGTCCACTGGTTGTACGCCACATGGACCGGGACGTCGATGTCGACCGACTCTTCGATGGTGCTCATGGATTTCAGGACCATGCCCGTCTCCTCGCCGTCACCGGTGGTCGCGCAGCACGACACCGGGCGCGCTCACCCACGCTCGCACCATCGAGTCTCCGGTAAGAACCGTTTTATGCCGATCGATGGTCGGGCATACGGGTGGCCGGCGTGCACGGGTGGGACGGGGCGGAGGTCGCTGCCGGGCCCTTCACGGGACCGGGACGACCTCGGCGCTCCTGGGACGCCGAGAACCCCACGCCCGGTCCGCCCTCTCGAGGAAAGCCGCCCCGGCGTCGCGACTACGGAACCTTCCGCGGCCTGGTCAGCGAGCCGGCCGGGGCCTTCCGGGCGGACAAGGACGTCCATCGCCGGCCCGCCCTTCGAGAGGCTGCGCCCGGCCATCCGGCCAGCGCGCCGACCGCGTACCGGAACAGGTCCGGTACGTTGAAGGAGCCCGCCGGCGACCAGGGCGCGGGGCGCGGTCATGTCCTGGCCCCGGGCAGCGCCCCTGCTCCGCCCCGTGCGGTGGTGCCCCGCAGTTCAGCCGGAAGCAGTGGGGTCGAACCATGCGGGCGCGTCAGCCATGGCCTGCTTGATCCGGAAGCGCCCGAACTCGTTCAGCTCCGGCAGCGCGTCCACGTCGAACCAGGCGACGTCCAGCGATTCGTCGTCGTTGACGCGGGCCTCACCGCCGACGGCACGGCAGCGGAAGGTGATGTCCATGTACTGGCAGATGTCGCCGTTGTCGTACGTCACCGGCTCCAGTGCCTGGACCATCACGACCCGCTCGACGACGCAGCGCACCGCGGTCTCCTCCTCGACCTCGCGCACCGCGCAGGCCGCGGGCTGCTCCCCCGGGTCGGGGATGCCGCCGATCACCGACCACTTACCGGTGTCGGACCGGCGGTTCAGCAGCACTCTGCCCTCGTCGTCGAAGACGAGGGCGGTGACCCCGGGAAGCCAGAGCAGCTGGTGACCGGCCAAGAGGCGCAGGGTGCTGATGAAGTCAGGAGTAGCCATGCCCCAGACCCTAACGGGCAGGGCGGGCCGCTCCACGACGCTTCAGGTGGCGTCCGCCGGACGTACGACTGCGCGTCACCGGCGCGCCCGCCCGCGCACACCGGTGGCGACGGCCCACCCCAGACCGCCCGCGGCGACCAGGACGAGGGCGGTCTCGGGGAGGACGCCGAGGCGGGTGGCGGGCGTCAGCGAGGAGCGCAGCGGCACCTCCTGTACCAGGGAGTCGGCGACGAACATGCCGGTCCTTTGGCTGACCTCCCCGTCCGGCATGATGATCGCGCTGACGCCGCTGGTCACCGGAACGGTGACGGTGCGGCTGTGCTCGACGGCGCGGACCCTGGACATGGCGAGCTGCTGGTAGGTCATCTCGCTGCGGCCGAAGGTCGCGTTGTTGCTGGGTACGGAGATCAGCTGGGCGCCGTCGGTGACCGTGTCGCGCACCGCCCAGTCGAAGGCCGCCTCGTAGCAGGTGACGAGTCCGACGCCGGTGCCGGCCATGGTGAACACGCCCGGTTCGGTGCCCCGGCTGAAGTCCTGGCGGACCATCGACGTCCATTCGTCGTTGATCGCCCCGACCAGGGAACGCAGCGGGAGGTACTCGCCGAAGGGCTGGATCTGCCGCTTGTCGTAGCTGTCCACGGGGCCCTTGTCCGGGTCCCAGAGAACCTGCTCGTTGAGCAGCCTGCCGTCCTTGCCCACCACGGCGCCGACCGAGACCGGGGCGCCGATCGCCTGCGCCGCGCGGTCGATGACGGCACGCGCGTCGGCGTTGGCGAAGGGGTCGATGTCGGAGGAGTTCTCCGGCCACAGCACGATGTCGGGCGGCTCGGCCTCGCCCGCGTCGACGGCGGCGGCCAGACGCTCCGTCTCGCGCGCGTGGTGGTCGAGGACGGCACGCCGCTGGGCGTTGAAGTCGAGCCCCAGACGCGGCACGTTGCCCTGGACGACCGCGACGGTCGCCGTGCCGTCCTCGGCCGTGTCGCTCACCAGGGGCCGGGCGGCGACCGCGGCCACGAGGGGCGCCGCCACGCTCAGCACGCCGACGGCCGCCGCGACACGGCGCACGGTTGTGGTACGGCGGGCGTCCAGGACCACGCGCACGATCTCGTACAGGCCGAAGCCGCACAGGGCGACCGCGAAGCCGAGCACAGGGGTGCCCCCCAGCGCGGCGAGCGGCAGGAACACGCCGTCCGCCTGCCCGAACGCGATCTTGCCCCAGGGAAACCCGCTGAACGGCACACGCGCGCGTGCCGCCTCCCCGGCGGTCCAGAGCGCGGCGGCCCACACCGGCGCCCCGGGCAGCTTCGAGACCGCGGCGGCACCCGCACCGACCAGTGCGACGAAGACCGCCTCGATCACGGCGAGGGCGATCCACGGACCCGGCCCGACCTCCACACCGGTCCACACCAGCAGCGGCAGCAGGAAGCCCAGGCCGAAGAGGTATCCGAGGCCGAGCCCCGCCTTCCAGCTCCGTCCGCGCAGCAGCCGGCCGAGGACCGCGAAGGCGGGCAGCGCCAGCCACCACAGGGTGCGCGGCGGGAAGCTGACGTAGAGGAGCAGCCCGGAGAGTGCTGCCGCTGCGAACGGAACGAGGCGCACGAGCCGCCGGCGCCACGCGCCGGGTGCGGTCTGCGGGGGCATCGGGTCCGACTCGCCGACGGAGGTTGCGGTGACGGTCACTCCGCGAGTCTACGGCGACCGGCCCGGGCCCCGGCCGTGCCGCCGCCAGGGGGGCCGGGCCGGCCCGGACGGTCGCCGGGAACGCCGGGCCGGCCGAAGCACTGGGGGCAGGCCGGCCCCGCGCCGGGTGGAACTGTGGCGGACCGCGCTCGGGGTGGTGCGTCACGACGCGGGCCGGGGAGGGGGTCCGGGGTGCTTCGGGGAGTCGAGCACCCCGGCCGGCCGGACCGTGCTGTCCGACGGCCGGCCGCACTGGACCCCGTTCCGGCCGGCGGCCGGACAGGGCGTCGTCGGGGCGGCGCTGCCGGCGTCGGTCTTCGGCCGGGTGCCGGGTGCGCTGTGGCGCGGTGTGCGTGCCACGCCCGTGGCGCGTCGGAGGGTGCGGCGCTGACGGCCGTCGCGGCGGTCGCCGCCATGAGCGACGCGCTGGGCTTCACCGCGGCCCGGTGGGGGCGGGAGCACTCGCGGGACTCGCGACGGCCCGCCCGTCCGCTCGCCTCCGGTGCACCGGGGCGGCCGACGGACACTTCCGTGGGCGGGGTCCGGCTCGCACCGCGGCCGCCCCGGCGCGGTGGCTCAGCCCGCCGGGTCCGGCCGGTGCGGGTGGAGACGGTCACGGATGACGCTCACCGCCGCCTCCGCGTCGTCCACGGTGATCGTGAAGGTGTGTCCGTCCCACAGGCTCAGCGCGATGCCCTCGCCACGGCGCACGACGACCGCGGTGCCCTTCTCGGGCCGCCAGCGGTAGCCCCAGCCGCCCCAGTGCCGCGGTGTGACGTGCGGGACGAACTCGGCTCCGGCGACGTGCGACAGCGGGATGCGGCGGCGCGGCACTCCGATGTGGCCGCAGCGCACTTCCACGTTCTCCTCGTCGACCCGCAGCGCGACGTGCACGAAGGCGAGGGTGCCGAACAGGACCAGCAGTCCGGCCGCGATGCACCCGACGACGGCCATGGCCAGCGGCGCGGTGCCGTTCGACCAGGCCGAGTCGACGGCGAGCACGATGCCGAGCGCCATGCAGGCGGCACCGATCAGCGCCGGCAGCCACTGCATCCGGTTGGTCGCGCGACCGGTCCAGACGTGGGGGTACGGGGTGTGGGCGCCACGGGGCTGGTCCCTCATGCCCTCGAGGTTACTCACGTTTCGCCCCCCGGGTACCGCGTCGCCCGGCGTCACTGCGCCGACCGGGCGGGGGTGGGGCCGAGGTGTCGGGTGGCCGGGGTCACACCGCGGGGGTGACCTGCTGGAGCAGCCTGCCTTCCGCGTAGGTGAGGGCGGGCCGGGGCAGCGTGCCCTCGCGTCCGCTCAGCAGCACGGTGAGGGTGCCGGTCGCCGGGGTCCCGGGGGCGGGCCGCTCGCCGAGGCGGCGCATGGCCTGGGCGGCGACCGCTCCGGCGGAGCCGTGCAGGACGAGCGGCGGCAGGCCGGGGCGCTGCACCGCGGCCCGGATGCGTTCGGCGACCAGTTCGTAATGGGTGCAGCCCAGGACGACGGTCGTCACCTCGTCCGGGGTGAGCTCGGCGGCGGCGGCGACGGCGGCGGTGATCGCGCTCTCGTCCGCGCGTTCCACGGCCTCCGCGAGCCCCCAGCACGGCACCTCGGTGACGTCGACGCCGCCGGCGAATTCCCGGATCAGGTTTCGCTGGTACGGGCTGCCGGTCGTGGCGGGGGTCGCCCAGATCGCCAGCGGCCCGCCGCCGGCCGCAGCCGGCTTGATCGCCGGGACGGTGCCGACGACGGGCAGGACCGGTTCGAGGCGGGCGCGCAGGGCGGTGAGCGCGTGCACGGTCGCGGTGTTGCAGCCGACGATCAGGGCGTCGGGCCGGCGCGCGGCGGCCGCCTCGGCGACGGCGAGGGCGCGGGCGGTGAGGTCCTGAGGGGTCCTGGGCCCCCAGGGCATGCCGTCGGGGTCGAGGGAGAGGACGAGATCGGCGTCGGGGCGGAGGCGCCGTACCGCTGCGGTGGCCGCCAGCAGGCCGATTCCGGAGTCCATGAGCGCGATCTTCACCCGGTCACGATAGACGATGGGCCGTGTCCGGCCGCTCGTCCGGGGCAGACTGCGCACGTGAGCGCCCTTGCCTGGACCGCCGTCGTGTCCCTCGCCGCCTGGTTGTGGCTGCTGCTCGGACAGGGTTTCTTCTGGCGTACGGACGTCCGGCTCCCGTCCCGGCGGGAGCCGGAGTCGTGGCCGTCGGTGTGCGTGGTCGTTCCCGCGCGGGACGAGGCGGCGGTACTGCCCTTGAGCCTGCCGTCGCTGCTCGCCCAGGACTATCCCGGGCGTGCGGAGGTCTTCCTCGTCGACGACGGCAGTACGGACGGCACCGGGCGGCTCGCGCGTGAGCTGGCGGACCGGCACGGCGGGCTGGAGCTGACCGTGGGTTCGCCCGGTGAGCCGCCGGCCGGCTGGACCGGCAAGCTCTGGGCGGTGCGGCACGGGATCGGCCTGGCACGCGCGCGTGCGCCCGAGTACCTGCTGCTCACGGACGCCGACATCGCGCACGCGCCCTACAGCCTGCGCCGGTTGGTCGCGGCGGCCGGTACCGGCGGGTTCGACGTCGTCTCGCAGATGGCGCGGCTGCGCGTGGAAAGCGCCTGGGAGCGGATGATCGTGCCGGCGTTCGTGTACTTCTTCGCGCAGCTGTATCCGTTCCGCCGGATCGGGCGGGACGGGTCGCGGACGGCCGCGGCGGCCGGGGGCTGCGTGCTGCTGCGTGCGGAGGCGGCCGGGCGGGCGCGGATCCCGGACGCCGTCCGGCAGGCCGTCATCGACGACGTGGCGCTCGCGCGGGCGGTCAAGGCCTGCGGCGGACGGGTCTGGCTGGGGCTGGCGGACGGGGTGCACAGTGTGCGCCCCTACCCGCGGCTGGACGACCTGTGGCGCATGGTGTCGCGGAGCGCGTACGCGCAGCTGCGGCACAGCGCGGTGCTGCTGGCGGGTACGGTCGCGGGTCTCGCACTGGTGTACCTGGTGCCGCCGGTGACGGTGGTCGCGGGGCTGGCGACGGGGAGCACGCCGGCCGTGGCCGCCGGCGCGGCCGCCTGGCTGGTGATGGCGGGGACGTACGTTCCGATGCTGCGCTACTACCGGCAGCCGCTGTGGCTCGCTCCCCTGCTGCCGTTCACCGCGTTCCTGTACCTGCTGATGACGGTCGACTCGGCGGTGCGGCACCACCGCGGGCGGGGTGCGGCCTGGAAGGGCCGCACCTACCCGCGTCCGGGCGCCGTGCCCGACGAGGGCTGAACCGGCGGCCCGTCAGGTGTCACGAGGCGTCAGGACGTCTCATGCCCGGCCGGGGATCCCGTGCCGCCGGAGCCGCTGCCGGCCGGGGATCACTTGCGGCCGGGGGTCCAGTTCATGCCCCAGCCGTAGACGCGGTCGACGGTGCGCTGCGGACTGACGCCCCGCTCGGGCACCAGGTAGCGGGCCTCGCGCTGGACGACGAGGTCGCCGCCGGTGTTGGTGATGAGGGCGAGGGCGCACACCGTCGAGGGAACGGTGCACTCGTCGAGCGAGAAGTCGACCGCGGCGCCGTGCTGCGGCTGGAGGGTGACCGTGGCGTGCAGGTCGGCGAAGGAGCGGGCGCCCTCGTAGATGGTGACGAAGACGAGGATGCGGCGGAAGTACTGCTTGTGGTCGAGGCTGACGGTGAGGTTCTCGCCGGAGTCCACGGCGCCGGTGCGGTCGTCGCCGTCGAGGTGGATGAAGGGGGGCCGCCGCAGTGCCCCGTACGCGTTGCCGAGGGCCTGGACGGCTCCCTTGCTGCCGTCGCTGAGTTCGAACAGGGCGCACAGGTCGAGGTCGAGGTCGGCGTGCGTGGCGACCGGACGGCCCAGCTTGCCCGCCCAGCCGGAGAACTGTTTGCGCACCTGCCAGTTGAGGTTCACCCGCAGGGCGCCCGAGGTTCCGCCCTGTTTGGTCAGCGAGACGGAGGGGGCGGCCTTGGTGAGTGTCACCTTGGTGAGCCGCGCCGGCGACGCGGCCGGGGGCGCGGCCGAGGGGGGCGGGCCGGCCGGCCGGGGCGGCGGGGCGGTGACCGGGGGCTCCGGGGCCGGGGGCGTCGGGGCGACCGCCGGGGAGGCAGGGGCGGCGGGAACGGCACGCTGCGGCTCGTCGACGGTGATGCCGTAGTCGGTGGCCAGGCCCTCGAGTCCGCTGCTGTAGCCCTGTCCGACGGCGCGGAACTTCCAGGCGCCCTGGCGGCGGTAGAACTCGCCGAGCACGAAGGCGCTCTCGCTGGTGGCACCCGTGCTGTCGAAGCGGGCGGCGACGGCGCCCTGCGCGACGTCCTTGACCTCGATGTACAGGCCCGGGATCCGGTCGAAGGTGCCGCCGTCGCAGGAGGCCGCGAGGATCACCGTCTCGATGCCGGGCTCCACCCGCGCGAGGTCGACGAGGACGGTGTCGGTGACCTGCCCTCCGGCGTTCCGCTTGCCCTCGTGCCGGACGGCTCCGGAGGAGTGGGCGGGCTGGTTGTAGAAGACGAAGTCGCCGTCGGAGCGGACCTTGCCGCCGGCCAGCAGGAGCGCGGAGGCGTCCGCGTCGGGTACTCCGGGACCGGCGCGCCACCCCAGTTCCACGCGGAGTGCCGTGGTCGGCACCGGCGTGTTCGACCCCTTCGACATTGACATGTCCGCCCCCATCACGTGTCACCTCGCCGGGCGGTGCCCGGCATGCGTCGTGTTCCGTCCGCACAACCTAGTACCCGCGCACGGGAACTCCCACGGGGCGTGCGCGCAGAGGTCGATCACCGCAGGCAACCCCGCCGGAACTCGGCTTTTACCAGACAGTCACCCGAACGTACAGCCGTTTCATCCAAGTTCGCCCGGATTAGCTATCCCAGGGCACGACGGGCACGGAAAACAACCCTCTTATCGGTCTCCCCAACCAGCACATCGTGGGCTTAACTTATGGCCATGACCTCCCCCCGCTCCACTTATGGCGGCGGCTACTACTCCGCCTCCTTCCCGGACACTCCGATCTACGACTCGCTCGTGGCCGAGCGGGGCACCCCGCAGATCGCCCCGATCCGGGTCCCCTCCGCCTACGACGCGCCGGGCAGCCACCTGCCCGCGCTTCCCTCGGCGCTGCCCGCGCTCCCGGCGGCCCCTTCCCAGCCCGCCTACGGGTACCCGCAGGCGCAGCAGCCGGCGCCGCTCCAGCAGGCGTACTCGCCGTACATCCCGCAGCAGGCCACCGCACCGCGCGGTTACCCCGGCCCCCAGCCGCAGCAGCCGCGTCCCGCCACTCCCGGCGCGGGCTACGAGGCGATGCGCCCCGCGGCCCCGCGCCCGGTGCCGGCGCCGTACCAGGACCCGTACAACAACCAGCAGTACCGCGGGTACTGAGCGGTGTCCGGTGCTCGCCGAGTACCGGACACCGAGCCGTTCCGGACGATGAGCCCCGGGCCCTGAGCCGTCCCGCGGGCCGCAGCCCCCCAAGTCGTCGTCACCGGCTGGCACGATGACCCCATGGGGAACATGCTGCTGCACTCGCTTCACATCCATCCGGTCAAGGCCTTCCGGAGCCTGTCTCTCCCGGAGGTCGTCGTGGAGCCCTGGGGACCGGCCGGAGACCGGCGCTGGATGCTGATCGACGACGGGGGAAGGGTCGTCACACAACGCAGGCACCCGCGCCTCGCGCTGGCCGCTGCCGAGCCGCTGCCCGGCGGCGGTCTGCGGCTGTCCGCGCCCGGCAGGGCCCCGGTGGCAGTGGCCGTGCCGGCAGGCCCCGCCGAGCGGGCGGAGATCTTCCGCGACAAGATCCACGTGGTGCCGGCCGAGGACGACGCCGTGCACGCCTGGTGCAGCGCCTTCCTCGGCTCCGAGGTGCGTCTGGTGCACCTGGACGACCCCGCCACGCGCCGGCCGGTGGACCCGAGGTTCGCGCTGCCGGGCGAAACGGTCAGCCTCGCCGACGGCTATCCCCTGCTGCTCACCACGACCGCGTCCCTCGACGCCCTCAACGCCCTGGTCGCCGAGGGCGATCACGCGGGCGAAGGGCCCCTGCCCATGAACCGCTTCCGGCCGAACCTGGTGGTCGAGGGCACCACCGCCTGGGCCGAGGACACCTGGTCGCGCATCACGGTCGGCGAGGTCGCCTTCCGCGTCGCCAAACCCAGTGGCCGGTGTGTGGTGACGACCACCGACCAGCGCACCGCCGGGCGCGGCCGGGAACCCCTGCATTCGCTCGGCAGACACCGCCGGTTCGGCGGCAAGCTGGTGTTCGGGCAGAACCTGGTGCCCCTCGCGCCCGGCACGGTCCGGGTCGGCGATCCGGTCACGGTCCTCGCCTGACACACGTCCGGACGCCGCGGTGCCGTGCGGGCCCTGCGCGTGCGCGGGAACCGCGTCCCGGGTCCACCCGTCGGCCTTTCCGGGAGGTCGGCGGGGGCCCGGGGTGACGCCGGGGTGACCTCTCTCCACCGGCGCAACCCCGGGTGAACGGCCCCGTCGGGGGTACCACGGGACGGCCACGGAGGGGGAAGGGGGTGCGCCGGTGCGGTCGGCGAGCTCCGGCTCCGGCTCCGGCTCCGGCGGCACGATCCGCTGTGCCGTCCGGCCGACCTGGGACCTGTCCGAGCGCCGGCCGGCGCTCGTGGCGCCGGCGCCCGTTCTCGTCGCCGCTCCGCTCGTCGGTGCCCTCACCGGGGATGCCGCCGAACACGCCCTCCCCCGTGCCGCGTGCGAACAGCACACGGCGAGCCACCAGGTGCGGGCCACGGTGCCACGGGTTCTCGAGCACGCCCGTGCGGACACCGACCCGCGGCCGGGCAGGCACTCCCCCTGCGGACCGACGCCGCGTACCGGCGACGGCCCGCCCGCCGGACACCGCGCCGGCGACGACGCGTACCGTGCTCACCGGCTTCGGCGCACCCCCGCCCGGGGCGGCCCCGGTCGAGGGCGCGGGACGGCTGCTCCTTGGCGCCCGCTTCGTCCCCTGCGCGGTCCTGGACCGGGCAGGGGACGAAGCGGGCCCCGACCGGGGCAGGAGCGGCGCCGGAAGCCGACGGTCTTCCGCCTCTGGTCAATCCGGCGGCCGTGCGCACGCTACGGTGGTCCGGCCGAAGGAATCGACGACAAACCCGCGTACAACAAGGTGGGGGCACAGCTACGCCATGGCACAGGGCACGGTCCAGGTGACGCACACCGGCACATCGCGGTGGCGGCGCCGCACGGGTGAGTACGCGTCGCTCGCCGCCGCCCTGGAGGCCGCGGCCGAAGGCGACGTCCTCACCGTCGCTCCCGGCACCTACCGGGAGAATCTCGTCGTGGAGCGGGCGGTGACCCTTCGCGGTCCCGAGGGCTCGTCCGGATCGGTGCGCATCGCGCCCCTGGACGGGGTTCCGCTGACCGTACGCGCTTCGGCGGTGGTCCAGGACCTGCACGTGGAGGGGCAGGACGCGGCGGCGCCCGCCCTGCTGGTCGAGGACGGCACCCCGGAGCTGCGGGACATACGGGTGGTCACCCGGTCCGCGGCCGGCATCGAGGTGCGCGGCAGCGCCCGGCCGACGGTCCGCCGCTGCACGGTCGACAATCCGGCGGGGATCGGCATAGCCGTGCTCGACGGCGGGGGCGGAGTGTTCGAGGAGTGCGAGGTGGTCGCGGCGGGGCAGGCGGGCATCGCGGTGCGCGGGGGCGCCCGGCCCCGCCTTGAACGCTGCCGTGTGCACCATGCCGCGGGCTCGGGCCTGACCGCGACCGGGGACGAATCGGCGCTCGAGGCGGTGGGCTGCGAGGTCTACGAGGTGCGGGGCAGCGGGGTCCAGGTCACCGGCCGGGCGACCGCGCACCTCACCGACTGCGATGTGCACCGCACCACCGGCGACGGGGTCACCCTCGACACCGACGCGGTGCTGACGCTGGCCGACTGCCGCATTCACGACATCCCGGAGAACGCGGTCGACCTGCGGTCCCGCTCCGTGCTCACCATGACCCGCACCACCGTGCGGCAGTTCGGCCGCAACGGCCTGTCGGTGTGGGACCCGGGCACCCGCGCGGACGCCAACCAGTGCGAGATCTTCGACAGCACCGGCGACTATCCGGCGGTGTGGGTGAGCGACGGCGCCACCGTCGTCCTGGACTCGTGCCGGGTGCACGACGTGCCGGACGCCCTGTTCGTCCTCGACCGCGGTTCGCGCGCGGACGTGGTCGACAGCGACCTGTCGCAGGTGCGCAACACCGCCGTGTCGGTGAGCGACGGCGCCACCGCCCAGCTCGACGACTGCCGGATCCGGGAGGCGGCCACGGGAGCCTGGTTCCGGGACCACGGCAGCGGCGGCACCCTCAGCAGCTGCACCCTGGACGGGATGCAGACCGGCGTGATCGTCACCAAGGGCGCCGACCCGACCGTCGAGCGCTGCACCATCGCCTCCCCGGCGGAGGCCGGTGTCTACGTCTCGGCCGGCGGCCGGGGCAGCTTCCTCGACTGCCGGGTCACGGGCAGCGGCGGCTACGGCTTCCACGTGATAGACGGCAGCCGGACGACGCTGCGCAAGTGCCGCACGGAACGCTGCGCGCGCGGCGGGTACGAGTTCGCCGAGAGCGGCGCGGCCGCCGGCGCGGGAGGTCCGCTGGTGGAGGACTGCACCAGCGACGAGAGCGGCAGCCTCACGTCGCCGGCGGCACCGGAGCCGGTCGTGCAGACCACCGGCCACTCCCCCGGCCTGCTCGGCGCCCTGCCCGGGCAGCCGGCCGAGCGGACGCCGCCCGAGCCGGCCACCGGGCCGGAGGAGAAGGAGACGCGTCCGTCGAGGACCGTGCTCGGCGAACTCGACGCGCTGGTGGGCCTGGAGAGCGTCAAGCGGGAGGTGCGGGCCCTCACCGACATGATCGAAGTGGGCCGGCGTCGGCAGCAGGCGGGGCTGAAGGCCGCGTCCGTCAAGCGTCACCTGGTCTTCACGGGCTCCCCGGGCACCGGCAAGACCACGGTCGCGCGGCTGTACGGCGAGATCCTCGCCTCCCTCGACGTGCTGGAGAAGGGGCACCTGGTCGAGGTCTCGCGCGTGGATCTGGTCGGCGAGCACATCGGATCCACGGCGATCCGTACCCAGGAGGCGTTCGAGAAGGCGCGCGGCGGCGTGCTGTTCATCGACGAGGCCTACGCGCTCTCCCCCGAGGACTCCGGGCGTGACTTCGGCAAGGAGGCCATCGACACGCTCGTGAAGCTGATGGAGGATCACCGGGACGCGGTCGTGGTGATCGTCGCGGGGTACACCGCCGAGATGGAGCGGTTCCTGTCCGTCAACCCGGGTGTGGCGTCCCGTTTCTCACGGACCATCACCTTCGGCGACTACGGGGCCGGGGAGCTGTTGCGGATCGTGGAGCAGCAGGCCGAGGAGCACGAGTACCGGCTGGCCCCGGGTGCCTCGGAGGGCCTGCTGAAGTACTTCACGGAGATTCCCAAGGGCCCCGCCTTCGGCAACGGCCGCACCGCGCGGCAGACGTTCGAGGCGATGGTGGAGCGGCACGCGAGCCGGGTCGCCCAGCTGCCGGAGCCGAGCACGGACGACCTGACCCTGCTCTACGCCGACGATCTGCCCGAGCTGTCCTGACCCAGGGCCCGTCGCGCCCGGCATGCGGGTCTTTCGCACCAGGCCCTGGCCGGGGCGCGGGCGCGTCACTGCTCCCTGGCCCCTCACCCGGCGGGGGCCCCTGAGCCGGTGCGGGCGCCGTCGCCGGGCTCCTGGGGGTGCCGCGGTGCGGGGACGTCCGGCCGCAGCCGGGCGAGCAGCTGTCGGCGTTCCTCCGCGAAGGCCGGGTCCGCCTGGTAGTCGGAGTGGCCGAGGATCGGCGTGGGCAGCGGGTGGCTCTCGGTGCGGCCGTACGCCAGCGGGTCCTTGAGCGGGGGACGGTCCACCTCGGGGCCACGGCCGCCGGGCAGCCGCACCGGGCCGCCGATGGGATCGGTGCGGCGGTGGAGGTTGCGCCAGCAGTCGACCTCCTGGTGCAGTGCGCCGAGCGCGTCCGTTCCGAAGTGGGCGGGGAACCAGCGGCCGTACAACCGCTCCAGCGGGGACCCGTAGGTGAGCAGGGCGACGCGCCCCCGGGTGGACGGGGTGAGCTGCCAGGCCGCGGCGGCGGCGAGGACGCTGCCCTGGGAGTGGCCGGAGAGCACCAGACGTCCGCCGGTGGCCCGCGTCCAGGTCTCGATCCGCCAGGTCAGGTCGGGCACCGCGCGTTCGGCATAGCAGGGCGGGGCGAAGGGATGGGCGGCGCGCGGCCAGAAGGTGCCGACGTCCCACAGGATGCCGATCGTGCGCCGCGCGGAGGAGTCCTTGTAGGCGCGCCGGCCCCAGGTGACGAACAGTACGAAGCCGAGTCCGATCAGCCAGGAGCCCAGCGCCTGCGCCGTCTCGGCGGCACCGTGGACGACGGCGTAGGTTCCCTGTGCGGCCTCGCCGGGCGTGCGGCCGGTGGTCAGGGAGCCGGCGAGGGCGCCCGCGCCCAGCAGCAGGGTCGCGGCGGAGGTGACGGCTACGATGCGGGGCCCCCGGTCGGTGAGGGAGGCCATGGCCCGGGCGTTGGCGATCCGCCGGGTGCGGGCGGGGTCGCCGGTCTCGTCCGGGAACTCGCGTGCCACGGCGGCGCGCTCGTCGCGGGCGATGTGCCAGGCCCGCCGGGCCAGCCAGCAGCAGAGCCCGAGGATCAGGACGAGCAGCGGCGGGATCACGGACGCCTGCCAGGTCAGGACCACCGGCGGCCCCGGGATCGACGTCCCGGTGCCGTCCAGCCAGTCGGCGACGCGCTGGGCCACGCCGCCGGACATCACGCCGCCCAGCGCACAGGCCAGCATCGCGACGGCCGGCCCGGCCAGGCCCCGCATGGCGGCGCGCCGGTCGGGGGCGCCGCGGTGCAGGGCGTGGGCGACGCCGGCGAGGACGGTCACGAGCAGGCCCTGGGCGAGGGTGATCACGCCGAAGGTCGTGTCGCCGGGCAGCCGGCCGGCCGATTCCCAGCCGGGGCGGCGCCATCCGGCGTACAGGAGGGTGAGGGCGAGCAGGAGGAGCGCGGCGAGGGGCAGCAGACGCAGCAGGCGTGCGTCGAGGGCGTCGTCCAGGCGGCGGTCGGTACGGCCGCGGCGGCAGACCACCCACACCACGACGGCCGCGGCGGCGAGCAGGGACGCCTGCAGGAGCGGGCCGAGGACGGCCAGGGTCTCGGATCCGCCCGGTGCGCGGTCGTGCCGGGCGGCCGCGGGGGCGAGTGCGAAGGCGACGGTGAGCAGTCCGGCGGCGGTGTGCGCGGCGCGCAGTCGGGCGACCAGGCGCCGGCCGTACCAGAAACCGGGCCGGCCCAGCGCGACGGGGCCGTCGTCCTCGGGCGCGGTCTCGTGGGTCATCGGCTGCTGGGACTCGTACGCGCTCCAGGTGCGCAGGGACAGGTACCACAGCAGCCCGGTCAGGGCGGCGGGTACCAGGGCGGCGAGGGCGAGCCGGCGTCCCGGCTCGCTCCACCAGCCGCCGTCGGAGGCCTCGGGCGAGAGGAAGCCGAGCCAGGAGTGCCGGTCGGCGCACGCCCGTGTACCCGCGCACTGCCAGGCCGCCAGGTCGAGGGCGACCTCGCACGCCGCCGCGACGAGGAGCACCGTCAGGCTCAGTCCGGCGAGCCGCACCAGCAGTCCGTACAGCCGGGTGAGGCGTCTGCGGCCGCGGGCCGTCGGGCGCATCCAGTGGGCGAGGTTGACCACCATGAAGGGCAGCAGTAACAGCCACAGGGCGCGGGTGCCGTTCCCGGAGGTGAGGTTGCACCAGACGTAGGCCTCGGGGACCGGTTCCTCCCGGTGGCCGGCGGGTCCGTGCTCCGCCCGGACGTCGTCGGCGCGCCGGAACACGGCGGCGACGTCGTCGCCGGTGATCCGCACGGTGCGCGGGTCGTTCAGCATGTCCTTCGGAGTGGCACCGCCCACCCCGTGGACCAGGAGTTCCAGGGCGGTTCCCGAGTCCTTCGGCCCCTCGGCGGGGCCGCCCACGGTCTCGCCCCGCTCGGCGGGTCTGCCTTCCTGCGCACGCTCCACTGCTTCGCACTTCCCCCCGGTGACACCTCGTCGGATCCGTCCGTGCGGGCAACAGGATCCCCTCATCCTGAGCGGCTGGCACCCCTCCTCACGGAACTTCCCCGAGCCGGGTGACGAACGGGCGGCCCGCGGGAGCGTAATGGCATGCGCGCGACGAATCACCGGGTGCGCCGCGCTTGCCCCGGCATGCGAGGATGGGACGCCGACGCACCGGCGGCGGGCGGAACGTGCCCGTCGGACCGGGTGCGCGGGGCGTGTCGGACGGCTTGGCGGCGAAAGGACCGGAGCGTACGTGAGCGAGAATCAGAACCTCCTCGCGGAGCAGCGGCGCGCCCTGATCCTCGACGAGGTCCGGCGCCGCGGCGGAGTCCGGGTGAACGAACTGACCCGCAAGCTCGGCGTGTCGGACATGACGGTCCGCCGCGATCTCGACGCCCTCGCCCGTCAGGGCGTGCTGGAGAAGGTGCACGGCGGCGCGGTCCCGCTGGTCGAGGCCAGCACCCATGAGCCCGGCTTCGAGGCCAAGTCCGGTCTGGAGCTGAGCGCGAAGGACGACATCGCGCGGGCGGCGGCCGAACTGGTCTCCCCGGGCGCGGCGATCGCCCTCTCGGGCGGTACGACGACGTACGCACTGGCGAATCAGCTGCTGGACGTGCCCGACCTCACCGTGGTCACCAACTCGGTGCGGGTGGCGGACGTCTTCCACGCGGCGCAGCGCACCTCGGGGCCCCGGCAGGGCGCGGCCACGGTCGTTCTGACCGGCGGTGTGCGTACGCCGTCCGACTCACTGGTGGGGCCGGTGGCCGACCAGGCGATCGCGATGCTCCACTTCGATCTGCTGTTCCTCGGCGTGCACGGGATATCGGTCGAGGCCGGGCTGTCGACTCCGAATCTCGCCGAGGCCGAGACGAACCGGCGTCTGGTGCAGTCGGCGCGGCGGGTGGTCGTGGTCGCCGACCACACCAAGTGGGGCACGGTGGGCTTGAGTTCGTTCGCCTCCCTGGACCAGGTGGACACGCTGGTCACGGACTTCGGACTGCCGGCCGGGGCCCGCGGTGAGATCTCCGAGCACCTGCCGCGGCTGGTCGTGGCGGGCGAGCCCGAGGAGCCGGCGGAGCCCTCGGACGACTGACCCGCCTCCGGCACTCGCTCGAGGTCACGCGACCGTGGGCGGAGGGGCGGCGGCCGTCGGTCCGGACGGGCTCCCGCGGTCAGTCGGGCCAGGCTCCCGTCCGCAGCAGCGTCCCGATCGTCGCCGCGTACGGGGCGATGTCCAGGCCCTGATCGGCCAGCCAGGTGTCCGAGTAGTACTTGTCGAGGTAGCGGTCCCCCGGGTCGCACAGCAGCGTCACCACACTCCCCTGCCGCCCCTCTGCCACCATCTCCGCGACGATCTTCAGCGCGCTCCACAGCCCCGTACCGGTGGAGCCGCCCGCCTTGCGGCCGATCGCCTGCTCGAGAGCCCGTACGGCGGCGACGGCGGCCGCGTCGGGGACCTTCATCATCCGGTCGATAGCGCCGGGCACGAAGCTCGGTTCCATCCGGGGCCGGCCGATGCCCTCGATGCGGGAGCCGCGGTCGCAGGTGACGTCCGGATCGCCGGTGGTCCAGCCTTCGAAGAAGCAGGAGTTCTCGGGGTCTGCGACGCAGATGCGGGTGTCGTACTGCATGTAGTGGACGTAGCGGGCGAGGGTCGCCGAGGTGCCGCCGGTGCCGGCCGTGGCGACGATCCAGGCGGGTTCCGGATGGGGTTCCAGCTTCAGCTGGCGGAAGGTGGATTCGGCGATGTTGTTGTTTCCCCGCCAGTCCGTGGCGCGTTCGGCGTAGGTGAACTGGTCCATGTAGTGGCCGCCGGTCTCCGCCGCGAGCACGGCCGACGCCTCGTACATGGTGCGCGGGTCGTCCACGAAGTGGCACCGGCCGCCGTGGAACTCGATCAGGCGGCACTTCTCGGCACTCGTCGTGCGCGGCATGACCGCGATGAAGGGCACCCCGATCAGCTTCGCGAAGTACGCCTCGGACACGGCGGTCGAACCGCTGGACGCCTCGATCACCGGGCGGCCCGGGCGGATCCAGCCATTGCACAGTCCGTAGAGGAAGAGCGAGCGGGCGAGCCGGTGCTTGAGGCTGCCGGTCGGGTGCGTCGACTCGTCCTTGAGGTAGAGGTGCACGCCCCACCGCTCGGGCAGCGGGAAGCGCAGCAGGTGGGTGTCGGCCGACCGGTTGGCGTCGGCCTGGACCCTGCGCACGGCTTCTTTCAGCCAGTCGCGGTAGCCGGAGTCGCTGCGGTCGGCGTCGAGCGTGAGACCGCCCGGGGGCCGCGGGGACGGCGGGGACGGCGGGGACGACTGGAAAGTGCTCACGACAAGGCTCCTTACGCTGGGCGCCGACGGCGTCCAGCGCGGCCGGCACACCGATCATAGGACCCTGTGAACCACCTCTCACCTGCATAAACACCCCTTTGGGCAGCTCAAAGGAAGCCCTGGGGCCTGCCCGGGCGCCCCTCCCCGGCACCTGGCAGGGGGCCGGGGGCGCATTCGCGCGAGTGCTTCGGACGCCCCCGGGAAGAGGGGTGCGCGTACTGGTGCTCGACGGCGGGGGCGGGCAGACTGCCCGCGGAGCAAGGTCCCGGACGGGGGGACACACTGGACCAGCACACGATCCGGCCCGCGGAGCACGGTCCGGTACACCGACGCGCACGAGGGGGCAGGGCATGGCCGAGCCGGAGTTCACGGCCAGGGGCGTGCGGATCGGCAGACGGCTGCGGTCACTCACCCGGGCCGGGCAGGTCCGGATCAGCGACGGCAGGCTCGAGCTGCTCACCAGCTACGGAAGCGAGATCGACAGCGCACCGGTGCAGGCCGTGCGTGCCTCCCGCCCCTGGTTCGCCCCGGGAGACCGCGCCCTGGCCGACCTCAACGGCCATCGGTACCTGCTGACCCTGGGCGACCACGACCCGGCGCCGGGCGAGCCGGGGCCGCCCGCGGCGCGCCGCTTCGTCGAAGCCGTACGCCGGGCATCGGGGCGCGGCGCCTGAGATGCCCGCGAGTTGCGCCGCCCCAGCCCCTGCGTCACGCTGTTCTCACGTCACTCTGGGTTTACCGGCGATAACGCTGCGAACCAGCCCGCCGGCCACGACAGCAGGCGGCCACGCCACGCAGGCACCCTGCTGGATCCGTACTCCGTGTTCTTCCGGACGCCCGTCCGGGCCTGACACCGGGGAGTCGCAGCTGTGATCACTCACCCAAGCAGACACTGCACGGTGGAGCTCCAGGCTCTGCCGCCAAGGATCGGCCAGGTCCGCAGAATCGTATCTGCGCAATTGCGTTACTGGCATATGGACACCTTGATAGACCGGGCCTCGCTCGGTGTGACGGAGCTGTTGTCCAACGTCCACCGGCACGCCCGGCCCGACAAGACCTGCACGGTCGAGCTGGAGGTGCTGCTCGACCGGCTCAAGGTCTCGGTGCACGACCACGACCCGCGGTTGCCGGTCCTCGGGGACGCCGCTCCGCTCGCCACCTGTGGGCGCGGGCTCGCGATGGTGGCCGCGATGAGCGAGAGCTGGGGCGCCCTGCCGGACGGCGAGTCCGGCAAGGTCGTGTGGTTCACGCTGCCGGTCCCCTCCGCGGCTCCCGTCGTGGACTGGGACCGGTATCCGAGGATCACCGCCCCCGAGCACGCCGCGCACCGGTTCGCGGACGTCACGCTCGTCGAGCACGCCGTCGAGAGCCACCGGCCCGAACCTGCTCCCGCCCGGTCCGCCGTCGCCGGCTGACCGGGCGGTGGCCTCCTCCCGTACGGAAGGCCTCGCTCGGAGGGCGTGCCGCGCCGCCCTTGCCGTGCCGGCCGGACTCCTCGTCCGGTACGCACAGCCGACGCCCGTACCCGTCCTCGTCGATCGCCTCGGAGGCGGGGCGGTGGGCGAACACCGCGAGGGGCGGGGCGTCCGTCACCGCGGGCCCGCCGCCACCGGAGTGCGCCACGGTTGCGTGCTCGTTCAGCTCCCCGGCTGGGGAAGCCGACTTCCTGCCCTCGTACGGCCGGCGGCGCCGTGCGCACCCCCGCAGGAGTGCGCGGCGCTGCGACGACTGCTCCCGGCCTGCACTGCCGTGGCCGGCGCCGGGGCGGAACCGGCTTTTCCCCAGGGAGTGTTGGCGACCCCGGGAGGTGAGCCCGTTCCGCTCCGGGGACCGGGACTCAGGTGGACGGCTGGTCGCTGTCCTTCATCGCGCCCCAGCCGTGCCAGCGTTCGACCTCGATCCAGGCGCTGACCCGCGGCCGCACCCGGTCCGGGTACGGATTGCCGGTGTAGTGCCGTGAGAGGCGGTCGATGTCGGCCAGGCCCTCGTCGTCCTTCAGTTCGACGACGCGGCCGATGAGGGTGACGTGGGTGTACCAGTCGTCATCGGCGAGCACGGTGAGGGAGACCCGCGGGTCGCGGCGCAGGTGCTTCAGGCGGACCCGGCCTTCGTCGAGGCTGATCAGCGCACGGCCGTCCTCCCACACGTACCAGGTGGGGGTGGAGACGGGTGTTCCGTCAGAACGGAGCGTGGCCATGACACAGGGGTTGGGACGGCCCAGCAGGGCGTCGGCCCGGGGCGGCAGCGGAGGCTTGGACATGACGGACTCCTCGAGGGGTCTGGTCTGCGGTCGGAGGTGCTGCGGACGGCTTCCCGGACGGTGCGCACGGGCACCCGGGGTGGGGAGTGAGGGTCTGCGGAGTCGGGAGCGCGGGCCGGCCCCGGTGGGGCGCTCAGGCCGGCGGCCGGTCGAAACTGGCGTAGTAGGCGGCGGCCATGTCCTCGTCGCCGTGGCCCCCGGCGGCAGCGCGTTCCATGCGCTCGGCGCCGGCGGCGGCCACGTCCAGGCGTACGCCGTTGCGTTCGCCGGCCCGGACGATCAGCCGGGCGTCCTTGGCGGCGGTGCTCACGGCGAACTGGGCCGGGGACAGCGGCCCGTCGAGGATCAGCCCCGCCTTGGCCCGCAGGTAGCCCATGTCGAGCGGCCCGCCGTCGATGAGGCCGAAGAAGCCGCCGGGCTCGACGTCCAGTGCCTTGGCCAGGGCCAGGGTCTCCCCCACGGCCGAGGTGACCGCGAGGACCCAGCTGTTGGCCACCAGCTTGAGCCGGGTCGCGCTGCCGTCCGCACCGTCCTCCCCGGTCCACACGGTGCGGGCGCCGACGGCGTCGAACACCGGCGTCACCGTGTCCCGGCCCTCGGCCGGTCCGGCGGCGAGCACGGTCAGCTGTCCGGCCTCGGCGGGCTGACGGGTGCCCAGCACCGGGGCGTCGTAGAAGATCAGGCCGTGCTCGCGCGCGAAGCCGGCCAGCTCGGCGACGCCTTCGAGGCCGGCGGTGGTGGACTGCGCCCAGACGGTGCCGCGCCGCAGCGCGGGTGCGGCCTGCCGCATGGTCTCCAGGGTGGCGGGGCCGTCGTACAGCATGGTCAGGACGACGTCGGTGGACTCGACCGCCTCCGCGGGGCTGTCGGCGACGTGCACGCCGTCGGCCGCGAGCGGGGCGGCCTTGGCACGGGTGCGGTTCCAGGCGCGGACGGTGTGGCCGGCGCGGGCGAGGCTGCGTGCCATCGCCGCCCCCATGATGCCGGTTCCCAGGACGCTCACGGTGAGCTTGTCGGTCATGACCTCGGCCTTCTGTCGGTCGGTCCGGTCCGTACGACACGGGTCCGCTCACGGGACCCGTTTCTGCGGCCCGTCGGCACGGACCGTTCGTACCTCGTGGGTCATTGTGCGACGGTCCGCGCAGGGTGCGCCTGTCGGCCGGGCGTCCGCCGTACCGCCTGCCCTCACGCCGGCCGGTTACGCCAGGATCACCAGGGGGTCGTCCAGGACCGGCTGCCAGGCCAGCTCGGCTGCGCCGACCAGGCTGTTGTGGTCCAGGGCGCAGGCCAGGATCGGGACGCCGCCGCTGCGGCCCCACAGACTGCGGTCGGCGACGACGGCGCGCAACCGGTCCGGGGCGGCGTCCAGAAGGGTGCCGTGCAGGCCACCGAGGATGATCCTGTCCGGATTGAGGATGTTCACCAGGCCGGCCAGGCCCAGCCCCAGGCGGTCGACGAGGGTGGCGACGGCGGAGCGGACGGCAGGGTCGTCGTCGTGCTCGCGGATCAGCGTGCCGGCCTGTTTCAGGAGGGACATCTCGGGGCCGGGTTCGCGGCCGGCCGCGGTGAGGAAGGCCAGCGGGTCCGCCTCGACGTCCAGGCAGCCCCGGCTGCCGCAGTGGCAGGGGCGGCCCCCGGGATTGACGGCGACGTGACCGACCTCGAGGGCGAGGCCGGAACTGCCGGTGTGCAAACGGCCGTCGAGCACCAGTGCGCCGCCGACGCCCCGGTGGCCGGTGGCCACGCACAGCAGGTCGCGCGCGCCGCGCCCGGCGCCGTGCCGGTGCTCGGCGAGGGCGGCGAGGTTGACGTCGTTCCCCGCGAAGGCGGGGCCGTCGAGGCCGGCGGCGCGCACCTGCTCGGCGAAGATCTCCCGCACCGGGGCGCCCTCGGACCAGGCCAGGTGCATCGGGTTGAGGGCCAGTCCCTCGGGTTCGGCCATCGCGGACGGCACGGCGAGCCCTGCTCCGACGCACCGGCGCCCGGTCTCCCGGAGCAGGCCGGCGCCGGCCGCGACGACGGAACCGAGCACCTTCGCCGGGTCGGCGTCGATGACCTCGCAGCCGGGGGCAGTGGCCACGATCCGGCCGCCGAGGCCCACCAGGGCGGCCCGGAAGCCGTCGGCGTGCACCTGCGCGGCCAGCGTCACCGGGCCGTCCTCGGCGACCGAGAGCCGGTGCGAGGGACGGCCCTGGGAGCCGGCCGCCGCGCCGGGCCGGGCGTCGACCCGGATCAGGCCGAGTGCCTCCAGTTCGGCGGCGACCGCACCTGCCGTCGCCCGCGTCACGCCCAGCTCCGCGGTGAGTACCGCGCGGGTCGGCGCACGTCCGGTGTGCACGAGCTCCAACGCGGGCCCGAGTGCACCGCGCCCCCGGTCCAGCCGCGTCCTCGAGGTGGTCCCTTCCCCCGCCGGCCGGGGGTCCGCCTTCCCGCTCATGAGGGCGAGTCTCCCATGATCGCGACCGCGTCCGGTTACCGGCCGCTGACCCGGAGTGTGATGTTCAGCCTCCCGGTGAGCCCCAACTCCGGTGGTGCCGTGCCCGCGTGCACGCGGGGGACCCCGTGGTACGCGAGCCGCGACTGCCCGCCGAAGACGAACAGGTCACCGCTGCGCAGCTCGACGTCCGTGTAGGGGCGGGCCCGGGTGCCGGGGTTGCCGAAGCGGAAGACGCAGGTGTCGCCGAGGCTCAGCGACACCACGGGCGCGTCGCTCTCCTCGTCGCCGTCGCGGTGCATGCCCATGCGGGCGTCACCGTCGTAGAAGTTGATGAGCGCGACGTCGTACGCGGCCCCCGGCGCCGCCCGGGCCCCCAGTGCGTCGGCCGCCGCACGGCGTCCGAGTTCGCCGAGGCCAGCGGGGAACGGCTTGACCGGGGCGCCGTCACCGTCGACGGCGGTGCGCGCGTAGCCGTACGGGTACCAGTGCCAGCCCAGGCACACCTGCCGGGCGGTCATCGTGCCGCCGCCGGGGGTGCGGACCGTACGCAGCCCGGCGGGCGGCCGGGCCCACGCGCGGCACGCGTCGAGCAGGGTGCGCTGTGTCCGGGCGTCCAGCCAGTGCGGCACGTGCACCGCTCCGGGCGCGACCTCGGCCCGGGTCCGGGGGAACAGTTCACCGTCCATGGTTCCCATCGTGCCCGACGGCTCGTCTCCCGCGGCTCGTCTCCCGCCCGGCGCCCTCCGAGCTGCGGCTCGGCTAGCCTGGTCCACACGATGAACGACCGCATGACGACTGCGTGGGGCGCGCCGGTACTGGCCCGCTTCCCCGAGGATCCCCGCGACAGGCTGCGCGCCTGGGACGCCTCCGACGAGTACCTGCTCGGGCATCTCGACCGGGAAGAGGTGCCCCTGGACGGCACGGTCGTGGTCGTCGGGGACCGGTGGGGGGCGCTCGTCACGGCGCTCGCCGCCCACCGGCCGACGCAGATCACCGACTCCTGGCTGGGACAGGAGGCGACCCGCGCGAACCTGGCACGCGCCGGGGTCGGGCCCGGTACGGTGCCGCTGCTCACCACGCAGGACCCGCCGCCGGGCCGGATCGACGTGCTGCTGGTGCGGGTGCCCAAGAGCCTGGCGCTGCTGGAGGACCAGCTGCTGCGTCTGGCGCCCGCGGTGCACGAGGGCACGGTCGTCGTCGGCACCGGCATGGTGAAGGAGATCCACACCTCGACGCTGAACCTCTTCGAACGGATCATCGGCCCCACCCGGACCTCCCTCGCCGAGAAGAAGGCGCGGCTGATCTTCTGCACCCCGGACCCGGCGCTGGTCCGTCCCGCCGGTCCCTGGCCGTACAGCTACCGGCTGCCCGACGGTATCGGCGCGGTGTCCGGCCGGACCGTCGTCAACCACGCGGGGGTCTTCTGCGCGGACCGGCTCGACATCGGTACCCGGTTCTTCCTCCGGCACCTGCCGCAGCCGTCGTCGGAGCGGCCGGGGCTCCGGGTGGTGGACCTCGGGTGCGGCAACGGCGTCGTCGGTACGGCGGTGGCCCTGGCCGACCCGCGGGCCGAGCTGCTGTTCGTGGACGAGTCGTTCCAGGCGGTGGCGTCCGCGCAGGCGACCTACCGGGCCAACGGTGTACCCGGGCATGCCGAGTTCCGGGTCGGCGACGGTCTGACGGGTGTGCCGGACTCCAGTGTCGACCTGGTGCTCAACAACCCGCCGTTCCACTCCCACCAGGCGACAAGCGACGCCACCGCCCGGCGCATGTTCACCGGTGCCCGACGCGCCCTGCGGCAGGGTGGTGAGCTGTGGGTGGTCGGCAACCGGCATCTGGGCTACCACGTGAAGCTGCGACGGTTGTTCGGGAACAGCGAGGTGGTCGCGAGCGACCGGAAGTTCGTCGTACTGAAGGCCGTGAAGCGGTAGGCCGCCCCCTCCCCCCCCCCGTCCTCGGCCGTCGGCCCGGCGCCCGGGCCGGCCGGGAAGTTCCCGGTCGGCCCGGGCCCAGGGCGGTTCAGTGGGCGGTGAGCCTCCCGATGACGGCCGCCACCGCGCGGGTCATCGCCTCGCGGCCCGCGGTCAGGTAGCCGCGGGAGTCGACCGCTTCGGGGCGGGCGGCGAGGAAGTCGCGGACGGCGCCGGTCATGGCGATGTTCAGCGCCGTGCCGATGTTCACCTTGGCGATGCCCGAGCCGACGGCGGCGGTGAGTTCGGCGTCCGGGAGGCCCGAGGAGCCGTGCAGGACGAGGGGAACGTCCAGGGCGGCGGACAGGCGTCCGAGGAGGGTGTGGTCGAGGGCTGCGGTGCGGGTGGTCATCGCGTGCGTGGTGCCGACGGCGACGGCGAGCGCGTCCACGCCCGAGCCGGCGACGAAGGCGCGGGCCTGCTCGGGGTCGGTGCGGGCTCCGGGCGCGTGGGCGTCCAGCGGGCGCCTGCCGTCCTTGCCGCCGATCTCGCCCAGTTCGGCCTCGATCCACAGCCCCCGGGCGTGTGCCCAGTCGACGGCCGCCCTGGTCGCGGCGAGGTTCTCGGCGTACGGCAGCCGGGCCGCGTCGTACATGACGGAGCCGAAGCCGGCGTCCGGGGCCTGGCGCAACAGGGCGTCGCTCTGGACGTGGTCGAGGTGCAGCGCGACGGGCACGGCGGCGCGTTCGGCGGCGGCGACGGCGGCGCGGGCGAGCGGTAGCAGGCGGCCGCAGCGGAACTTCACCGCGTTCTCACTGACCTGGAGGACGACGGGGGCGCCTGCCGATTCGGCGCCGGCGATCACGGCTTCGACGTGTTCCAGCGTGATGACGTTGAACGAGGCGACGGCCGATCCGGCCGCGGCGGCGCGGCCGACGAGTTCGCCGGTGGTGGTGAGGGACACGGCCTGTCCTTTGGGCGGTGGTGTCAGGAGTCGAGGACGACGGAGCGGGTGAGGTGGCGGGGGCGGTCGGGGTCGAGACCGCGGGCCGCCGCCACGGCGACCGCAAGGCGCTGGACGCGGACGAGTTCGGCCAGCGGGTCGAGGGTGCCCTGGATCCACAACCCGCCGGTGTCCCGGACCTGCTGGGCGAGGCCCTCCGGTGCGTCGCCCAGCATCCAGGTCACGGTGGAGCGGGTGGTGACGCTGATGGGGCCGTGCCGGTACTCCATCGCCGGGTAGGCCTCGGTCCACGACAGTGCGGCCTCCCGCATCTTCAGCGCGGCCTCGCCGGCAAGACCCACGCTCCAGCCGCGCCCGAGGAAGGTGAACTGGGTGCGGTCCGCGAGCCCTTCGGGCAGCGGTTGGGCGAGGGCGGTGCGCGCGTCCTCGACGGCCGTGGCTCCGTGCAGGCCGAGATGTGCGCGGAGCAGGGTGAGGGCCGTGGTGGCGAAACGGGTCTGTACGACGGAGCGTTCGTCCGCGTAGTCGAGCACGACGGCCTCGTCCGCCGACGTCGTCACGGGAGTGTCCGGATCGGCGGTGAGCGCGGTGGTGCGGATGTCGCCCTTCAACCGGTCGAGCAGCCCGAGGACTTCGGTGGTGGTGCCGGACCGGGTGAGGGCGACGACATGGTCGTAGGCCCGGCCGTGGGGGAACTCCGAGGCCGCGAAGGCGTCCGTCTCACCCTGGCCCGAGCCCTCGCGCAGGGCCGCCACCGCCTGCGCCATGAAGTACGAGGTGCCGCAGCCGACGACCGCGACCCGCTCCCCCGGGGCGGGGAGCGCCCGGGTGTGCGCGGCCGCCTGGGCCGCGGCACGTGTCCAGCACTCGGGCTGACTCGTCAGCTCGTCCTCGACATACGTCATGACCGCCCCACCCCTGGCTCTCAGCGATTGACTTCATGCTTGTTCTTGCAAGATAGAGCTTGTTTTCAAGCAGAATCAAGCATTCGAGCAGAAGCGGGGTGCGCTAGGGTCGCCGTAGGCCCGAAGAGGACGGGAACCGCACGACGGGAGGGCGGATGTCGCGGGACGCCCGCTGGCAGGCTTTGCTGGAACTGCTCGCCGAACGGGGCCGGCTGGACGTCGACGAGACCGCCGCCGAGCTGCGGGTGTCGGCCGCGACGATCCGCCGGGACTTCGACCAGCTCGCCGGGCAGCAGATGCTGGTGCGCACCCGGGGCGGGGCGGTGGCGCACGGGGTCTCGTACGAGCTGCCGTTGCGCTACAAGACAGCGCGCCGCGCCTCCGAGAAGCAGCGCATCGCCCGGGCCGTGGCCGATCTGCTCGCGCCGGGCGAGGCGGTCGGGCTGACCGGCGGGACGACCACCACGGAGGTGGCGCGTGCGCTGGCGGTGCGCGGTGATCTCGCGTCCGGGTCGCCCGCCCTGACCGTGGTGACGAACGCGCTCAACATCGCGGGTGAACTCGCCGTGCGTCCGCAGTTCAAGATCGTGGTGACGGGCGGTGTGGCACGGGCCCAGTCGTACGAGCTGGTCGGGCCGCTCGCGGACGGCGTGCTGGAGCAGATCACGCTCGACGTGGCGGTGCTCGGTGTCGTCGCCTTCGACGTCGCGCACGGAGCGGCGGCACACGACGAGGCGGAGGCGGCGGTCAACCGGCTGCTGTGCGAGCGGGCCGAGCGCGTGGTCGTGGCAGCCGACTCCGGCAAGCTGGGCCGGCGGGCGTTCGCCCGGATCTGCCCGGCCAAGTCGGTGGACACCCTGGTGACGGACTCGGCGGTGGCTCCGGAGACGGTGCGCCGGTTCGAGGAGGCGGGGCTGCGCGTCGTCGTGGCGTGAAGCGTGTGCCACGGACCGGCCGCGGCGGCCCTGCCCGGCGGACGGCGGGCCCGGCTCAGTGGCCGTGACCGTCCCCGTCCTGACCCCCGGTACCGGAGTCCGGCGCGTCCGGTGCGGGGGTGTCCGCCCCCACACCTGACTGCGCGCCCGCCCGGACCGTGAACGCCGCGGTACGGACGACCCCGTCGTGCTTGAAGTCCAGGAACAGCCGGTAGCTGCCGGCACTGGGCGCCGTGGCAGTGAACGAGACCGCCGGGCCGGGCTCGGTGCTGCCGTCACCGGGTTCACCGTTCGGATGGACGTGCAGGTAGGCGAGGTCTCCGGAGCGCAGGGCGACCAGGTGGCCGTAGGCACCGAGGTAGGGCTGGAGGTCGGTGACCGGCTTGCCGTCACGGGAGACGGTCAGGTTCAGCCCGGTCCTGCGGCCCGGCCTCAGCGCTCCGTCCAGCCGGACCTCGTAGCCGCCGACCCGGGCCGTGTCACGGGGCTCGGGCAGGCGCTGCGGCCGGGAGGGACCGGAAGCGGCGAGGTCCGCGCCGAGGGTGAGGCTCTCGGCACCCTTCGCCGCCGGGGTGAAGTCGGCGAGGACCCGGTACCCGCCGGCCCTCGGCAGGTCGACCGGGGTGCTCCAGGTCCCGTCGGCGGCGCGCGTGGGGTGCAGGTGGCGGTAGGTGAGCAGGTCGCGCGAGGCCACGATGAGGTGGAGTTCCTTGTCGTGCTCGCGTCGGTACTCGGTGACCGCCCGCCCGCTGTCGTCCCGGACGGTGAACCGCAGGTCGGCGCGTTGACCGGCCTCGACCGTCGGGGTCCCCAGGTCGAGGGTGTAGCCGCCGTCGGAGATCTGCAGGCCCCCCGCGGGAGCGGTCTCGTGCCCGCCGCCACCGTCGCCCCCGTGCGGGGCGGGCGAGGCGGGGGCGTGCTGCTCGTCGTGCGCGGAGACGGGTGCCCCGTCCTCGGCGACCGGATCCAGCCCCTGTCCGACGCCGTACGCCGCACCGAAGGTCGCGGCCAGGGCTGCGGCGAATGCGGTGATCTTCAGTCCGGTCTGCATGGCCGTCTCTCCTCGAAAACAGTGCGCCCGGCCCGGCTCCGGGTCGGTGTCCATACATCTCACCATACCCCCACGGGGTATACAGTCAAGGTCGGCACCCCTTGAATCACATACCCATGGGGGGTATACCTGAACCTGCGGGACAGATACCCCCGACCCGTATACTGCGGTCGGCCGTCGGGCTTGTCCGGCCGGCCCTCGTCACCAGGAGCACTCATGACCGTCCGTACAGCCGGCGCCGGGAACGAACCCGGTGCCACGCCCGCCGGGGGACCGGCCGAGAACCGGGCCGAGGCACAGGTGGAGCTGACCATCGGCGGGATGACCTGTGCCTCGTGCGCCGCGCGGGTCGAGAAGAAGCTCAACCGGATGGACGGGGTCACCGCCACCGTCAACTACGCCACCGAGAAGGCCCGGGTGTCGCACCGCGAGGACGTCACCGTGCGGGACCTGATCGCCACCGTCGAGGCCACCGGGTACACGGCACAGGAGCCCGCGCCGCCCGCGCCGCCCGCGGCGGGCCAGGACACTCCGGCTCCGGCCTCGCCCGACGAGCTGCGTCCGCTGCGGGAGCGGCTGATCACGGCCGTGGTGCTGTCGGTGCCCGTCGTGGCGATGGCGATGGTCCCCGCCCTGCAGTTCGAGTACTGGCAGTGGCTGTCGCTGACGCTCGCCGCCCCGGTCGTGACGTACGCGGGGTGGCCCTTCCACCGGGCCGCGTTCACCAACGCGCGGCACGGTGCGGCCACCATGGACACGCTGATCTCGGTCGGCACCTCGGCGGCGTTCCTGTGGTCACTGTGGGCTCTCTTCTTCGGCACCGCGGGCACACCGGGCATGACCCACCCCTTCGAGCTGACCATCACCCGTTCGGACGGCGCCGGGAACATCTACCTGGAGGCCGCCGCGGGTGTGACCGCGTTCCTGCTGGCCGGGCGGTACTTCGAGGCGCGCGCCAAGCGGAAGGCGGGTACGGCGCTGCGGGCACTGCTGGAACTGGGCGCGAAGGAGGTCACCGTGCTGCGCCCGGACGGGCGTGAAGAGACGGTTCCCGTCGGGGAACTGGCGGTCGAAGACCGTTTCCTGGTACGTCCCGGCGAGAAGATCGCGACCGACGGCACCGTCGTCGAGGGCACGTCGGCGGTGGACGCCTCCATGCTCACCGGCGAGTCCGTCCCGGTGGAGGTGGGCGCCGGGGACGCCGTCACCGGCGCCACGCTGAACGCGGGCGGGCGTCTCGTCGTGGAGGCCACCCGGGTCGGAGCCGACACCCAACTGGCCAGGATGGCGCAGCTGGTGGAGGACGCGCAGAACGGGAAGGCCTCGGCGCAGCGCCTCGCGGACCGGATCTCCGCGGTCTTCGTGCCGGTGGTGATCGCGCTGGCGCTGGGCACCCTGGGCTTCTGGCTGGGCAACGGCGCCGGACTCACCGCCGCCTTCACCGCCGCCGTCGCGGTACTGATCATCGCCTGCCCCTGCGCCCTCGGCCTCGCCACCCCGACCGCGCTCATGGTCGGCACCGGACGCGGCGCGCAGCTCGGCATCCTCATCAAGGGCCCCGAGGTCCTGGAGTCCACCCGCCGCGTCGACACCGTCGTGCTCGACAAGACCGGCACGATCACCACCGGCCGGATGACCCTGCTGGCCGTGCACCCGGCCGCGGGCACCGACAAGGCCGAAGTGCTCCGGCTGGCGGGCGCGTTGGAGCACTCCTCCGAACACCCCGTCGCACGCGCCGTCGCCGGCGGGGCACTGGAGAAGCTGGGCGCCCTGCCCGCTCCGGAGGACTTCACCAACGTGCCCGGACTCGGCGTCCAGGGGGTCGTGGACGGCCACGCGGTGCTCGTCGGCCGGGAACGGTTGCTGGCCCAGTGGGAGATGGAGCCGCCGGCGGACCTGGCGCGGGCCCGGGAGGCCGCCGAGGCGGCCGGGCGCACCGCCGTCCTGGTGGCCTGGGACGGTGAGGCGCGCGCGGTACTGGAGATCGCCGACGCCGTGAAGGAGACCAGCCCCGAGGCGATACGCCGGCTGCGTGCGCTCGGCCTGCGGCCCGTCCTGCTGACCGGCGACAACGAGGCGGTGGCCCGGTCCGTCGCCCACGAGGTCGGGATCACGCCCGAGGACGTCTTCGCCGAGGTGCTGCCGCAGGACAAGGTGGACGTGGTCAAGCGCCTTCAGGAGCAGGGCCGTTCGGTCGCGATGGTCGGTGACGGGGTCAACGACGCCGCCGCGCTGGCCCAGGCCGACCTCGGGCTGGCCATGGGAACCGGCACGGACGCGGCGATCGAGGCCGGTGACCTGACCCTCGTACGGGGCGACCTGCGGGCCGCCGCGGACGCGATCCGGCTCGCCCGCCGCACCCTCGGCACCATCCGGACCAATCTCTTCTGGGCCTTCGCCTACAACGTGGCCGCGTTGCCACTGGCCGCGGCCGGCCTGCTCAACCCGATGATCGCGGGGGCCGCCATGGCCTTCTCGTCGGTCTTCGTGGTCGGCAACTCCCTCCGCCTGCGCACCTTCCGGGCGGGCTGACGAGGAGCGCCCGGTGAGTGCGGGCAGCCGTCGGGCCTCCTCGGTTCAGGCCGGTGCGGCGCCACCGCCGGGCGTGGCGGCGGGAGGGGCGACGGGGGTGCGCGAACGCACCGGGCGGACCACGCGTACCGTGGGCACCTGGTGATTCCCGGTCCGCGGTGCGGGTGTGCCCGGCGGGCCCCGGACGCGCGGACCCTGCTCCACAACACCACCGCGGGAGAGACGAATGAGCGAGCCGACCACCACCGACCAGGGCGGGACCCGCCCGCTGACGACGCCGGTACCTCCTGCCGACGGACTCCGCCGGGTGGTGTCCGCCGTCTTCAGTGATCTCCGGTCCGTCGACGGCGCCCTGTACGCGGCGGTGGCCGCCACTCCCACGCCCGCCCTCGACCGGGCGCTGCGCCGCCTCTCGCACGCCGCCGACCACTCGAAGATCTCGTTCGCCCTCGCCGGTGCCCTCGCCCTGGGCGGGTCGCGGTCGCGGCGGGCCGCGCTGGTCGGGGTCGGGGCGATCGCCGTGGCATCGGCATCGGCCAACATCCTCGGCAAGCGTCTCGTCCGCAGGGACCGGCCGGACCGGGAGGCCGCCCGGGTGACCGTGGACCGGCACGTCCCGATGCCCACGTCGGCCTCCTTCCCGTCCGGGCACACCGCGTCGGCGGTCGCGTTCGCCACCGCCGTCGGTACGGTCCTGCCCGCCGCCTCCGTCCCGCTCGGCGCGCTGGCCGGCGCGGTCGGCTACTCACGCATCCACACGGGCGTGCACTATCCGGGGGATGTCGCCGCCGGCGCGGTCCTCGGCATCGCGAGCGCGGCCACCGCCCTCGCCGTGGCCTCGGCCCGCCTCCCCCACTCGTACGGGGGCTCGAGGCAGCAGCCGGTGCGGGAACGGTGACCGGCGTCCGTCCCGGGGCAGCAGCCGCACCCGGTCCGGCTGCTGCCCCGTCCCGGTGGTTCACCCGTCGCCGTACGGCACCGTGACACCCACCGGCGTGTACTCGTCCCGCCGTCCGCACATGCCGAACCCGCCGCGCCGGGTGGGCTCGGCCGCGTAGGCCGTGGCCCCGGCGAGGTAGGCGGGGTCACCGTCGGCGAGCGCGTCGAGCTGGGCGCCGGTGCGCTCGGCGGCGGCCAGGGCGCCGGACCGCCACAGCTGTCGCCAGACCGGCACGCGGTCGCGCACCAGCCGGGCGGCGGCGCGCTGGAAGTCCCGGTAGGGGCCGGGGTCGCCGGCCACGGACGCCTCGCGCAGGGCGAGGAAACCCTCGACCGCGAGGTCCCGGCGGCGCCGGGCCGCGGCCTTCGCATCCGGACCCGTGCCGGGCGGCAGAGCCGCGGCGGCGGCGTACCGGTCCGGGTCGGCGAGGACGTCGGGCGGGAAGGTGAGGACCGCGTCACCGGCCTCGGGCAGGCCGCTGTTCTGCATCAGCACGGTGATCCGCAGAGCGTGGTCCCCACCGCCGGTGCGGTCCCCGTCCTTGCCCCGGGCCCCGTCCCGGACCATCCGGTGCACGGTGCCCGGGGTGAACCAGGCGACCGAACCGGGCCGCAGCGGGATGTCCCGGTAGCCGTCGGGGCTGAGCGTCTGCACCGCGCCCCGGCCTGCGGTGACGACGTACGCCTCCGTGCACACCAGGTGCAGGTGCGGGCTGCCACCGCACACGCCGTCGGCGGCCTCCCAGTCGTACGCGTCCAGGTGGGACAGCCCCACCGCACCGGGCAGCGGATGCGGAGACGCCGGTCCGGGCCCGCTCACCACGGCAGGCTCCCCAGGTACGCGGCCACCCGCTCACGGTCCCAGGCGCCGTCCGCCACGACGATCCGGTAGCGGTAGGCGAAGGACTCGCCGGGCGGCAGCGCGAACTCCTCGAAGAACGCCCAGGAGAACGCCACCGACGGAATCGGCTCGGAACGGACGAACCAGTGCGAGACGTGGATCGCGGCGCGCGTGTCGAGATTCTCCGGGGCGTGGGCGAAGACGAGCGTGGAATGACCGTCGGTCTCGTCGTGCTCACCGGTGAAGGCGAGCCACGGACCCTGCGTGCCCATGAACCTGCCCGTACCCGCCTGCGCACCCGCACCCGGATCACCACCGCCGGCACCGGGCGCGAGGACCGTGCCACCGGTGAAATCGCGCGGGCCGCGCCACTGGAGGCCGGTGTAGCCGGCCATCTCACGTCCGGCGGTGGTCGGAGAGCCGAACACCAGTGGTTCGTCACAGACGTTGGTGAGCCGGATCGACCAGTCCAGGACCCAGGCACCGGCCTCCTCGTCCACCGAGTGGACGCTCAGCCCGCGTTCCTCGCGCGCCCACTCCGCTCCCCCGTTCTCCACCCAGGTGAGGTCCTCGGTGCAGTCGAAGCGGTCGGCCCCGGCCGTGAACGCGGAGAAGCCGTCGTGGCGCATGGAGCCGATGCGCTCGGGCAGTGGGAGGTAACCGCGCCCGTGGACGTAGGAGTTGCCGCCCCAGAAGTTCTGCCCGGACAGGTGGCTTGCCGTCATCTGCAGGCCCTTGTGCCAGCGGTGGTCGTTCGGCCGGTACCCGGTCACCGTGCGGCCGGCGAGTGTGCGCAACGGGTGTGCGTACGGCTTGCGGGACTCGAAGGCGTCGGGGTCGGGACGGTAGACGTAGCGCAGGATCTCCGTGCCGTCCGCGGTGGTGACGGTGACGGCCTCACCGTGGGTGTGGCCGACGCGGAGGCCGTGGGCGGCACGGGCGGTGTGCGCGACCTGCTCGGCGCGGGTGCTCATGCGTGCTCCTTCGGGGACCAGTCGGGGTGGTCGCCGTGCATGGCCGTGTGGAAGGGGTCGCCGGCCACGATCTCACCGGCCCGCACCGGGTTGCCGGTGAACGCGGACTTGTACAGGGCGGCGGCGAACTCGAGCGTTCCCCGGGCCTCCTGACCGCTGCCCGGCGGCCGGACACCGGCGTCGTAGGCGTCGAGGAGGGCGCCGAGCTGGGCCGTGTGCGAACTGGGCACGTCGTGCGGCGGGGTGCGCCAGGCGGCGGCACGTTCGGCGGGGACGTGCCGCGCCGGGGTGTACGACCAGTCGTCGTTGCGGTGCCCGTACAGGTGGGTCAGCTCGACCGTGGCGTCGGCGCAGTCCACGCGGACGCGGCTCACCTCGTCCGGCGAGAGCACGCTGTTGACGACGGTGGCGAGGGCGCCGCCCCGGAAGCGGACCAGGGCGGTGGAGACGTCCTCGCTCTCGGTGTCGTGGACGAGCCGGCCCGCCATCGCCCGTATCTCCTCCCACGGGCCGAGGAGATGGAGCAGCAGGTCGTACTGGTGGATGCCGTGCCCCATCGTCGGGCCGCCTCCCTCGGTGGCCCACCGTCCGCGCCAGGGGACGGCGTAGTACGCGGCGTCCCGGTGCCAGGTGGTCTGGCAGTGCGCGACCAGGGGGGTGCCCAGGGCACCGCTCGCGATCAGTTCCCGGGCGTGGACGGAGCCCGACCCGTAGCGGTGCTGGAAGACCACGGAGGCGTACGCGCCCGACGCGTCCTCCGCGGCCGCGATCTCGTCGTACTCGGCGAGCGACAGGCACAAGGGCTTCTCGCACAGCACCCAGGCGCCGGCCCGGAGCGAGGCCACCGTCTGCTCCCGGTGCAGCGACGGCGGCGTTCCGATCAGCACGAGGTCCGGGCGTACGGCGTCCAGCATCGCGTCCACCGAGGCGTATCCGGCGACCTGCCCCCCGGCCAGTTCACGGAAGCTGCCGAGCCTGCCCGGGTCCACGTCGACGGCGGCCACGAGTTCGGTGCGGTCGGCGTGGGCCCGCAGCGCCGGCAGGTGGCCGCCGGCGACGATGGCGCCGGTGCCGACGACGGCGACGCGGCGGCGGACAGGGGGCAGGGACATCGGCACTCCTTTGGACGGTCTGCGGGCACAGGCTGCCGGCGGACTCCCGTTCCCCGGGAGTCCCCCGTCGGTCGCGCAGGAGACAGAAAGCGCTTGCACCCGCTGGTCGACCATAGATCCGGGCGTGAACGGGGACAACCCCGCGCCATGAGCGAGTTCGCCCGCACGAGGTCCGCCGGGGGCGCCGACCCGTACCTCTACGCCCGCGCGCCGCCACCCGACCGGAGCGCACCGGTCCGCCCGACGGCCCGTCCGACGATTTGCGGTTCGGGCCGGCTCCGGGGCACCCGGTCGGGCCGGCCCCCCGGCAGCCCCAGGAGCCGGTAGTGGCGTTCCGCCGGGACACCGAGAGCTGATCCCGGTCGCAAGGCCCTCCCCTCGCTCCAGCCCCTTGACGAGCCACCGACAAAGATGACTTGATGTCCTCATGGGAGCGCTCCCACCTCGTCCAGGGAAGGGAACACCATGCGCGTC